>JAHEKC010000019.1 GCA_024638565.1 Bacteroidota bacterium
CAACCGTGTGGGCATCGACGGCAACGGCGTCAGGTATGCAGGGGATTCCATGGCATTTGATCCTGCAGGATGTAACCTGCTCAAACAAAGATCTGGTACGCGGTTCGTAAAGACGGTTACGTTTTCCCGTCAGACGCTGATGGATGTACGCAGGCGGTTGCCATTCCTCCCGGATGCGGACCGATTCCGGATTGCACCCTGAAACAGGCATGCGCATAGATCCCAGGAGTTTTCTTCCAGAAATCAGGTTCAGGGCCGTACGCAGCCGTGGCAGCGGCGGACAACATGTTAACAAGGTTTCCACCAAGGTTGAGCTTACTTTTGACATCGTGGATTCTGAGCGGTTGGATGAAGGACAGAAAGCAACCCTGGTGAAAAAACTCGGTTCGCGGGTGACCAAAAACGGCGTCCTGCGCATCACCTGTGATACGGAACGTTCGCAATGGGCCAACAAGCTGCGTGTATTCGAAAAATTCCTGTTGCTGGTTACGGAAGCACTGGCGCCGGTCAAGAAGCGTATTCCCACCAGGCCATCAGCGACCCACAAGGAACGACGGTTGAAGGACAAGAAAGAACAATCGGAAAAAAAAGCACGCCGCCGCCAGTCGGGTAACGGGTACCGGTAAACGGTTCACTCCTCTATGCCGTGCTCCGTTAGCAGAAACGCCATGGAGGTCATCAGCGCTGCACCCAGTTCCAATTCCCTTTTGTTGACCTGGTCGAAAGTATCATTCCATGAATGGTGGAAATCGAAATAACGCTGCGAGTCAGGTGCCATGCCAATCAGGACCAGGCAATCCAGTTCCGGGCACAGCTTTGCGCCCAGGTGGTTGATGTCGGCACCTCCATACCCGTGGAACCAGCGATCGGCCATGTAAGGCGTAAAATGAGAGCTCCACCGCATCACGTGTTCGACGAGCGTGGTGTCTCCCTTGAAGCTGAGTCCGCGGGGTGTCAGTACCCCTGCATCGCTTTCAATGGCGGCAATATGATTTTCTCCCTTGGCACGGGCCTCGTCCGCGTACTTCTTACCTCCCATACCCCCGTTTTCCTCATTCATGAACATGACGGCCCTCAGTGTTCTTTTAGGCTGGATGCCCAGTGACTTGAAGACGCGTAGCACCTCTATGGCCTGCATGCATCCACCCCCGTCGTCGTGCGCGCCTACTCCAAGGTCCCATGCATCCAGGTGGCCACCCACCGTGACGATCTCGTGCGGGTACTTGGTGCCCTTGATCTCACCTATCACGTTATATGATAGCTTGTCCTCGTGGGTCTTACAGGTAAGTTTAAAACTGAATTGGTTCGAAGGGTTATTCCGGATATACTCGCTTAGCTTCTCGGCTCCCAGTGTGCTGATGGCACAGGCGGGTATCTTCTGGACGGAATCCACATACCCCATGCTGCCTGCATGCGGCTTGTCGTCCATACGAAGGGTCATGGAACGCACTACCACGCCCACCGCACCGTATGGCGCCGCCTTGATGGCACCCGACCACCGTTGCCTGACCGCTTCGCTGTAAGCGCGGAAGGTGTTGATGTATGTCGGATTCATGGGCTCATTGTAGAATACGATCTTGCCCTCCAGCAGGCCCTGCTTGCCAAGTATATCCACCATTTCCATGCGTTTCACTTCCACGACCTCTGCAATTATCCCATCAGGAGGTGTGGCAATGCTGCCACCGAGCGCACATATGGGAACTTCGATTTTCTTTCCCCTGACGACAATATGTCCCTGTTCCACGCCACGAACCCAGTGCGGGACCATGCATTCCTGCCGCCATGTTTCAACCCCCAGCGACTTCATCAGGGAGTCCGTCCATTCGACCGCCTGCGCGGCGCCCGGGGAACCACTCAGTCGTGATGGCATACGGGTAGTCAGCTCCCTGAGCCATTCGTATGTGTTTCCGTCACGTAAATTCATGTCATAAATCTTGCGGATATAAGCGGAATCATTCTGGGCGTCCGCAGGCTGGGCTGAAAAGACGAGAGCACTGAACAGGATTATTATTCTTTTCATGATGAAGCAGTGGTTTGGATCCGGCCATCGGCCGGAAGGCAAAGAAAAGTATTCCCGCGAAAACAGTATTCAGTGATCCTCCGGGGTGGCCTGCTACCCAGAAGTCACGATTGCCGGTGTAAATGCGATGAAGACGGGCGTGATCCGGAATTGGTGGCCACAGCAGTCGAACCTTGGATGGTGAATTTCTACCGGCTACCGGTGGATGGGTTGAGGCGGGAGATTGCCGCGACCGTTCCTGCTAACGCAAGCACTCGCTCGAAAAGACGTCAACCTGGAAATTTGAACTTTGAAATGCGAGCCAACAAGCCGTCAGTTCCGCACGATGTTGATCTCCACCCTCCGGTTCCGGGCCTTGCCATATTCGTCGCTGTTATCCATCAACGGCATGGTTTCCCCGTAATTGACCATCTGGATTCTCGCAGGTGCGATGCCCTGCCGCTGCAGGTACTGGCTGACCACGACCGTGCGATTCAATGAAAGGGTCATATTGAAAAGATCGTCGCCTTCACTGTCCGTGTGGCCGGTCAGGATAATCCGGCTTTCAGGGTTGGCATAAAGGATATCGATGGCATGCTCCACGATGTCATAAAGGTCATGGGTTCTTACCACCGCCTTGCCGGTTTCAAATTCTATATTGGAAAAATTCCTGATCAGCATGGCTTTTGCAAACGCGGGTTCCGTTTCGGGACAGCCGCGATTGGATGCGGTACCGGGTTCCATCGGACACCGGTCCTTCATATCCACCACGCCGTCCTTATCCGTATCAGGACATCCCCGGGTTCCAATATCACCTTTGATAAACGGGCATTCGTCGTTGGCATCGCTGATGCCGTCGCCGTCGCTGTCGACCAATGATTTGACAACCGGCGTTTCGTCAATCCGGATGCCGGTTGAAGCCATGACCGGTTTCGTGGCCGGCAGTTGATTTGGTTCCTGCACGGGCACTTCTTCCGTGCGGGTGTCGATCTTATTAATCCCGGGCGATTCTTCCCTGATCGAAGGCAGGTCCGGTGTTCGCGACCTCCGGTCCCCGAGACTGCCAGGCATGCCGGTGGTGGCCAGCTTTGCGGATTCCCTCGTGGTCATGGATTCCACGGGTGTGTCCGCAAGACGTGTTTCCTGTTCCTGTTGCGGCTCCGGCTGAACCGGCTTCGCAGGTGTTTTCCGTGCAAGCACGGGTTGCTCGTCACCCACAGCCGGGGAAAGCACATTCCTTCCCTCCAGGTGTTCGGGAGCCGTCACACCAAGTGCAAGGGTTTCCTGTTCACGCCTGGCCAGGTGTCTGATTTTTTTCTTCTTTACCGGAGCCTTGACTATAATCTCCGCAGGGTCTGTGGGTTTACCCTTGTGACGTTTCTTAAATGTATAGCTGACGGTAAGTTCCAGCGCACCATGTCCGCCACTTGCCTCGTTCAGCGATGAAATATTGAAGTCATAGCTGGTGCCGACAAACAACCTGTTCACCTGGAATCCCGCGTAGGCAATGGCGGCATCGCTGTTCCTGAGAAACATCCCGGCCTGGAAGGCGTTGGCATTGCTGGTCAGGAATGCCAGCGTGGCGCCGGTATAGAATTCGGAAAAACTTTCCTGCATCATATACAGGGCCATGGGGCGCAGTTCCATGCTTTTATTCAGCCTGATTCCCGCACCAGCATGGTAGGTCTGACGGATCGGCAGACGGATATCACCGGAGATAAATACCTCGTCCGGGCGGTTCAGGTGCGCAAAGGATACCCCGCCAAAAGGCTTGAAGGTGGCTTTCGGATTATGAAAGCCGTGCTTGTAAAGGAGGCCGAAGGTAAGATCAGGCCTGGTAATACTTGTATTGGCAAAAACCTCGCCGTGCGGCAAAGCAGGGTCGAACCCGGTATCCTCTATATACTGGTTATCGAACGAAAGCTTGTCCGGGTTGAATTTCTTGTTCATCATCCCCACCTGCAGGCCGCCTGACAATGCGCCTTCGCGTCCGAGCGGGAGGTGATATGCCAGCATGCCGCCCGCATCCAGTCGCTGGATGGATGCTTCACCGGCGCCGTTTTTAAATACCTGCAGTCCGAACCCGAACCGGCCTACCTTCTTATCCACGAAAATACCTTCGGTCGTGTACGGGCTGGTAATGCCAGGCCACTGGTTCCGGTATACGGCCGTCATCCGCACATGCTCTATGTCATGTCCGGTCAGTGCAGGATTCAGGTAAAGGGGCAGGTTTCCGTATTGTGAAAAATGCGGATCCTGTGCCGCTGCGGCAAAACAGCTGGCAAGGAATGCGATATGGATGCAGATTCTTTTCAACGCTTGGTTACCTGATGACACTGACCTGCCCTTTATGCTTTTCTGTGATGTCATTGGTATACGTCACCTCGATCACGTATATGTATGTGCCGGTCTGAACCACGTCACCGCTGACGGTGCCGTCCCACAGGTTTACCGGTGCATGGAAGATGAGCTGACCCCATTGGTTATAGATGCTCATCTCAACGGCTTCAATATTGCTGCCGCGGACACGAAACCCGTCGTTCTGCCCGTCGCCGTTGGGCGTGAACGCCGTGGGGATGTAAGCATCATTCCGCCTGGATAGGGTGATATTCTGCAGGACGGAGTCCACACAACCACCGGGACCGGTTGCCACCAGCGTGACGCTGTAGGAACCAGGCTGGCTGTAAGTATGCTGCGGATCCGACAGCGAGGATGTATTGGTTGCGGAAGCGGGATCGCCGAAAACCCAGGCATACGTGCCTCCGTTTTGTGTCGTGTTCATGAATCCAACCAGGAATCCGGAACCCGTCGTGGTAAGTACAGAAGAGGTGAAGGACGCCACTGGTGCCGTGCGCACCAGCACCTGTACCGGTGTCCGTGCGGCGGACGAACAACCACCCGACTGTGCTTCCACGTAGAAAGTCGTTGTTTGAGCCAGAGGGCCGGTGGTGTAGGTCTGGCCGTTGGCCAGCAGATTGCCGCCAACCGGCAGTGCAAACCATTGGTAGGTGGTGCCGGGTTGAGCCTGGACCACCAGGACTGCCTGCCCGCCCGGGCAAACGGTATCTCCGGAAGCGAGTGGTGCTGAAGGGGCCGGATTCACTGTTACGCTGACGGGCGGGGACTGGGAAGAACAGCCGGCAGCAGAGCTGACCGTTACCGTGTATGTACCGGCTACCGACACCTGAATAGCAGGGATCGTGGCGCCGGAACTCCATACATAGGTACTTCCGGCACTTGCAGTCAGCGTTAGATTCGCTCCCTGGCAAATAGCCTGGTTCCCCGAAGGACTGATTGATGCGGGTGGTGCGGTCACAACAGAAATAACGATGGTATCTGAAATGACTGTTACGCCCAGCAGGTCCCTGGCCGTGCAATGAATAGAGTGATTCCCTGCGGAAAGACCGGGCAGAGACAGCACACCAGTCTGGTTCATCCCCAGCTGTATCGTGCCTTCGTAAAAGGTATAATCGCTGAGCCCGGCAGGCGAGGCGGTAACCGTAACTGTATCCCCCAGGCAGATAACATTGTTCGTGGCATCACTGGAAACGGTGAGCGTGACGTTCGACGATGGCGTGATGACACGAATCATGTGATTATAGGAGTCTGCTACGAGGAGTTTTTGTTGTGCATCGTAACTGTCCAGGCCGGTCACTCCCTGGAAGGTGGCCGTTGCCACAGGGCCGTTGGTGAAACCGGGCATACCGGTTATACCGGCATAGGTACTGACCATGCCTGACGAAATCATGCGGATGGTGTAGTTGTTTCCATCACCTATATAAATGTTGTTTTGGCCATCCACTGTCACCGCCCACGGGGCGTTGAACGTGGCAGAGAATCCGCTTCCGTTATTGCTTCCTGCCGTACCGGTACCGGCAAGCGTGGTTACGACCCCGGAAGGAGAAACCCGCCGGATCTTGTTATTCCACTGGTCGGTAACGACAATATTTCCTGCGGTATCAAGGGCAATGGCGAACGGGTGGTCGAACCGTGCCGCGGCGCCGGTACCATCGGTACTGCCGGGAATAAATGGCGTACCGGCAAGGGTGGTCACCGTTCCTGCCTCAATCTTCCGGATCACGTGCGTCATCCGGTCGGACACATATATTACGCTGCCGTCGGGCGACACGTCGATACCGGCCGGAAAGCCGAACTGGGCAGTACCCACGGGTCCGTTCGTGGTACCGAAGACGCCTGTGCCGGCAATGGTCGTGACCACCGCTGACGGCGTGATCATTCGGATTTTGTAATTCTTGGTATCTGCGATGTAGAGGTTGCCGCTGGTATCGCAGGCGACAGCCCACGGTTCGTTGAAGGTGGCCGCCGTCCCGGTACCGTCCGTGCTTCCGGGCGCCCCGCTTCCCGCGAATGTGGTCACAACACCGGCAGGTGTGATTTGCCTGATACGGTGATTATAACGGTCGGCTACGAAAACGTTACCCGACGCGTCAACGCAAATGTCATGCGGGCTGTTGAAGCGTGCTGACGTTCCTGTCCCGTCCATGAATCCGGAGGAGCCTGCCATACCGGCAAGCGTGGTTACATCCTGCGCCTGGAGCGCCGAAAACAGGAAACAAAGGAGTACGGGCAGGTACGGGCGTTTCATCGTCTGGCAATTTCCTTCCCCTGGAAGGAGGATCTGGCCATACCATCATGTTACCGGCATGCACCCGATCAGAAATATATTTCCTCATACGGCGTTGCAGGTGTAAGGTTACGGCAGGAATCCGTCCCGTGAAAGCACGATTCATTGAAAAACAGGAGTTTGCGCAAAAGCCGGAACGCGTGCTGGGCACCGGCGGCGCACCAGCCAATACCCAGGAGTTAGTACCGGACGATTTGCAAAATACCGCGGGCTATTCCGGAAGCCAGGTGCACCATAAATAAATAGGTACCCGGTTTTAGCCCGGAAACATCGACCACCGGCGGTCCGCCCGGATTCCCGGCAAAAGACAATTCAACCACTTTGCGACCCGCCAGGTCGAACAGGTCCAGTTTCCACAAACCCCCTTCAAAACATTCACCGCACCGGAGTGTAACCAGGCCGGTGGCCGGGTTCGGGTACAAAAGCACAGGGGAAGCACGCCCCGGCATTTCAACCGACACCTGTCCGGGCAGCAACGTAACAGTTACGATGGCATTGACACTGTCGCCCAGGTCGTTCTTTACCACCAGCTGCAATTCATATCCGCCGGGCGAAAGCCCGGTTGTATTCCAGTTGCCCAGCACACCCTGGTATACCTCGGCCAGGGAGTCGGTCACGATTAAGGTCCAGGGTCCGGTTCCCGTGGCACGGTAGCCGAGGCTGTAACTCCCGAAATCCATCCATGAGCCCTGTGGTCCCTGCTCCAGCCATGCGGATCCCGTGACCGGTATGACGTCATTGGTTAATCCAGATTGCGGCTGGGCAATCCGTGCATTCCAGGCGACGGCCCCGTCATAAGGAACAGGATCCTGTGGCAGGGTGCTTTGCACGGTAACCATTACAGACTGCCCGGTGGCGGATGCAATCCCATTGGCAACGGTGCCGTAGCCGAACAGGAACACGCCGTTACGCTCGCTGCGGATGTTGGAAGTGACAGAGACCCCTGATGCGATGGTCACGCTCGTATCCGACGCCCAGAAGTATCCCCCGCTCCCGTCCAGCAGGAATGACTGTGTAAAGGCCGTGGCCCGGCCCAACGTTCCAATTTCTCCCACAATGCAGCTGGAAACATCTATATGGCTGCTGTCGAAAACATAAAGGCTCCACGTCTGTACGTCTGTGTTGACGAGTTCCAGGTTGCGATCTGTGAGCGGTGCGGTGAAGTTCACGTAGCTTGAATTGTTGATCAGGCCGCTTACCGAAGCCGAATCGCCACGCTCGAACCATGCGCCAATAGTACGCAGCTTGGAGTTTGAAATTGTCACGTCAGAACCATTCACGGGCATGATGCCCCACCAGACATCTGTACAGGAGTCTGCATCCACATGATAGCCGATGCCACTGACACCTGGAAGGTTGTTGTCGAACTGGTAGGCATAAAGCGAATCCCCGTCCGGAAACGAGAAATCCACTACCGCGGAATCCGGAAAATGGTGCCAGAGCAGCAGCGTGGGCGTGTGCCTGAAACTGACCTGCGCATTGCCGCTCAGGATATACTCGCCCCCAAGGGTGGTTCCGTTGATGTCAATGACAGCGGATCCCCAGGCGCCCGCCGTGGTCCAGTCGTTGTTGACCACGTCTTCCATAACGAAAAAACCGGAGTCGGCCACCACCAGGTTATGGGAAAGTCCGTTATAATTAAGCGTGCTGCCCCGGATCCATGCACGCCCCTGCTGGGCCACAACCAGTGCGCGCTGGTAAAAATATTGTTGCGGAAAATAAAGCGTTGAAGAATCAACCAGTAAGGTGCCGTTCTGGAACACATTGATGTCACCGGAAATGGTTGCATTGGCCTTTTGAAAGATCAGCACGCCATCGTTGAATACAAATACCGGTCCGTTCAGGTTGTAGACGGTGTCAATGATTACGGTATCGGCGGGTGTCAGACCCACGAACAGGGTGTCGTTGGCCATGCCGGCATCCGCCGGGGCTTGGAATCCCCCCTGTGCATATTGCCTGATCGCCTGCCATGCACCCGCGCGGTTGTTCACAGGGGTAGTATTTTCCGGCGCGACCGGCACCGGCCTGTACTTCAATGCCGCGTTTATTTCAGCCTGCGGAAAAGCCTGATGTTCCTGGATCTGCGCTGTAGCCGATTGCACCAGGAAACCAATGCCGCATACTCCAACCAGTTTCAATGATAATGATCGCAAAAAAAACGAGTGCCTGAAAATCATGCGGTGCCAAAGGGTTTTCCAGTGCTAAAGGTATGAAACCCGGATCTTACGGCAGGAAGTCGTATTTCAAAACAACGACTACTTTTGCCGTTCATACGGATAACATGAAAGACGTTAAACGGCTATTGGATAAAAACAGGAAGTGGTCAGGTGAACAGCGCCGGGTAGATCCCGCTTTTTTTACCAGGCTTTCCCGGACCCATGCACCCGAATACCTTTGGATCGGCTGTTCAGACGCACGCGTACCGGCCAGCCAGATCACGGACACGCAACCAGGCAGCATATTCGTACACCGGAACATCGCTAACCTGGTGGTGCATACCGATTTCAACCTGCTAAGTGTGGTATCCTATGCCGTGGAAGTGCTCAGGGTAAATCACGTCATTGTTTGCGGACATTACAATTGCGGCGGGATCAACGCTGCCCTGAGCAGTAAACGGTACGGGTTGATTGATAACTGGCTTCGCCATATCCGGGATACGTATGACGGTAACAAAGCGCGTTTTGCACGCTGTCGCACCAAAAAGGAAAAGTCCGATTTACTGGTGGAGCTGAATGTCCGCAAGCAGGTACATAACCTATGCATGACTAACATTATCCGGGAATCGTGGCGCCTGCGCAAAAGGCCCTATATTCACGGTTGGGTTTACGGGGTGCACGACGGGGTGCTGCGTGACCTCCAGGTGACCGTACACAGTGAACGGTCCGTAAAAAGAGTTTTCGGGTAACCACTGCGGGCATTCGCCGCCGGAAGGACCGTTTACCTGCATCGAATCACCAGAAACTTCGAACCTTGATCTTCGAAGCGCTATACCAGCCTGACCTAGCCGCTGCCTTTGTGTGGGTGATATGGCTTACATGGTTTTTACTTGTAAGGGCCGTGGACCGGGAGCGGGCCGGCGGGCGGAACAGGGCCTTCGTGGCGATTGCCCTGTTGATACCATTGGTGGTACATGGCATCCTGAGCATACAGGGTTATTACCGGGATTTTTCCACCAGCCCTCCGCTGATCATGGGTGTGGCAGCAGGGATGGCCATAGCTGGAGTGGCCGTGGTTGCATTCGGACGCCGGTGGATCGAATGCCTCTCACTGAAAAGACTGACATGGCTGCATGTGGTTCGGGTTTTTGTCGAAATCATCCTGCTGGGATTGTACCTTGAGAAGCAGGTACCCCGCCAGATGACTTTTGCCGGTGCCAATTATGACATCATTGCCGGCCTTACCGCGCCGCTGGCTGCATGGGCCTTCATCAGGCCGGGCCGGGTTCGCCGGAAAGCATTGATCGTGTGGAATGTCGCCTGCCTGCTGCTGCTGGTGAACGTGGTGACCATTGCCGTACTCTCGGCACCCACGCCATTCCAGCAACTGAACTTTTCCAGGCCCAATGTGGCGGTGGGCTTCTTCCCTTTTACCCTGCTGCCCGTATTTGTGGTTCCGGTTGTCCTTTTTTGCCATCTTGCTTCTCTTCGCCTGCTGCTCATGAATCCTAGAGCTGAAACCCCCTGATTACAAGGCGAAGGCCATCATTTCCTCAATACCCACATATTAATGTCAATAACGGAACCGGCCTTTTCGTTAAGTAAGGGGAAGCCTAACTTTACTACACCCGAACCATGAGGTATTTTTTAGCACTCCTGCTGCCTGTCCTCGCAATGTTCCCGGCCCGCGGCGAACAGGTACCACCGCCCGATACGACCAAGCGGTACATCACCTCGTATGCAGACGTACCACCCGTGATTGACGCGAAAATGGACTCCGCGTGGAATCGAGTGCCTGCCCTGTCAAACTTCGTCATGAAACAGCCTGATGAGAACGGGACGCCATCACAAAAGACCTCGTTCCGGGTGTTGTACGACAACGCGGCTCTTTACCTGTATGCCACCATGTTCGACAGCGCACCTGACAGCATCCTCAGGGAATTGGGTCTGCGAGACGCGGCAGATCCCAACTCGGGTGCCGTGGCAACGGATATTAACGCCGATCAGATCCGTTTCGTGATCGACCCTTATAACAAAAGGCAGGACGCTTACGACTTTTCGGTTTATGCCTCCGGCGTGCAGGCTGACTCCAAATTCAGCGACTACCGGTGGGATGGCGTGTGGGAAAGCGCTGTGGTCGTGCATGACAGCGGGTGGACCGCGGAGCTCAGGATTCCCTATTCCGCCATCAGGTTCCCCAGGAGTGAAACCCAGACCTGGGCCTTGCAGGTCACCCGCAACATCCGCAGGCACCGCGAGTTCGACCAGTGGTGTCTCACGCCCGCCAAAGCCTATAATTCCCAGCTTTACTGGGGGCGCCTTGAAGGCATTGCGAACATCGATCCGCCCCCGCGTCTCTCGCTCACCCCTTATGTTTCAGGCTATGTGGAACGCGCACCGGTTTTTGGGTCCGACGACAGCTACGCTTACAGCGACGGTTTCTCATATAACTTCGGCGCCGATATCAAATATGGGATCGATGAACGATTCACCCTCGATATGACCCTGTTGCCGGATTTCGGACAGACACAATCGGACAATAAGATCAAGACCCTGGGATTCGAGGAGATCAACTACGGGGAAAACCGTTATTTCTTCAAGGAAGGCACGGATTTGTTCAGCAAGTCAGGGCTTTTCTATACGCGCCGCATCGGCAAGGTCCCTTCCGGATTTTACGGGGTGGAAGACGAACTGGAGGAAGGGGAGTCCATCAGGAAAAACCCGGCACAGGTGAAACTGCTGAATGCCACCAAGATCTCCGGTCGCACGGACGGGGGTACGGGGCTTGGGTTCTTCAACGCGGTTACCGATAACATGTATGCGGAGGTGGAAAATAATTCCGGTCATGTCAGAAAGGTCCGGACGGAACCCCTTACCAATTTCAACGTGGTTGTCATCGACCAGCAGTTCGGGGCCAGTTCCAACGCATACCTGATTAACACCAGTGTGATCCGGACGAAGGACCACGATGATGCGAACGTTACAGGCACGGGCGGTACGTTCACTAACAAGAAGAACTCCTATGCCGCCGACGGCGTTTTTATACTAAGCCAGCAATTTTCAAAAGGGGAACCTGAAACCGGAACGGGATCCGACCATGAGCTGGGTCACCGGTATTTCCTGGGTGTACGAAAGATCAGCGGGCAGTTTCTTGCGGGTATCAGCCGCAACGTCTACAGCGACACCTATGACCAGCTGGATCTCGGCTATTACCGTACGAACAACAGGGAGCACAATCGCTTTTACGCCGAATATTTTCAATATAAACCCAACAAGTTGTTCCTGCGAAGCTCCATGGGAGTTAACGGTAATTATGACACGGATTACATCAACAAGGAACGCACAGACCTCCAGTTTAACTACTGGAGCTGGGCGAACCTGCTGTCATACAATGCCCTGTTCGGCGGTTTCGGCATGTCACCCGTGGTCTCACGTGACTATGATCCGCGCCTGGACGGGCGGTTCGTGAACACACACCGGTGGTGGTATGCTTACCTGGGGATCAGCTCCGACTATCGCAAACGACTTGCAGTTGATTTCACACAAAACATCTCCAATTTCATCGACGACCTGGTGAGCGAAGGCTACAACTCAAAGCTTTCATTGCGGTTCAGGGTCAACGACCGCTTCACCATGAATGCCTCCGCGGTCTACAATTACGACCCGTACAATTTCGGATATGTGACATCGGAAGATGATGATTATATATATGGCGCGCGGCGACTCAGGACGCATACCAACCGCCTGGCCTTGCGCTACATATTCAAAACCGACATGTCACTCGCCATCGCCGCGCGCCATTACTGGCTTGCCGGGCAATACAGAAGGTACTATTCCCTCGCCGGCAATGGTGATTATATAGACTACCCCGGGTACACGGGATCACATGATTTCAGCTACAATGCATTCAATATTGACCTGCTGTTTTCATGGCGCTTCGCACCCGGCAGCACACTGAGCGTTTCCTACAAGAATGCCATCGAACATGATGGAGAATTCGAAACCCGACACTACGGCCGCAACCTTCGCAACACCTGGGATCTGCCCCAGACCAACAGCTTCTCGATTAAGGTATTGTATTACCTGGACTATTTGTATTTTTTCAATTAGCTCTTTCTGATCTTTGGAATTCACGCCGTACCTGTCATATCAACAACGCATTGATCCCAATGAAGGCTGAGGGCAGATGCAACATTAAACAGGTCATTGATTAAGAAGCATTGAACTTTATCCCTTTAGCAATGAATAACACTCTTTTTTTCATCCTGGCATCGCTGCTGCTGTCCTGCGCCCAGCAGAAATCCAAGCAGGTGCCGGCGCAACAGCAGGAAACCGGACCCGTGGGCGGTCCGTGCGAATGTTGTGAAGGCATCTACGAGGACATGCCTGATTTCCTGCGTTGGGAAACTACCGTTGCGGACGAGTCGGAACCCGGTGAACGGCTATACCTATCAGGAACGATACGCGATCGTACCGGACATCCGGCGCCCGGAATCATCCTGTACGTATACCAGACGAATGCGGAAGGACGTTATGAACCCGCGGAAGGGCAGAAAGGCTGCGCCCGCAGGCATGGGAAGTTGCGGGGCTGGATGGAAACCGGTGAAAACGGGCAATACGGTTTTTACACGATCCTGCCCGGATCCTATCCCGGAAGCCGGGAGCCCAGACACATTCACGTCGTGGTCAAGGAGCGCGGAATGAACGAATACTGGATCGACTCATTCGTCTTCGACCATGACCCGTTCCTCACCAAAGACCAGCGCGGCCGGCTATCCGGAATCGGCGGGAGCGGCATCGTCAGGCTGCAGCAGAAAGGGGATGAAAGTTGGACCGGGCGCAGGGATATTATGCTTGGAGAAAATGTAGCGAACTACAAATAAAGGGCCCTCTCAGCCGGTTTCGATTCCGGTCCTGGCGGGTCGGGAGTCACACTACTACCACCTCTTCATCCCCGATCAGGGACTCCCCCTTCATCTTCAGCAGCACCTGTGCCACCGTCACCACGTCCTTCTGGCAGTAGTTGACAATGCGTTCCAGGTTTTTCTCCTTCCAGTACACGAACCACACCATGCTGCCGTCAATGTCGTCTTTAGGACTCCTGATCCCGAAAATAGCCGCCAGCAGGTTCAGCGGCGTGAAATTTTTGTAGTCCCCGAACTTCCATAATTCCATCGTATCCAGGTGCGGCACCTCCCAGGGCTTTTTGCCTGCAATGTCCAGCGCGCGGGGCAGCGGAATGCCGTGTACCAGCATGCGCCTTGCCATGTAGGGAAAATCGAATTCCTTGCCGTTATGGGCGCACAGCAGGTGACGGGGGCCGCTGAAATGCCGTTCAAGCAGTTCCCTGAACTCCGTCAATACCGTTTTTTCGTCATCCCCGTAAAAGGATTTTACCCTGAACTGCCGACCCTCGGGGCTGTGTGATACAAACCCTGTGGTAATGCAAACCACCTTTCCGAACTCGGCATAGATCGCCGAGCGCGGGTACAGAGAAGCGGCGGTGTCGGGTTCTTCCTTTTTGAGGAACACGGCTTTTTTGTCCCAGAGTTCGCGTTCCGCTTCCGACAATTCGTCGTAAGACGAATGCTGTGGCACGGTTTCGATGTCGAGAAACAGGATGTTCTCAAGCCGGATGTTGTCAAGCATAACTGAAATACACAACCAAGTTAATGATTTTGTTACTCTGCACCGGGCATCAATAAAAAAGCCGTCCCTTCAACGGGACGGCTTTTTCTGAACGGACATTCCGATTACTGTTCATTCTCCTTGTCAAATTCGCCCGCCTGGACGTAGGTTATCTTTTCAGGTTTGATCCAGCGTCGCATGGCATCATTGACATGGTCAACCGTTAGCGCGTCGATTTTCGCTTCGATATCCGCATCCCATTTCATGGTCCGCTCCAGGAACAGGTTGCCTGACAGCTTACCGGCAAGGGTCCGGTCCTGCGCCCTGCTGACATTCCGGCTTTGCAGGTACCCGTTGACCGCGTCCTTCATCTCATCGGCGGTAAATCCATCCTTGATCACCTTGCCAATCTCCTCCTGGTAAGCCTTGATGAGCCTTTCGCTATTGTCAGGATTGTATATGGCATAGGAGCCGAATCCGCCGACCTTATCCAGCGGATCGGCCTGCAGCCAGGAGCCCACACCATAGCTGATCCCCTCTTTCTGGCGTATGCGTGACGCCAGCCTGCTGTTCAGGAAACCGCCGCCAAGCATGTAGTTGCCGATGAGCAATGCAGGATAATCGGGATCATCGTCACGTAATTCTATATTGTAACCGCAAAGCAGCATGGCATTGGCCTTGTCAGGGGTGTTGATCACCTCATTGCGTGCGGCCACCTCGAAGTGCTTGTCTTTCGCACGTGTATACAGTACCGGCGCGGTCCACTTATCCAGCATCTTGTTGAGTGCCTTAGTGAGTGCTGGTTCGTCGAAATCGCCCACCACGGCAAGTGTGGCATGCTGGCTGGTATAAAAGCGGTTGTAGAAATTTTTCAGGTCTGTCAGCTTCAGCGCCTTGACCGCTTTCACTTCCTCGTCGAAGGTCATGGGGTACCGAAAATCTTCCTTCGGGTACGGGTTCAGGATACGCTGGAACATGTTGCTGGCAATGGCCTGCGGTTCGCTCCGCTGTTGTTCTATATCCGTCAGCTCCTCCTCCACCACCTTTTCGAATTCCGTCTGCGCGAACGCGGGCTGGCGCAGCATCTCTGTGACAAGGCCCAGTACCTCGATCAGGTTTTCCCTGACGGTCTGCACCCTCACCCGGACACCCTGTCCGGAACCGTTGATGCTGACGTTCGCTTTCAGCTGGTCCAGCTTGTCATTGAGCTCCTGGTAGGAAAAGTTGGTTGACCCGCGGCGCAGCATCCGTGCGGTAAAGCTGCTGATGACGCCCTTGTTATTCATGACAGACTCGTTTCCGATCCGGAGGGTAAGCGACATGTTCACTTCGCCGCCACGGGTGGTTTTCTGCAGCAGCGAATACCTGGCACCACCGCCCAGTGCAGTGGTTGCCGTGCGGCTGTCGATATTGGCGGGAGAGGGATCAAATGCTTCCGCATCGGCTTTCTTTTCCTTTCCCTTGTAGTCTTTCACCATGGCACTTACATCCGGTGCCGGCGGCACCTTGGCCCGGTCGGGTGAATCCGTGGGGACAAAAAGTCCCACCGTCCTGTTCGAAGGCTTGAAGTATGCTTTCGCCACCCGGTTGACATCTTCCACTGTGGCCTTTTCCAGGTTATCGCGGTAGATGAACCATAACCGCCAATCGCCCTGCGCGATGAATTCGCTCATGTACATGCCCACACGTCCGCTGTTGTTGTAAACAAGTTCAAACTGCTTGAGCAGCCTGTTGCGTGCCCGGTCTACCTCTTCCTGCGTGAACGGCTGATCCTTCATGGTGTCGAATACATTCGTCATGGTATTCCGGGCATCGTCGAGCGACTTTTCCTTAAGCACCTCGGTACTGAAATACACGTAACCGGGATCCTTGAGCGCAAAGGCATAGCCCCGCTGGTTACTGGCTTTCTTGGTTTCCACCAGTTCCTTGTAAAGGCGGCCGGAAGGTTCGTTGGTAAGCGCTTCGGTAAGAATATCGATGGCCGCGTAGTCAGGATGAGAGCCGGATGGGATATGGTATCCACAGGCCACCACCTGTACATCGCCCACGCGATTGAGTTCGACGAATCGTTCGCCATCCTGCACGGGCTCCGTGGTGTATTCCATGGGCAGCTTGCGTTCAGGCTTCGGGATCACACCAAAATATTCGTTTACCATGGCAATGGTACTAGCCTCGTCGATCTTTCCTGCAATGGTCAGGACGGAATTGTCGGGCTGGTAGTATCTCCGGTAAAAGGCACGGAGGTTTTCGATCGGCACCTGCTCGATATCTTCCTTGGACCCTATGGTGGACTTCCCGTAATTATGCCACAGGTATGCCGTGGAAAGCACACGCTCGAAAAGCACACTGCGCGGAGAGTTTTCACCCATCTCGAATTCATTGCGCACCACTGAAAATTCGGATTGCAGGTCCTCATCACGGATGAACGAATTCACCATGCGGTCACTTTCCAGGTCGAGCGCCCATTTCAGGTTCTCTTCCGTGGCATTGAATGTCTCGAAATAGTTGGTTCGGTCGTACCAGGTGGTTCCGTTGGGACGTGCGCCATGCGCGGTCAGCTCCTGCGGGATGTCAGGGTGCCGGGTTGAACCCTTGAACACCATATGTTCCAGCAGGTGCGCCATGCCCGTTTCCCCGTACCCCTCATGGCGCGAACCCACGAGGTAGGTAACGTTTACGGTAATGGTAGACTTGGACGGATCCGGAAACAGCAGCACTTTCATGCCGTTCTCCAGTTTGTACTCCGTGATTCCTTCCACCGTCGTCACCTTCACAGGTGCGGCGGGTTTGGTGGGTTCTTTTGCCCGGGCGCTGGTCACACCAAAAAGCAGGAGGAAGCACAGCGCAATCGTTTGGTGGTATTTCATAGGATAATTGGTTTAGGAAAGCGAAAGTACTCCTATTCCTGCTGACAGCCAAGTGAAAAACGGCGATTTTACATCAAGATGGGGCAGCTGTCACTTGATCATAACGCCTTGCTTGTCGATCACGGGAATATGGGTAAAATACTCCTCGTTAATCGTTTCGGGCAGGAAAAGGTACTTCTTGTCGTAAATGTCGCGGTTGATGTAAAAGCTGACCCAGAATTCATTGTTCAGGCCGAATAGGTTCTCAATAATCGGCTCCACCCGTACAAATCCCTGTGCGGGAATGTTTTCGATAAAATGCCTCAGGACGGACGTCTGCACCTTTTCACCCTTGTGCATTCCATATCCCTTCGAGGTAACCAGCACGCCCTCAATGATTTCGTTTTTCATGTTGACAATGTAGACATTCCATACCCGGTCCCCTTCTGGTGAGCGCTCCGGGATGATGGCCATCGCCACATCTTCCACATGAAAATCAGGAATATCCTTCAGCATAATCCACCATTAAATGTACAAAAAACCTGCCGCAAAAGCAATCGTTTTTACGGACGGTGAGACGATGTAAAGGGCTACATGTAAATGCCCGCAACCTCACGGACATATACCGGCACATCGAGCAGGGTGCCATCACCGGCCTGGTGACGCTTCTTTCCAAGCCTGACAATAATGAGGTCCTCTTCCGGCAGGGCGATCACATACTGGCCCAGGATGCCACGCGCATAAAAGATGGGGTGCCCGTCGATATTGTCAAGCCACCAGTGGTATCCGTATATCTTGTTCGGCTGCCCCTTGTCAAGAAGGGGGGCGGGCCGTAACGATGCCAATACATATTCCTCCGGCACCAGCTGCCTGCCGTTCCACCTGCCGCTGTCCAGGTACAGCTTGCCTATGCGTGCAAAGTCACGCGCATTGCTGTACAGGCAGCAGTAGGCTTTTTCGATTCCCCGTTTCCGCCCGAGGCTCCAGCGTGCATCATGCGAAGCCTGCATGGGCGTCCACAGTTTTTCAGTAGCATAATGCGAGATCTTCGTTCCTGTTGCTTTCCTGAGAACCAGGCCGAGCAGCTGCGTATTGCAGCTCATGTAGTCGTAAGCTTTACCCGGATCGCCGGTCACTTTCAGCCGCATCATCTGCTTGCCGAGTCGCTTCCCGTAGTACGCCTCTGTCGTCTGTGAGAACAGGCTGGCATACTGTTCATCCCAGTCCAGCGCGGAGCTCATGGTCAGCAGGTGCCGGATGGTCAGCTTGCGGTTATCGTCATGGTCGAACCCTGGTAAATAGTCGGCCACGGCATCGTCCAGGCTGTTGATCTTTCCCTCCGCCATGGCAATGCCGATCAGCGCGCTGATAAAGCTCTTGGCCATGCTAAAGGAATTCGACAGGGAAGACCCGTCATACCCGTCCCAATATTGCTCATGCACAACCGAATCATTGCGGATGACCAGGAACGCCACGGAACCGTGGGCTTCCAGTTCACCGCTCAGCTTTTTGGTCAGCGGTACCTGGTTGTAGTCATGTGCCACGGGCCACTCGGCGGGGTTCCCTGCCGCCACCGTACGTGCAGGAAACAGGTCCAGGTCGTCAATGTTGACATAGTTGTATGCAAGGGCTTTCCAGAAATAGAACTTTCCGCAAATCAACAGCAGGCCGCTGATGGTGCCGAAGATCAGCAACAACCAGATCAACAGGGATTTAATTTTCTTCATGACTTAACGCCTTTCAGGCAGGGCCACTGAAAAACACCCTGCGGCCATGTATGATTTACACCTTTTTCGGACGAATCACTTCCGTACATGGCTCACTCCTTGCGGTAAAGTTAAAAACTAATAACTATGAAAAAGCTACTGCTATTGATGCTCTTCGGCGCTTTCATCTTCAGCTCCTGTTATAACCGCAGGAACGGGAGAACCAACTGGACCAAGGAAGTGCCAGTCAAGCAATCCGAGTTGCAGGTCAAGCCTTCCTGAGGCCACTGCACTCCTGATTCGCCGTTACCGGTATACCGGCACCTTCCGCATGAAAGGCCCCTGTGGCGTGACCATCCGCAGGATGTATATACCCGCGGACAGGGTCGTCACATCGATAACGGCGTTTCCGTTCGGATAGGCACCGTCATGCACGAGCCTGCCTGCCGCATTGTACAGGTACAACATGTATGATTCCCGCATCGTGAAAGGGAATTTTACAACCAGGTTGCCTTCCGCCAGCATCACCTCCGGCCGGA
This sequence comes from Bacteroidota bacterium, assembly GCA_024638565.1. GTDB lineage: Bacteria > Bacteroidota > Bacteroidia > AKYH767-A > OLB10 > JAHEKC01. Next base: position 19,520 of record JAHEKC010000019.1, read on the forward strand.
ATGCCGTCCAGGCAGACTCCTCCACCCCTGTCACCAGGAACGGGTCCGACAGGCTTTTGCATCCGTTTATATCCGTCACTTCCACCGTATAGGTCCCGGGAAACATGGCTTCATAGCACCAGTCCGTCGCCCCCGGGATTACCGTGCTCAGGTTGAAATACCATTGGTAGGTATACCCCGGCACGAACGTCGTGCACAACGTATCGCCACCCACGGCCATGATCACGGGTTGCTGGGGGTTGGCAAGTGAATGGATATACCCGGTCTTCACCAGGGTATCCATCCCCTGCCCATTGGTCACGATAAGTGTCACATCGAATATCCCGGTATCCGAATAGCAAATCTGCATGGGGTGCTGCATTGTGGAGGTATCCGGGAGGGCACCGGGAAAAAACCACTGCCAGGCAGTGGGGTTGTTCGTCGTTGAATCGGTAAAATCAATACAAGACTCCTGGCAAAACGTAACGGCACTTGCGGAGAATGCTGCAACCGGGGCGGTGGACGTACCCTGGATGCCGGTGATCATCACCTCGTCTATACCGAAGCCGGGGTCGCTGGCGGTAAGGGTAGTATTATTCACGAACCGGAAGCCGAACCGCAGCTGCGGCTGGTTGGCGAAAACAGGATCCATGACTGATTCGAAAACCCAACCGGAGGCATTGTTGTACTTCCCCGGTCCCGGAAACACATTCCAGCTCAGTCCGCTGTTGTTGCTCCAGTAAAGCTCACCGAAACTGTTCGTGCTTCCCGCGCACAGCCACCAGAACGAAAAGTGTACGGTATCATAGCCCAGTGTGCTGACATCGGTGCTCATGGCACTGAAATAGTTTTCCGAAAAATTGCAAAAGCCGTCCGCCGCCAGGAAGTTGCAGTTCATGATGCCGCTGGCGATGGCCAGGTCGCTGACCGTATGCATGTACATGCTGTTGGGCCCGCCGGTCACCCCGCCGGGCTGTGCCGCCGTAACCGGGATGTTGAACGTGACCGGGATTCCGCATACGCTGCCCGAACCGGCACCGCCCGTATAGTCGGCATTGACCACCCAGTGGTTGTAACCCGAGGTGGAGGAACCCACGTCGGCCGTATTCAGGCTGAACTGGACGGGTGCGGCCTGAAAGTCCTCCGTAAACAGGGTGTCCTGTGCGGAGGCCTGCAGGCTGATGGCGGCTGCCAGGGTGAAGATGATGCGCATAAGGCCTTTCGTTTGTCCCTGCAAGGTATTCGATTTGCACCGGCATTCCAAGCCATTTGGGCTTGCGCCGAAGGCGTGGCAGGAAGCCTGTTCCACCCCCTGTTCAGGCACGTCGCCGGCCCAAAAACACACTTTATCCGTATGGACCCTCTGATTTTTTGGGGGGTCTGGCCGAGAAAACATGTTTTTTACCATTGACCCCCCTGTTTTTTCATACCTTCGCGGGGAAATTTGATGATTTAACCCTTTAACCCTCTCCAAAATGCCCGTATTGCGATTCAAGGCCCTCGAGGCCAGCGTCAGCCGCCAGGCGGCCACGGTCACCCCACCCTCCGCCAAGATCTCCGATTTCTTCGGCAACAACGTATTCATGGTTGATACGATGCAGAAGTTCCTGTCCAAGGAAGTGTACAAGGAAGTCATCGGCGCCATCGACAGCGGGAAGCAGATCGACCGCAAGGTGGCCGAGCAGGTGGCCACGGCCATGATGGCATGGGCGATCAGCAAGGGTGCCACGCACTACACGCACTGGTTCCAGCCGCTGACCGGCGCCACCGCGGAGAAGCATGATTCCTTTTTCGAGCTGAGCTCTGACAACAAGCCCATCGAAAATTTCTCGGGCAGCGCGCTGGCCCAGCAGGAGCCTGATGCCTCCTCCTTCCCCAGCGGCGGCATCCGCAATACGTTCGAGGCGCGCGGTTATACGGCATGGGATCCTTCCTCGCCCGCATTCATCATCGAAAGCAGGTCGGGTAAAACGCTTTGTATCCCCACCATCTTTGTTTCCTATACGGGCGAGACGCTCGACTACAAGGCGCCGCTGCTGAAGGTGCTGCATGAGCTTGACCAGGCCGCCGTGCCCGTTTGCCAGTACTTCGACAAGAATGTAAACCGCGTCTTCGCCACGCTGGGCCTTGAACAGGAGTACTTCCTGATCGACATGGACATCTTCAATGCGCGGCCTGACCTGGAGATGACCGGCCGCACGCTGTTTGGGCATGCGCCAGCCAAGGGCCAGCAGCTCGAGGACCACTACTTCGGTTCCATTCCCTCACGCGTGTCTTCGTTCATGTCGGAACTGGAGATTGAATCGCAGAAGCTGGGCATCCCGCTCAAGACCCGCCACAACGAAGTGGCCCCGTCACAGTTCGAATGCGCACCGGTATTCGAGGAGATCAACCTGGCCGTGGATCACAACCAGCTGCTGATGGATGTGATGGACAAGGTGGCCAAGCGCCATCACTTCAAAGTGCTGCTGCATGAGAAGCCCTATTCCGGCATCAACGGGTCAGGCAAGCACAACAACTGGAGCCTGAGCACCAACACGGGCAAGAACCTGCTTACCCCCGGCAACACGCCCAAGACCAACCTGATGTTCCTGACCTTCTTCGTGAACACGATCAAGGCCGTAAGTGAATACGCCGACCTGCTGCGGGCCAGCATCGCCTCCGCGGGCAACGACCACCGGCTGGGCGCCAATGAAGCACCGCCGGCGATCATTTCCATCTTCCTGGGCGAGCAACTCACCGCCGTGCTGAACGACATCGAAAAGCGTGTGAAAAACACGAAGATGAGCCCCGAGGAGAAGTCGGAGGTCAAGATCAACATCGGCCGCATCCCCGAGATCCTGCTCGATAACACCGACAGGAACCGGACCTCGCCATTCGCCTTTACGGGCAACAAGTTCGAGCTGCGGGCGGTGGGATCCGCAGCCAACTGCTCCGGCCCGATGACCGTCCTCAACCTGATCGTGGCCCACCAGCTGAAAAAATTTCATGCTTCCGTCGAAGCGCTGATCAAGAAGGGCCAGAAGAAGGACGATGCCATCCTGCGCGTCCTGCGGCAGTATATCGTGGAGTCGAAAAACATCCTTTTCGAGGGCAACGGCTACAGCGACGAATGGATGAAGGAAGCCAGGAAGCGGGGACTGAGCAATGTCACCACCACCGCGCACGCGCTGGACTTCATGATTTCTAAAGAAGCGAAGAAGCTGTATGCCGAAAATGGTATTTACACTTCACGTGAGATCGAGGCGCGGCACGAGATCCTGGTGGAGCAGTATATCAAGAAAATCCAGATCGAGGCGCGGGTCATGGGGCTGCTGGCCAATAACCATATCATCCCCGCGGCCATCAAATACCAGAAGATCCTGGCTGAGACGGTGGCCGGTATGCAGGCTGCCGGCATACGCGGCGCGGCAATTAAAACGCATACCGAGCTGATCCGTGAAATCTCCGAACATATCAGCGTGATCAAGAATAAGTCGGACGAGATGGTCGAGGCACGGAAGCGCGCCAACAAGCTCACCAATCCCCGGCAGCAGGCGAATGCCTACTGCGACAAGGTGCGGCCCTTTTTCGAGACCATCCGCTACCACGTCGACAAGCTGGAGCTGGTCGTGGACGACGAGATGTGGCCCCTTCCGAAGTACCGGGAGATGGTGTCGGTGAAGTAGTGATCAGTGAACGGTGAACGGTTGAAATGCTGTTCGCCGTTCAAGGTCTCGGGTCAGAAAATTTCCTTGAACTTTAAATGATGAGCCTGGACGCTGCTACGCCAGCGTCCGCTTGACGGCTACCTGCTCGTAGCCTTCGATGATATCGCCTACCTTGATGTCGTTGTAGTTCTCCACGCTCAGGCCGCATTCGAAACCGGTAGCCACTTCCTTGACATCGTCCTTGAAACGCTTCAGCGAGGCCAGCTGGCCCGTGAAGGCGACGATACCGTCGCGGATGATGCGGATATTGGTATTCCGCGTGACCTTGCCGTCCATCACCCGGCAGCCGGCCACCGCACCCACCTTCGGGATTTTGAATACTTCCCGCACTTCGATGTTGCACGTGATCTTCTCCTCGTACTCCGGCGCCAGCATGCCTTCCATGGCGTCCTTGACTTCGTTGATGGCGTCGTAGATGATGGAATAAAGCCGGATGTCGATCTGCTCCTGTTCCGCCAGCTTGCGTGCGCCCATGCTGGGCCGCACCTGGAAGCCCACAATGATGGCATTGGAGGCCGAGGCCAGCAGCACGTCAGATTCCGTGATGGCACCCACAGACTTGTGGATTACATTCACCTGCACCTCCTCGGTCGAAAGCTTGAGCATGGAATCGGAAAGCGCCTCGATACTTCCGTCGACGTCGCCCTTGATAATGATGTTGAGTTCCCTGAACGAACCGATGGCTAGCCTTCGGCCAATTTCGTCAAGGGTAATGTGCTTGTGCGTACGGATACCCTGTTCACGCTGCAACTGCATGCGTTTGTTCGCGATGTCCCGTGCCTCACGCTCGTCGTCAAGCACGTTGAACTGGTCGCCGGCCTGCGCCGCGCCGTCGAGTCCCAGGATCATGGCTGGCGTGGACGGCCCGGCCTCATCCATGCGCTGGCCCCGTTCGTTGAACATGGCCTTGACACGGCCGCTGTAACAGCCTGCCAGCACCACATCACCCATCTTCAGCGTGCCGGTCTGCACCAGCACAGTGGATACGAATCCCCGGCCCTTGTCGAGCTCGGACTCGATCACTGTACCCTTGGCATTCTTGCCTGCATTCGCTTTCAGGTCCAGCAGCTCTGCCTCCAGCAGGACCTTCTCCTGCAGCGCATCCACACCCTTTCCTGTCTTGGCTGATATTTCCTGGCTTTGGAATTTGCCACCCCAGTCCTCCACGAGGATGTTCATTTTAGAAAGCTCCTCCTTGATCTTCTCTGGATTGGCGTCTTCCCTGTCGATCTTGTTGATGGCGATGACGATGGGAACACCTGCCGCCTGCGCATGGTTGATGGCTTCCACCGTCTGGGGCATGATGCTGTCGTCCGCGGCAATAACGATGATGGCCACGTCCGTAAGCTGCGCCCCCCGGGCCCTCATCGCCGTAAAGGCTTCGTGTCCGGGTGTATCCAAAAAGGCAATCTTCTTTCCGTTATCAAGCGTCACCTCGTAAGCGCCGATGTGCTGTGTGATGCCTCCGGCCTCACCCGCGATGACGTTGGCGCTGCGGATATAATCGAGCAGCGAGGTCTTCCCGTGATCTACGTGGCCCATCACGGTTACGATGGGCGCACGTGAGGAAAGATCTTCCTCACTGTCCTCCGACTCCTGGATCGCTTCGGATACATCCGCGGAAACGAATTCAACCTTGCAGTTGAACTCTTCCGCCACGACGCTTAGTGTTTCCGCATCCAGCCGCTGGTTAATGGAAACGAACATCCCCAGGCTCATGCAAGCCGAAATGACATCAGTTACCGGTACACCAATCAGGTTGGCGAGTTCGTTTGCCGACACGAATTCGGTAACCTTGATTGTCTTTTGGCCCGTTTCCTCCTTCTGAACGGTTTTGGCCGATTCTTTTTTCCGGTCCTTCATCCGTTGCTTGCGCCGGCTTCCACCGCGCGACTTGCCGCCGCTGAGGCGTGCCAGTGTGGCTGAAATCTGGTCCTTGATCTGCTTATCTGACAATTCCGGTGCCGGACCCTTGTGCCGGCCGCGGCGCTGGTCGCCCCGACGCTGCTTCCAGTCCGAACCGGTGTCCTGCGTCTGGCTCTGGAACCGGGAGATATTGACTTTCTTATCCGTACGCTTCCGGCGCTTCTTTTTCTTCTGGTCGTCGGAAGAGGCCGCGGGTTTTTTCTTTTCCGGGACTTTCGGAAGGTCGATCTTGCCCAGGATGGTGGGGCCTGAAAGTTTTTCCCTTTCGGTCCGGTATGGAGCGCCCTCGCTATCGGTTTTTTCCTCCGCTTCGGGCTTCACCTCCGCGGGCGGCTCCGCTTCCGCAACCGGTGGCGGTGCCGCCTCTTCAACAGGCGCAGGGGGTGCGGCAGGGGCTGCCGGCACTTCCTCCTTTGGCACCTCCGCAACTTCTTCCTCCGCCTTCTTTTCTGCCGCCTTGCGTGGAGCCTTCTTTGCGGGCGCCTTCTTAACGGGCGCCTTCTTAACGGGCGCTTTTTTAACGGGCGCTTTCTTCTTGGGTTCTTCCTCCTCTGCCGGTGCCGCTTTGGCTTTCCTGGCTGCCGGTTTCTTGGCTTTCTTCGTTTCCGGCTCTACAGCCTCCGGCTTCTCCTTCTCTTTTTCCTTCTTCTTGGCAGTCGTTTTCTTGGTCGCTGTCTTCTTGACTGTCCGCTTCTGCTTTTCTACCGCCTCCTTCTTGATATTGATCAGTTCCTCAACCAGCGTATCCTTGGCTTCGTCCTTGGCGGGTTCCTCTTTCTTAACGGCAGGAGGCGCTTCAATGACGATATTCTCTTTCCGGAACTTCTCCTTGGTAATCTCTGCGGCGACCTTTTTTATCTCCTTGTCCTGCTGGAATTCCTGCTGCAACAGCACATAGGCATCCGCGGTGATCTTGGCATTGGGATTCTTGGCCAGCTTGATGCCATTCTTGGCCAGGAATTCAACAATGTGATCCAGCCCCACGCCAAGTTCCTTGGTTGCCTTGCTAAGTCTTACCGTTTTTTCTCCAGCCATTCAGTTCTTTCTTGTTATCGTTTCCGGGATTCCGCATACCGCCGCGGTATCCGCTTATTCAAATTCTTCCTTCAGGATTTTAATAACTTCGTTCACCGTTTCCTCCTCAAGGTCGGTCCGCTTGACAAGCTCCTCGATATCGAGATCCAGCACGCTCTTGGCGGTATCGCATCCGACCTTCTTGAATTCCTCGATGATCCACTCGTCGATCTCGTCCTTGAATTCGTCGAGATCCACATCCTCCTCACTTTCCTCATCCCCCTCGCGGTATACGTCTATTTCGTAACCCGTCAGCTTGCCGGCCAGGCGAATATTGTATCCGCCCTTGCCGATGGCCAGTGACACCTGGTCGGGCTTCATATACACCGAAGCGCGCATGTTCTCGTCGTCCAGCACGATATTTGAGATCTTCGCGGGGTTAAGGGCACGCTGGATATACAGCATGACGTTGTTGGTGAAATTGATGACGTCAATGTTTTCATTCCTCAGTTCGCGTACGATACCATGGATCCGCGATCCTTTCATGCCCACGCAGGCGCCCACGGGATCGATCCTGTCATCATATGACTCAACGGCCACCTTGGCACGTTCGCCCGGTTCACGGACAATGTTCTTGATGGTGATCAACCCGTCGAACACCTCCGGCACCTCCAGTTCGAAAAGGCGTTCCAGGAAGATGGGTGAGTTGCGGGACAGGATGATGCGGGGGTTACCACCCTGCATCTCCACACGCAACACCACTGATCTTACCGTATCGCCTTTCTTGAAGAAATCCGAAGGAATCTGCTCTGTCTTGGGCAGGATCAGTTCATTGCCTTCGTCATCCACCACCAGAATCTCCTTCTTCCACACCTGGTAGACCTCGCCGGTGATGATGTCCCCTGCACGATCCTTGTACTTACGGTAAATGCCGTCCTTCTCCAGCTCCAGCACCCGGGATACCAGGTTCTGGCGGGCTGACATCACGGCACGACGCCCGAAATCCGCCAGCTTCACCTCTTCGGTCACATCCTCCCCCACCTCGAAATCGGGTTCGATTTTCACCGCCTCCGAATAAGCGATCTGTGTATTGGGGTCTTCCACCAGGCCATCTTCCACGATGAGCCTGTTCCGCCATATCTCCAGGTCGCCCTTGTCAATATTGATGACGATGTCGATGTTTTCGTCGGTACCATATTTTTTACGCGCCATACCCTTGAAGACATCCTCCAGGATGCTCATCATCGTGGCACGGTCTATATTCTTGAATTCCTTGAATTCCTGAAACGAATCGATTAAAACACCATGTTCCATTGCTCGTTAATTAGCTTTCATAATTGGTTTCACAGTTAAATCCGGAATGGCCGGTAGCGTACCACCGCGTTCCATGCCGCCTTGTACTGCTGGTCTTATTTGTCATTGTCAAAATACAAACTCCACATGCGCCTCGCTGATCTCGTCATAACCGAAGTGGCGGGTCCGTTCCCCACCCTCCTGCTTTCGCTTCTTCTTTCCCTTCACCTCCCGGATGTCGAACCCGGAAGCATCGGCACCTGTCATCTCGCCTTTCCACTCGCTGCCGTCCGGCAGAACCACCCTCAGGCGCTTCCCGATACGTGATACAAACTGGCGGTAGTCGCGCAGCGGCACTTCGGGTCCCGGTGAGGAGACCTCGATTTCGTGCCTGGAAGTGTACTCCTCCAGCTCAGGGGCATCACGCAATGCGCGGTTGAGTGCCGCGCAAAGGCTGACATTGATCCCTTCCTCCCGGTCGACATAGACCGTTAGCTTACCCGGCGTCTCCCTGGTTTCCACCAGGAACATGCCCGTCCCCTCCAGGTGCCTGTGAATTAGGCTTTTCATCTCATCAGGACCCATCGCTAAACAAAAGAGGGGACTTTTGGCCCCCTCTATATCAATCTGATCCGTGCAAATATAGTAAATCTTTGCCCTGCCTCCCCGATCCCACTCGGGATTATTTTACTGGATGATAGCCTTTTGCACTTCCGGGCGCCGGTAAAGCCGGGCCCGGATAAAGCCTCCCATGAAACAGTTTTCGCGTTCCATGCAAAGTCCGTGGCGGGCGAACAAAACGTCATAGTCCGGCAATGCCGTGGCACGGATTCCGGCCACCCCCCTGAAAAAGCAATACATGGTGATGGTCAGCAACCGGTGGCTGAGCCGCCGGGAGGCATGGAAGTCCGTAATAAGCCAGGTGCCGTTCGGTTGAAGCCTGCCTTTCACCTCTTCCATCACCTGCTCCGCTTCCTGTTTGCAAAGGCCGTCCAGCAGGAAGTTCGTGCAAACGACATCATAGCCGCTTCCGGGAATGCAGGAATGATCGCCCCGCACAAAGGTGACACCCGCGGCACCCGTTCCGGCGCGCCGGCGGGCCCTGCGCAGCATGGCCTGTGAGGGTTCCACGAAATCCACCCGCACGGTGGGCACCGCCGCGAGCAGCTCCGGCAACAGATCGCCCGTGCCACCACCGAGGATCAGGATGCGGGCCCCGGGCCTGAACCGCGTGAGAAAGCTGGCCCGGGCGCGGTTCATCGACCGCCCCAGGAAAAACCTGGCCAGCGGATCATAAACCGCCGCTACGCTGTCGTATCCATGCTTTTGAATCCGGGGGGCCTTTACTCCCATCGGAAAGTCTTGAATGCAACTGCATACAACACCACACCCCAGGCGCATAGCACCAGCAACTGGTTAGTAATATCTCCCATGCCGGCACCCTCAAAGGCCACCTGCCGGAGTGCATCATTCAGGTAGGTAAGCGGCAGCGCGCGGCAAAGGGGTTGCAGCCATTCAGGGTAGACGTCAATGCTGAAAAAGGTTCCTGAAAGTAGGAACTGCGGGAGCGTTATCAGGTTGGCGAGCGGCGGGATGGCGCTGTCATTTCTTGCCACGCCGGAAACGATGAACCCGAAGCCCATGAACAGCGCCAGGCCTATGGCTGAAAGCAACATCATGGTAAGGACGGTGTACAGGCCGTTCACCAGGGTAAACCCGAACGCGTAATAGCCGATGGTGATGATTACAAGGGCGCCAAGCAGGGAGAAGACCATGCGGGACCCGGCTTCACCAAGGATAATAAACGGCCTCCTGATGGGCGTGGCGAAAAACCGCTTGAGCACGAGCGTTTGCCGTAGGTTGAAAAACACGAATGCAGTACCGAATACGCCGGCGCTCAGCAGCGAAAAGCCAAGCTGGCCCGGCAGGATGAAATCTATGGTCCTGTACTTCCGGCCGGTGACCTGCACGCGCTGCAATGCGGCAGCAGCACCCCGCAGGTGGGCCTCGTCGATGTTCATCCTGTTGACCGTATTTTCAATGATAAGGCTGATCACCTCCCCTTTTGCCGGGGATGCGTCCGAGGTTTTTAGCTCGACCCGGTACGCTGGTTTCGAGCCCGTGGATCGGATGTCCACGACTGCATCGACCCTGCCCCGTCGCAGGTTTTCCATCATGCCGGCGGTGTCATGCCGTACCATTCGGACCGACGAATTCTCTTCCAGCACCTTGTACACCGGGTTGTCCGTGTCACTGCCTGCGGAAATACCTACCTTGATCGTAAAGGCACCACTGCCAATGAACCCGAACACAATGATGAATATCAGGGGAAAGGCAATGGTAAACACCACGGCCGACGGACTGCGTGTGATGGCGCGGAAGCTGGCCCGTGATATGGCCAGCATGGCACGCACCTGGCTGTAACGATCCCCATGGCGGGACGGCCCTTGATTACTCATCTCTCCATTTATGACCGGTCAGCGAAAGAAATACGTCTTCCAGGCTGGCTTTTTTCATTTCTTTCTTTCGTTCGAAGCCTGTGGCCACCAGGTTGTCGATAAGCTTGTCGGGAGAATCGATGGCGATAACAGCCCCTTTTTCGATGATGGCCACCCGGTCACACAGGTGCTCGGCCTCCTCCATGTAATGGGTGGTCAACACCACCGTGGTGCCCTGCTCCCTGATACCGCGAATCAGCCCCCACAGGTTGACTCGGGCCTGGGGGTCCAGGCCGGTGGTAGGCTCGTCCAGGAATACGACCACGGGCCGGTTGATCAATGTGGTGGCGATGGAAAAGCGCTGTTTCTGGCCGCCCGACAGCTGCTTATACCTGGCGCGTTCCTTGTCTTCAAGGCCTACCTTTCGGAGCATGGCATTGGCATCCGTGTCAACGTTGTACAGCCCCGAGAACAGCCGGATCAGTTCCACCAGCGTCAGGTTGGGATAATACCCCGCCGACTGGAGCTGGACCCCGATGAGCTTTTTGATCTCCCCGGGATTCCGGTCTGTATCGAATCCTGCCACATGCACCTTTCCGGAAGTCTTCCCCCGTAAAGTTTCGATGATCTCGAGGGTAGTGGTTTTTCCTGCCCCGTTGGGACCGAGCAGTCCGAATATCTCCCCGGGGAACACCTCGAAGCTGATATCACGTACAGCCTGCACGCCCTGGTAGTGCTTCACCAGGCGATCGACCTTGATAACGGGATCCCGATCCATAACGCGGATTCAAAATTAGGGGATATGTCCCAATGGCGGAGCTATCTTTCCGGCCCGGGTTCCCTAGCTTTACGCCATGATCCGGATTGACCGCACCGTTGTCAGTGATGATGTCATTGAGGAGCAATTCGTATGTGACCTTGCCCGATGCAAGGGCGCCTGTTGTGTGGAGGGGGAGTCGGGTGCACCGCTGGAATCCGGTGAGCCTGAAACCCTGGCATCGATCTACCCCGCCGTAGAGCCTTACATGACGGTCGAGGGACGGGCCGCCGTGGCGTCACAGGGTGTTTATACGGTCGACAGTGATGGCGACGATGTGACCCCGCTTATCGCGGAACGGGGCGCCTGCGCTTATGCCGTGTTTCGTGACGGCGTGGCCGCCTGTGCCATCGAACACGCCTATCGTGATGGCGTTACCGGTTTTCAAAAACCCGTTTCATGTCATTTATATCCCGTGCGCATCACTCCTTATAAACAATACGATGCCGTGAACTACCATGCCTGGGGCATCTGCAAGCCTGCCTGCAGGCTTGGAGCGAAACTGAAGGTTCCCGTGTACCGGTTTTTAAAGGAAGCCCTGCAAAGAAAATACGGGAAGGCCTGGTACGACAAGCTTTGCCGGGTAGTGGCAACCTCGGAAAAGAAACCCGCATCCTGACCACCCGGTATCTGGCTTGCGGGGAAATTCCCCGGTACGGTATAATATTTTTCACAGGCTTCCAAATTTTTCCGCGTGTATTTTTCAATGCCTTTACCATGTTGAAAAATTACAACCTATGTTCAAAAAATTAACTTGGAATGACCCTATCTTTTGTTCAGCTTTGTGTTCGAATCAGCGGAGCAATTTGTTTTTATTACTGGGCTGGTTCACAACCAAGATTAATTACCGGAGTGAATGTTGAACAGGTCAAAGCGACCTGCCGCGTCATCCTCTCCCCTAATGAAAAGTAAAACACAGTTTAACCAGTTAACCACCTGCGCTGACCTATGGAAGTATTGCTCGATGAAAACAAGGACCGGTTTGTATTGCTGCCCATCAAGTATCCCAAAATCTGGGATATGTATAAAAAGCACGAGGCGGGGTTCTGGACAGCGGAGGAAATCGACCTTCATCCCGACCTGAAAGACTGGGAGCGGCTCAACGACGACGAGCGGCATTTCATCAAGCACGTACTCGCCTTTTTTGCGGCCAGCGACGGCATCGTGAACGAGAACCTGGCCGTGAATTTCATGAGCGAGGTACAGCTGCCGGAAGCGCGCTGTTTTTACGGCTTCCAGATAATGATCGAAAACATCCATTCGGAGACCTATTCGCTCCTGATCGACACCTATATTAAGGACCCTGCCGAGAAACAGCATTTGTTCAATGCCGTTGAAACACTCGACTGTGTCAAGAAGAAGGCCAACTGGGCACTGCGCTGGATCGAGAATGGCTCCTTTGCCGAACGGCTGATCGCATTCGCCGCGGTGGAAGGCATCTTCTTCAGCGGCAGCTTCTGCTCCATCTTCTGGCTGAAAAAGCGGGGCCTTATGCCAGGCCTGAGTTTCTCCAATGAGTTGATTTCACGTGATGAAGGCCTGCACTGCGATTTCGCCTGCCTGCTTTACAGCATGCTCGGGAACAAGCTCAGCAAGGACCAGGTACAGGATATTATCACCGACGCGGTCGCCTGTGAGCATGAATTCGTGACCGATGCCCTGCCCGTATCCCTCATCGGCATGAATGCCAAACTGATGCGCCAGTACATCGAATTCGTCGCCGATCGGCTGCTGGTTTCCCTGGGCAACCCCAAGGTTTACAACTCCACGAACCCGTTCGACTTTATGGAAATGATCTCCCTGCAGGGGAAGACCAATTTCTTCGAAAAACGCGTGTCCGAGTACAAGAAGGCTTCTGTCAATACAAAGAAGGAAGAACAGGTCTTCAAGCTGGACGAGGACTTCTGAACCCCCGGGAATCCGTGCCGGCCTGCCTTTTACTGAACACCGGGTACCGCTTTTACCCCGGGCCGCGCGCAACGAACCTGGATTACCATATGACTTGAATACTCATCATTAACCACCAAACCTACCTTACGGTTATGTACGTTGTCAAAAGAGACGGGAAAAAAGAAAATGTAAAATTCGACAAGATCACCGCACGTGTGCAAAAGCTTTGCTACGGGCTTAGCCCACTGGTTGAGTCCATTCATGTGGCGCAAAAGGTGATCGAAGGCGTCTACGACGGCGTCACCACCAGTGAGCTGGATAACCTGGCGGCTGAAATCGCCGCATCACTTACCGTCCGCCATCCTGATTTTGCCCTGCTGGCCTCCCGTATAGCGATCAGTAACCTGCACAAGAATACCAGGAAGAGTTTTTCGCGTACCATGCAGGACCTGCATGAATACAAGGACGGGAAAACGGGTAAAAGTGCCGGATTGATCGCGGATGACGTCTACGAGATCATCGCGAAGAACGCGGACCTGCTGGACTCCACCATCATTTACGACAGGGACTTCTCGTACGACTACTTCGGCTTCAAAACCCTCGAGAAATCTTACCTGCTCAAACTTGACGGGAAGGTGGTGGAACGTCCGCAGCATATGCTTATGCGTGTGGCGGTGGGTATTCACAAGGACGACATCGATGCCGCTATCGAAACCTATGAGCTGCTCAGCGAACGTTGGTTTACCCATGCCACGCCCACGCTCTTCAACGCGGGCACACCCAAACCACAGATGTCGTCCTGCTTCCTGCTTACCATGCGGGAAGACAGTATTGACGGGATCTACGAAACGTTGCACCAGTGTGCCAGGATATCACAAAGTGCCGGCGGCATAGGCCTCAGCATTCATAATGTACGTGCTACAGGCTCTTATATCCGTGGAACCAACGGAACTTCCAATGGCATCATCCCCATGTTGCGGGTATTCAACGATACGGCGCGTTATGTCGACCAGGGCGGCGGCAAACGCAAGGGATCATTTGCCATCTACCTCGAACCATGGCATGCCGACATCTTCGCTTTCCTGGATCTCAAGAAGAATCACGGCAAGGAGGAACTGCGGGCGCGTGACCTCTTTTATGCCATGTGGATCCCGGACCTCTTCATGAAACGTGTCGAGGAAGAAGGGACCTGGAGCCTGTTCTGCCCCAACGAGGCGCCCGGCCTGGCAGATGTCTACGGCGCGGAATTCGAATTGCTGTATGCGAAATACGAACAGGAAGGCCGTGCCCGTAAAACCGTGCCGGCACGTGAACTTTGGAGCGCCATCCTGGAATCGCAGATCGAAACCGGCACCCCGTACATGTTGTACAAGGATGCCTGTAATGAAAAGTCCAACCAGAAGAACCTGGGGACCATCAAAAGTTCCAACCTCTGCACCGAGATTCTCGAGTACACCTCGGAGGATGAGGTGGCGGTGTGCAACCTGGCCTCCATCGCATTACCACGGTTCGTCACGGACGGCAAATTCGACCACCATAAGCTGTTCGACGTCACCTATACGGTCACGAAGAACCTCAATAAGATCATCGACATCAATTACTACCCGGTTCCGGAAGCACGCAACTCAAACATGCGGCACCGGCCCATCGGCATCGGCGTACAGGGCCTGGCGGATGTGTTTATCCTCATGCGGCACCCGTTCGACTCGGAAGAAGCCCGCCTGCTGAACAAGGAGATTTTCGAAACGATTTACTACGCGTCGCTGACCGCATCAAAGGACCTGGCCAAAACACATGGGCCCTATGAATCCTATGCGGGCTCACCGGTTTCAGAAGGGTTGTTCCAGTTCGACCTCTGGAAAACCCGCCCCACCGACCGCTGGGAATGGGATGTCCTTCGTGATGAAGTAAAGAAACACGGCATTCGCAATTCCCTGCTGCTTGCACCCATGCCCACGGCATCCACATCGCAGATTCTCGGCAACAACGAATGCATCGAGCCCTATACCTCCAATATATACACGCGTCGCGTCCTGTCCGGCGAATATGTCATCGTAAACAAGCACCTGCTGCGTGACCTCGTGACACTCAACCTGTGGAATGACCGGATGAAAAACCTGCTTATCGCGGCCAACGGCTCCATCCAGGAAATAGACGAAATCCCGGACGACATCAAGTCCATGTATAAAACGGTATGGGAAATAAAGCAGCGCAGCATCATCGACATGGCGGCGGACCGCGGCGCCTATATCGATCAAAGCCAGTCACTGAACCTTTTCATCCAGGATCCTAATTTCGCCAAGCTTTCCTCCATGCACTTTTACGCATGGAAAAAAGGGCTTAAGACCGGCATGTACTACCTGCGGACAAAGGCGGCCACCGATGCCATCAAATTCACCGTGGAAGGACACAGCAATCATAACCTGAAAGCCGCCGCCGTGGAGGAACCGGCTGTCGCCGGTAATACGGATGCCATGTCGGAAATTAATTGCTCGCTGGACGACGAGGACGACTGCCTGGCCTGCGGAAGCTGAGGCCGGCGGTACCCAATGCCATCCCTTCCCCGTAGGGTTTCTTAACTTTACGGGGATTTTTTTATCCTGACTCCCGGTGCCGGCACAGAAGCCGGCCAAAACCATACGATATGAACAGATTCTTTTTGCTGATTGCCGCCTGCATCCTGATGCCTGCTGCAGCCACCGCACAGTCGTCAAAAATCAAATCCGATTTGGTTCCCGAGTCCGTCCTGAAAGGATACGCGGAGAAATATAAAAAACGCGAGGTCAAAACTTGGTACGAAGAGGAGTCCGGTTACTCGGCCCTGTTCGTCAAGGGCGACCTGCGGCCAAGGGCTTATTTTACCAGCAGCGGTGAGTGGATCCGTACCACCTTGCCTGTAAAGGAGAAATCCGTAAGCTACCAGGTGAAGAAGGCCATCAAAAGCACCCAATGGAGCGACTGGAAAACCACCCAACGTTACAGGATAGAAACACCGGCGCATCCCAAGCTGTTCGAAATACACCTAAAAAAGGGAAAGGAAAGTAAGGTCTTCCTGTTCGACCCCACCGGGAAGGCGCTCGATATCCGCTGACCCGACATGGCTGATTCGAAACACAAATTCATATCCTACCATCCCCACACCTACCCGCCGGACGAAATGGTCCGGCGCAGCGCCGCGTACTTTACGTATATGGATCAGCGGCGGACGGTCAGGCAGTTTTCGCCTGACCCCATTCCGCCGAAGGTCCTAGAGCATGTCATCCGTACCGCCTCCACGGCGCCCAGCGGTGCGCATAAGCAACCCTGGACCTTTTGCGTGGTAAGCGATCCCGCCTTAAAGAAGGAAATCCGCGTTGCGGCGGAAAAGGAGGAGCATGAAAGCTATCATCACCGGATGAGTGAATCATGGCTTCGTGACCTGGAGCCGTTTGCGACGGACTGGCACAAGCCGTTCCTGGAAAAGGCGCCAAGCCTGATCGTGGTCTTCAAACGGATTTACGATGAAGACGATGGCACAAAGACCAATAACTACTACGTAGCGGAGTCCGTGGGTATCGCTTGCGGGTTCCTGCTTGCCGCCATTTACCATGCGGGACTGGTCGCGCTTACCCATACGCCCAGCCCCATGAAGTTTCTTGCGTCCATCCTGAACCGCCCGTCCAACGAAAAACCGTTTCTGCTTATCCCGGTAGGCCTTCCGGCTGATGACACCATGGTGCCGGACCTGGTCCGCAAGCCCCTGCAGGAGATTATGGTCCGGTACTGAGCTTTTCACTCCACGTTGTGCATACTTTATCATGGGCCTCGCCCCCGGCATGGGACG
>JAHEKC010000001.1 GCA_024638565.1 Bacteroidota bacterium
GCTTGACGATAATGCAGGTTCACCTGTATCTTTCAGGGTCTGGCCCAATCCTTTTTATGCGAACGTAGCGCTGTTGGCGCGCGGTGCGGATGAGGTGGTGATTTATAATGTGCTGGGCGGCCGGGTGGCCACTTATAGCCTCCGGCCTGATGGGGGAACGCAAGTGGTCCATACGGGCGACCTTCGGAAAGGCGTGTATTACTTCAGTATCCGGCGTGGTGCAGCGGTACTGGGCACCAGGCGGCTGGTCAGGCAATAACTAGCGCAGCTTAACGGATATTGTATGGAATAATGGCCAACTGAAACGTAACAGGCCGCGCGTCATTCGTAAAGATGTAGCAATACCTGAAGTAGAACGGGATGGCAGGTAAGGCCGGGGAAGTGGGTGAAATGCTGGGGATTTGATAGTAAACGGCTCCGGGCTTTATGAACTGCGGCATCGTAGTGTGGCTGGTAGCTTTTAGCCATAGCCTATTACGATTGCTTGAAGCGCGAAAGTTGCGTTTTGGGCACTTATGAAACCACGGTGCCATACCAGCTGATCAAACCGAAAAAAAGGGGGGTCTGTTTGCCCCGGAATCAGGGGGTCACTTTGGCCCGGAAAAGAGGGGTCAGTTTACTCGGGAATTAGAGGGTCAGTTTCGCCGGAATTTCCAGGATTTAATGCTCCGCAATGTCAAATCTGGTGATCAAGTATTCAGTGTTTGAGGATGCTGAAGAGCCTCTATTGATAATGTCAAAAGGCACTGTGGATTTGTTTTACCTATGTTTTACCCAGAAAAAGAAAACTCTCGCAACTTGTTAGGCTGCAAGAGCTTTCGATTTTTGGTTGTGGGAGCAGCAGGGTTCGAACCTGCGACCCCCTGCTTGTAAGGCAGGTGCTCTGAACCAGCTGAGCTATGCTCCCAATTAGCGATCAGTGGACAGCAATCAAAAACTGCGATTACTGCCGGCAGGTGTAGATGGTGGTTAGCCTTGAATTACTTTCCTGAACCGTTCCACTGACCCTAAATCCCAAAAGGGACGCAAATATAACCACGAATTCCGGAATGACAAGCGGCTGAGTGCCAGTATTACAGCACCTCGGCAACGGTGAAGATGCTGCCGCCGATGAAGACCAGGTCTTCGCTGCCTGCCTGGCGGCGGGCCGCCCGCAGGGCGGCCCGCACCGACGGGTATGCATCGCCGGCCAGCCCGCCGGCTGTCGCCCGCATGGCCAGCTCCACGGCATCCATGGCCCGGGGAACGTCGGCGCGGCAGTAGTAATACCGCGCCCGACGTGGCAACAGCTTCATGATGGAAGCCGCATCCTTGTCGGCCGACAAGCCAAGCACGAAATGCAGCTCCCGGTGCGGCGTTGCCGCCACCTGCCGCATGGCATGCCGCAGGCCCTCCGCATTGTGTGCCGCATCGCAGATGGTGAGGGGGCTGCGTGAGAGTACCTCCCAGCGCCCGCGCAGACCCGTGGTCTTTGCCACGGAGGACAGCCCGTTACGTACCGCCTTCCGTGTCACGGGAAAGTGCGCTTCAAGCGTATCCAGGGCCGCCAGGGCCGTACATGCATTTTGAAGCTGGTAGTGACCCGGCAGGTCGAGCCGCAGGCGGGCATATGTCTTCTGTCCAGTGATCCTGGCGGTCATGCCCTGCCGCGAAGTCAGCCTTTCGGCCTGGTACAGCCGGTCGGCACGAAATACGGGTGCCGACCGTTCCCGCGCCTTACGGGTAAAGATTCCCGTGATGCCGCGCTGCGACTCCCCGATGACCACCGGGATCCCTTCCTTGATAATGCCCGCCTTCTCGACGGCAATGCTTTCCAGGGTGCCGCCCAGCAGGTGGACATGGTCGAGGCTTACATTAGTGATGACGGACAGCAGAGGGGTGACGATGTTCGTGGAGTCAAGCCTGCCGCCCAGCCCGGTCTCGATCACGGCAAGGTCTACCTTCCGGTGCCTGAAATAATCGAAAGCCAGTCCGACCGACCATTCAAAGAACGACGGCCTGATTTCCCTGAACAGCCGTCTATGCGTTGCCACGAAATCGATGACACTTTTCTTTGGAATCATCCGACCGTTGACACGCACCCTTTCGCGAAAATCTTTCAGGTGCGGCGAGGAGTACAGGCCCACGCGGTAGCCCGCATGCTGAAGCACGGATGCCAGCATGTGTGATACGGACCCTTTTCCGTTGGTGCCCGCCACGTGGATTACCGGGTACGCCCTGTGCGGATGCCCGAGGATGCCGTCGATGGCCTGCGTGTTGTCCAGGTTATACTTGATCGCCGCGGCACCGATACGCTGGTAGATAGGGAGCTGCTTGTAGAGGTAGTCTAATGTCCGTTGGTAATCCATTGTGGGAGGGCAAATGTATTGCAATGATCGACAAGTGGCAGTGGCAGTAGCAGCAGCAGTCGGCAGCGGCAGGAGGCAGGTGTTTCCCGGGATCTGAATGCTAAAGATTGAAGCCATTGCTGGCCCTGTCCTTCAGGGCAGTTGTTTAAAAGAGTGGCAGTAGCAGTGGCAGCCGGGATTATAGCGAATAGCCGCTGTCAAAACCGAAAGCGTGCCGGGCCCCCGTTAAGGGGCCAGTGGTTACGTGGCCGAAGCCGGTTCGAGCCGGCCATCTACAAAATACATATCTACCGGGCCTTTGTTCTTCACGTCGAATTTTCCGCGGTAGGTACATCGGTACCGGTCTTTGACCAGCTCGTGGGTGGCGCCGCTGATGTTGATGCGCCCCACCTCGCTGCTGTTTTCCAGCCGTGAGGCGGTGTTCACGGTGTCCCCCCAGATGTCGTAGGCGAACTTCTTGGTGCCCACGATGCCGGCCACCAGCGGACCCGTGTGGATGCCGATACGCAGTTCGAAAAACAGCTGCTGGCTTTCCTGCCGCTGCTTCTTCTGCTCAGCCATGAATGCCTGCATCTCCAGCGCGGCGCCCACCACATCCACCGGGTTGGTGGTATTGGGTTCCGGCAGGCCGCCGGCGCACATGTATGCATCCCCGATGGTCTTGATCTTCTCGATGTTGTGCCGGTGGATGATGTCGTCGAAAGCGCTGAAATAAAAATTCATCTCTTTCACCAGCTGCTGCGGCGACACTTTTTCAGCGAGGCCGGTGAAATTCTGAAAATCGGAGAACAGAACCGTCACCCTGTCATAGGTCCTCGCCATGGACGTGCCGGTCTCCTTCAGCTCTTCCGCAGTTTCAGCCGGCAGGATATTGAGCAGCAGGTTTTCCGACTTCTGCTTTTCCTCTGAAAGGTGGACATTCTTCGTTTCGAGCATTTCCTCCTGCCGTGAATTCTCCCGTTTAAAGTACAGCACGATTAAAAAGACAATAAGAAAAAGCGTGATGTGGTTGGTCACGTACAAATCCTCGCCCGGTGGCATGAACAGGAACGGTTCCATGACCGTGAAGGAATACTTGCATAACGCGAAGAAGACCCCGTTCAGGATAAAATAGATGATGACAATACGCCATTTCCTGAAGAACAGCATCGAAGCGATGGCGCTCGCAACGAGTATGTATTCCGCCGCATCGACCTGGCCGTGCGACACCGCGAGGAAGGTATACCCAAACAGGTTGTAGATGCAGAAGACATGTGCCGCGGTATTGTGCAGTTTCCGGTGGTTGAGCAGGATGGGCACGGCGCTGGCCACCATAAAGACGAAGCTCTCCCAGAATATCAGCCGGTGGCGCTGGTCGGAATACAACAGGCAGTAAGTTGCCAGGATGAGCACCGACATGAAGCAGATGCCGTTGAGCAGTCGCGTGCGTTTTCGCTCCCAGTTCGTAAGCTCTTCGGTGACGCCCGTGGTGATGACGGCTGTCCAGGCACGTACGATGCCCCGCCCGGTGCGTCGCAGGATGCCGGGTTTGGATGGGTTCGTCATGGCGGGGTGGCGGGTTTACCGGCAATCGATGACCGGGCCCGTGGCGTGCGGTGCGTTTATGAAAGGCCCAGCTGGGTCTTCCAGTAGTCGGTGAGGAAGACACCGCCGGGATCCATCTGCTTGCGGAGGGTCAGGAAGTCGTTCCACTTCGGGTACCGGCCCTGCCAGTACGATGAGGCCGTTGTGTCAGGCGGCAGGTACTTGCCCCAGTGCATGCGCATGTCGAAGTCGTCACCCCTGAACAGGTCCCAGAACTGGTTGTAGAACTTCCACGGGTCTCCCGCACCGCGGGCAAAGTACATGAAGTTCAGCCGCAGCGAATCCTGCTTGTAGCCGGGGCTGAGCCAGAAGTCGTTACCCTTGGCCGAAAGCACCTCGGTGGTATAGAAGCCCGTGGCTTCATAGCCTTTCTTGTTGTAATCGGACTGCAGTGTGTCAACCACCTTCTGTGCATTTTCAATGGGAAACCAGAATTCGGCATAGGCCAGGTCCATGAGGTTGTTGCTGAATTCGATCCTGTCCATGGGCAGGCTGCCCAGCCAGTTGTCCCAGAATTTTTGTGGCGGCCTTGTTTGGTTGTCCAGCGGAAAGTAAAGGTCGATCATCAACGGGTACAGGTAAGGAGCGATGGTATCGATTCCCTTTACCAGGAGCTTTTCCTTTGCGGTCGCTTCCGCCGGGCTTACCCCCAGCAGCTCGTAGAACCAGTCGGGCCAGCTGGCGATAAGGCTGTAGCCCGTGCCTGCCACCGCTTCGGCCGGCAGCGTGGACCCGAACACTTTCGGGAAGACCGGCTGGTAGGGCTTCGGATGAAAATCCGCGGGTGTACCGGTAATCTTGTTGTAGTCGCCCGCCTGCATGGTGTGTGCTTTCCAGGAGATGACCCGTTGAAGGGAGTTGAAGGGCCACCATAATGCACGAAAGTATTCGGTAGTGGAAAGGTGTTGCTGCAATGAAGGTTTGCCAGGACTGCCGGCACCGAAGAAATCGTATTCGCAATCATTCACATGCGTGGTGGCCTGCGACCCGATGATGTTGAACGAAGGCACGCATTGCAGCGTCACCGAGGTGATGATCCCGAGCAGGCCCATTGACACCCCCGCACCGAAAAAAGGATCATTGCCGTCTGCCGAACGGCTGAAGGTCCTGGCCGTCCCGGTACCATCGACCATCCGGATGGAGACGATGGCGTCGTGAAACGAATGCTGCATGGTGCCCCCCGACGAGCCGGTGGAGATAAAACCCGCGACGGTCTGGTGGATGGCGTCGGGTACGTTATGGATGCCCCAGCCTTTTTTGTTCAGCTGGTAAAACAGGTTGTTCGAATCGGACTTCTGTGAAGTATGAGACGGGTCGAACGGGTCCACGCCCAGGTTGCAGCCGCCACCCACGGTGGCCTGCATGTTGGCGTCGTCGAAGTCCACCGACCGGATCTGGTCGAGTTCCATGTCGATGCCGCTTCCCGCCTTGCCGGGGGCGCCACCGCTGGTAAACACTGCGCCGGGTACCGATTGGGCCGCACCGCGTACCCGCACCTGCAGGTTGTTACCGGCGGCATGTTTCACCAGGTCGATGACGTCTTGTTCGGTGCGCGGATGATAAAGGCCTTGTGCGTCGGGATCGATCATGATGAAACGAAAGGTTAGAGTCGGTTTTGGGTGTTCATGACAATTCAGGAATATCGAGGTGGCTGCGCCAGTACTCGTTGACGAAGAGCTGGTACGGATCCATCTGCTCCCGCAGCGCCATCCAGTCGTCCCATTTCGGGTACAGCGACCGGAGGTAGTCGACGCCCTGCGGGCTGTCGGGGGCAGGCAGGTATTTCCCCCAGTGGGGGCGGAACTTGTACTTTGCGAGCAATGTCCAGAATTTCTGGTAGAAGTCGGCCGGGTTACCTTTCGTATTGGCAAACCAGAAGACATCGATACGGATGACATCCTGGTTATACGCCGGGCTCATCCAGAAAGGGCTGGCCTTGCCGGCATAGATCTCGCACGAGAAGGCCATCGTGTTCTCCGGCCCCTTGTTGTAGAAGGCGAGCAGTTCATTCATGACGTCCTTCGACTCGCTGATAGGAATCCACAGTTCGGTGAACCATACCGGCATGAGTTTGTCGCTCATCTGGTTATCCATGGGCAGGCCGGACCACCATATGTCGGCGAACTGCTGCGGTCCCTTGTTGGCATTGGTGGGTGTATCCACCGCCACGAACACATCCAGCAATTTGGGCAGCAGGAGCGGATAGAATACCGCGTCAACGACGAGCTTAATCTCATCGTAGGTCTTGGTTTCACCAAGCAGGTCTTTCAGCCAGTCGGGCCACCGGCCGATGGCGGTGAACAGCAGGTCTGCCCCCACGGTGGCCGGTACGGGGCTGCCCATGATCCAGGGCACCTCTTCGTACGGCTTCAGGGCGGGAGGATCCTTTTTACCGGTCTTCTTGTAGGCTTGCGCCGCCCACGCCTTGGCACCGGCCTCATCAGTCTGCCGTGCCTTCCAGACGACCATCTTTTTGACGTTTTCCTGTGGCCACCAGATGAGCCGGCTGTATTGCGTGTTTTCGAAGTGTTTTTGAATCGATGGCCTGTTGCCGTCTCCGTCACCGAACAGGTCTATCGCGCAGTCGGTCTGGTAGGTGGTGGCTTCCTCGCCGGCGATATAGAAGCTGGGGTCGCATTTAAAGGTTACGGACACCATAACACCAAACAATCCCATGTTGGCGAGGCCGGCACCGAAGAACGGGTCATCAGGGTTAGGCGGGTCGGGTCGAGTGAAGGTCTTCTTCGCGACTCCATCTTTTGTGTGGCAAATAATATCGACACTGAGAATGCCCGAGTCAAAGGAATAGGTCGTGGATCCGCCCGACGAGCCCGTGGCCATGAAGCCGCCTACGGTCTGGTGGATGATGCCACCCAGGTCGGGGATGGAAAGTCCTTCCTGGTTCAGCTGGTACAGCAGCGAATTCTCCAGTGTCGAGATTCCCGTGGGATCCCACGGGTCGAGGCCCAGGTGACAGCCGGCCTGTACGGTAACCGTGCTGTTCGCCTTGTCGATGGACACGGCGTTCATTTTCGAAAGCATCACATAAAGGTTCCTGTCCGTGGCGCTTTCACTTTCCAAATCGCCGATCAGCGGGAAGGAGTGGGCTGATCCGCGCATACAGATCACCTTTCCCTCGGCTTTGGCACGGCCAACCAGTGCGATTACGTCGTTTTCGTCCGCCGGCAGCCAGTACGTGGCCCCGTTTACAATGATGGAGTCCATAGTTCAGTTTAGGAAAGGAATGCACACGTGCGAAGCCGGACATTCGCCCATACGCAACACGTGTTAGGATAATGGTTCGTTCAGGATAGCAAGGGCTAATATAGGGGTTTCCCTTCTAATTCCTTTCCGATGGTGTCGGATGGTGGTCAAAGACACGGGGTCGCCATGGTTACGGCGTGCAGGGTATTTATTTTCGGTACGCGTGGTAAGGTTGCAGCCATTGTTACGGCATACGTGGGCCGGTTAACGGCTGATAGCTGCCACGGAATGGAATTGTTACCTATAAAAATGATTGTGCCGATCGACGACTACCGGCCTGCAAAACGTGGGCCGCCTGCCCGACTGAAATGTTCGGCCATTGGGGAAGGCAACCGTACCACGTCCAACGATCAAAGGCTGTCCTCAGTGAAGCTACTTGACCAGGAAAACGAACGTAATCGTCCCCACCTGTGCCACTTCGCATTCCGTTTTGTTGCAGGGGCTGAACTTGGCCTTCATGGCGGCCTGTTTTGACTTCTGCACGAGGTCATAGTCGGTGGTGGTGGAGCCGCGGCCGGGTGCCGTGGCGTTGGTGACGTTGCCGTACTTGTCGACCGTGATATTTACGACCACGCGTCCTGTGGTCTGGGATCGGTCATCAATGGCAGGTCGCACGCGCATGCTGCGGCCCGACAAGCTGAAGGATACGCCACTGTTACCCTTGCCGCTGCCGGTATGACTTTTTGCATTCGGGTCACCGGACGGGTCGCCCTGGTCACCGGGTTGTCCCGTCTCGCCCTCGCTGCCCGAACTGCCCTGCCCCGGCTTATTTGCCTTGCCGGGATAAAGGGCCCTGGTGTCGACCTTCGGCTTCTCGGGTTCCTTCGGCTTCTCGACGGGTTTCTTTACCGGCTTTTTAACGACAGGTTTCGGCTTTTCCTTCGCCACGCGAGGTGCATCTTCCACCTCCTGCGTTTTGTTGGGCTGCGGCTGTGCTTCCACGGGCGTTTCGACCGGCTGCGCTTCCTCGGGTGCGTTGGATTCCTGTGTGTCGTCGATTGTGGCCGGCTGTTCAGGCTGCACATCACCGGTTCCCTGGTCTGATGTACCGAAGTTGATCAGGATGCCGCCTTCCTCGGGCGGCGGTACGGGTGACAGCAAACG
The DNA here is from genome assembly GCA_024638565.1 of Bacteroidota bacterium. Taxonomy (GTDB): domain Bacteria; phylum Bacteroidota; class Bacteroidia; order AKYH767-A; family OLB10; genus JAHEKC01. The sequence continues at coordinate 8,301 of JAHEKC010000001.1, forward strand.
GATAAGCAGCAGCAACAGCAGTATGGCGACATGAAACGCAATTGTCGCCGTCAGCCCGTAATTCCGGGTTTTCTTCCCGTGCTCCAGTTCAACCGTACCGTGCATGACTTTATAAAACGTATGTATCCTTAATTTATTTTTGACTGCCTCCTGCCGCTGCCTCCCGCCGCTTATCGCCTCATGGATTATGAAACGAAAAGCAGTCTGCAGGCATCATTGCCTCCAGCTTCTATTTCTCCGGGTCTGTTGCCAGCACCATTTTAACCTTCAGCCTGTTCACGATATCCATCACTGCAACCACGTTCTCGATAGGCACCGTGTTGGCGGTGTGCAGAATCACCACGGGGTCAGGGTGGCCGGCGACAAACTCACCGAGCGAGCGTTCCAGCGAACCCAATGACACAGGTTGGCCATCCAGGAAATACGATTTTGATTCGTCGATCGCCACTGAGACGGTAAGGTTCTCGGTGGGCTTTGCCGTATCGCTGCTGGGCAGCAGAAGTTTTAACGAGTTCACATTGGGTACCACCAGCGTGGTGATCAGCATGAAAAAGATAAGCAGCAGGAATACCAGGTCCGTCATGGAGGACATTTCGAATTTGGCATTGGCCTTGCTTCTTGATCTTAGTTTCATTTAATACCCGGTATCACTTTATCTCTTAAGTTTATTTGGTCGCGCTGCGATAGCCAGGCTGAACCGCCGGGCCATGTTAAGCATGCTATTTGGCCGGTTCGTGCAACAGGTCAAGAAACTCGATTGAAGAATTCTCCATTTTATAGACCACCTTCTGCACCATGTCGCTGAGCAGGTTGTACCCTACCTGAGCGAAGATGCCCACGATCAGTCCGGCAACGGTAGTTACCATGGCTTCGTACATGCCACCCGAAAGCACGCTCAGTTCCACCTGCTCCCCAGCCTTCGACATGTTGTAGAAGGCCCTGATCATGCCCGATACGGTTCCCAGGAAGCCGAGCATGGGTGCGGCACTGGCTACCGTGGCCAGCAGCGACAACCCCCTTTCCATCTTGACGACTTCTATGTTACCTACATTCTCGATCGCTTTTTCAATATCGCCCAGCGGCTTACCGATGCGCGTCACGCCTTTTTCGATCATCCGCGAGATGGGCGAAACCGTATTCCGGCACAGCGCCTTCGCTGCTTCGATATTTCCGTTCGAGATAAAATCACGGATATTATTCATGAAATTCGGATCGTCTTTCGATGACTTCTTGATCGAAAGGTACCGTTCAACGATAATATATACGGCGATGACCGAGCAAAGTACCACGGGAATCATCACCGGCCCGCCTTTCAGCGCCAGTTCGAACAACGATAAGGTTTCTTCTTCTCCTGTATCCCCGGCTGCCTGCATCAGCGTATCTGCAGCCGATTGAGCCTGAACCAATAATCCCATATTTAGCGTGTTTTAATCAGGTAAAATTAGGTTCAATGCTCTGGCGTTTCTTTTATGGCGGTTCAGGTTACTAACATGGCGGTGTTGATGCAAGAACGAAAAGAAAAGATGCATATTTTATAATGACCGGATTTCCTGGTCCTGCAGTCCCCTTCTTTGAATTAACCGGGCGCGGTTCACGAATTGCGAAACACGATTCAAGGATCATGTACTTTTGCAACATGAACCCCGTTGCGTCCGCAACATATTACCTGCGCTACCTGGCCACAGCCCGTGGCAGGCATGGGGTGCACTCGCCGTTCATGTATGCCATTACCGACAGGGTGCTGCATGGACAGGAGGTGCCCGCCATTCCCATAGAGCGCATCAGGGATAGCATGCGCTCAAGCCGGGAGGTGATCAGCGTCACCGACTACGGTGCCGGTCACAACGGCAAAGCTTACCCGAGGGAGGTAAGGATGATTGCGCGCTGCTCGGGTATCACGCGCAGGCACGGGCAGCTTCTTTACAGGCTGGCACGGCACCTGGAACCGGAATCGGTGCTGGAACTGGGCACCTCTCTGGGCTTCGGTACGATGTACCTGGCGGCCGGGGCGCCAAACGCCAGCATCGTCACACTCGAGGGCTGCCCGGCCACCGCGGCCATCGCGGAAGCGAATTTCAGGGAGGCTGGACTTACAAATATCGAACTCATCACCGGCCCGTTTGAAGATACGCTGGACAAGGTGCTGGAAGGCGACTTCAGGCCCGGCCTCGTTTTTTTCGACGGCAACCACACGCGTGACGCAACACTGCGCTATTTCAGGCGATGCATCAGCAGGCGTGGGGAGAAGGCCGCATTCGTATTCGACGATATCAACTGGTCACACGGCATGCGGGAAGCATGGAATGAAGTCAGGTCAGAACCGCTGGTCTCCGCCACGGCCGACCTGTTTCGGCTCGGCATCGCCTTCTTCGATCCGGGATTGCAGAAAGAGGATTTTGTATTAAGGTATTGACCCGTTGTAGTGCATGGTGCGTCGCGTGTTAATTTTCAATCTCTAAACAAGCGGCAGCCGGCAGCAGCAGTCGGCAGGAGTGTATAGTTAAGTGTTAATGATTGATTCATCAGGGCCGTTCATAATATTGTTACCTTTAAAGCGGTCATGAAACGAATTTTTAACCGTGTTCCGTACGGGATATTTTTTGCTTTGATTTTGGCATTTCTGATGCCTGGCGGCGCAACGGCACAGGAGGGTGTATACAAGTCGCTGGATGCCGCACTTGCCGATCCCGGATCGGTACGCGTGCTGCAACTCGGCAAGCAGCGTTTCAAGTCCTTTCCTTCGGCGGTATTCCGGTTTCCCAACCTGGAAGAGCTTCACCTGCGCAAGAACAAAATTCCCGCCATCCCTGACAGCATTGCATTCCTGAAGAACCTGCGGCTGCTCGACCTCAGCAAGAACAAGCTCACCGCGCTGCCGCCGGCCATCGGTGACCTGCCGGCGCTTGAAACCCTGCTCCTGAACCGGAACAGGATCACGGCATTGCCACCCGAAATTGGTGACCTCGCCACTCTCGTGACACTCGAGCTGTGGGATAATGAACTGGATACGATCCCGGACGACATCGGACGGCTGAAGTCGCTGCAAAAGCTGGAGCTGCGCGGAATCCTTTTTTCGGATGCGGAGCAGGCGCATATCGCATCCCTGCTGCCGAAAACGAAAATCTTCTTTTCGCCCAGCTGCGCCTGCAAGGACTAAGTTCACGGTTCACGCAAAACACCACACCAATTCGCTTGATAACTCAAAAACTTAATCTCTCTGCGGCATTGCGTCTTGGCGCCTTTTCGTGAAATGCAGTTCGCTCATGCAGAGAAAAGGGATCACGCAAAGACGCAAAGGGGTCGTAGCGAAGGTCGGCATCCCGTCACCTGGTGATTGCAGGTCCATCGGGGCCATGAACAAGCACTGAAAAGACAAATTTATACGCAACTCCCGGGGCTGACTACTCCGATCCGCTGCCGGCAAAGTAGAACCGCAGGCCCGCTCCTGCATAGAGCGACTTGTTTTTCAGGGTTTCGTCGGAAAAGTATTCTTCGGTGGCCACGTCTTTCAGCCCAACCGAATAACTGCCGCCTAACTCGATGGCGAGGAATGTCAGGAGTTTGAACTCAACGGAAACGCGGGCAAGCGCACCAAAATCCATTGATGAAAAGCTGTTCGAGTAATCGATGTCCTCGACCCCGGGACTGAGGTCGTCGGCTTCCACCCGGAGCCTGGATTCGCTCAGGAAGCCCAGGTAGCCTCCCGCGCCCAGGTTAAGCCGGATGCGGTCACCCACGGTAAGGTTCAGCGTGACGGGTATGGTAAAATAGTTGCTCATGTAGAGCAGGTCGCCGCTGACGGTCCACAGGGAAGTATCAAGCGTGATGTTGGAATCAACCAGCAGCTCTTTCTGCTTAAACCCTTTCTGTTCGTACGAGGGTTCAATGAGCAGGACCAGGCGCCGGTTGAACTTGATGCCGATCAGTGAATAAAACCGGATACCTGTCAGGTTGAACGATTCAATGTCGCTCCTGGATGGCAGGTCGGCCTTGCCACTAACATTGGTCACGTTCAGCCCCAGGCCGGTGCCCATGGAGAAAGCGCTCTCCTGTGCGGGTGAGATTTTAGCAGACAGCGACATGACAGCCAGGAAGAAAATCAGAAACCTGTTCGGGTGATTGGACATGCTGATCGTATCAGTTATGATTCGCGATGGCAGACTGCTGGTTTAATATATCAGATTTATAAAGGATTGCAGCAAAAAATAAATAATCGCCAATCGATAGGATACTGCGGCAGTTGACCGCTAATGGATCTCCCAGACGTCCCTGCCCCGCAGGAGCTTGTCCAGGTCGCCCTCCCCGTTGCTGGCAATCGCCTGCTTGATCTGCTCGTTAAAGGCGTCTTCATACCGGAACCGCTCTTCGATATAGAACACGCCGAACGGGCGGGGGAAATGCCCGTCTGTTGCGGGATCGTCGAAGAAGCGGCTGAGGATGCCCGCCTTCACCCGGTCGCGTTCGTCGTGAACCCAAAGGTCGTCAGGCGAGTTCGAGGTGTCCTTCATATCTGCCACCACGGGCTTGAAGCCGTCAAGCCTGACGCCCTTTTCGTTTTCGGCGCCGAACAGCAACGGCTTGCCATGTTCCACGAACAGGGTCTCAGCCTTCTTCGTGTCCTTTTCCGTATAAACGAAAAAGGCTCCGTCATTGAAGACATTGCAGTTCTGGTAGATCTCAAGGAATGAGGTGCCGCCATGATCGTACGACCGGCGAATCATCTCCTTCAGGTGTGCCGGGTCGCGGTCCATGGTGCGGGCAATAAAGGTGCCTTCGGCGCCCAGCGCAAGCGCAATCGGGTTGAAAGGATGGTCGACGCTTCCCATGGGGGTGGATTTGGTGACCTTGCCTTCCTCGGAGGTGGGGGAGTACTGCCCCTTGGTAAGCCCGTAGATCTGGTTATTGAACATCAGCAGGTTGATGTTGAAGTTACGCCGCAACAGGTGGATGAAATGATTCCCGCCGATCGACAGCCCGTCGCCGTCACCGGTGACGACCCAGACACTGAGGTCGGGACGTGCTGACTTCAGCCCGCTGGCAATCGCTGTGGCGCGCCCATGGATGCTGTGCATGCCAAAGGTTTCCATGTAATAGGGGAAGCGCGACGAGCACCCGATCCCGGAAATGAAAACGATGTCTTCCCTGGGTATGCCCAGTGTGGGCATCACGGTTTGCACCTGCTTCAGGATGGAATAGTCACCGCACCCGGGACACCAGCGTACATCCTGGTCGGTAACGAAGTCTTTTGGTTTTAATGCTGGAGTTGCTTCAGGCATGTTCTTTGGTGGTGGAGGTGAGTTCTTTTAACTTTTCGAGGATCTCGCCGCTCGAGAATGGCAGTCCCTTGACCTTGTTGATGCCAATGGCCGGGATCATGAACCTGGAGCGGAGAAGTTGCAGCAGTTGTCCGTTATTCATCTCGGGGATGATCACCTTTTCGAAGTTGTAAAGGAGCTCACCCAGGTTCTTCGGGAAGGGCTTGATATACCGCAGTTGTGCATGGGAAACCTCGATGCCTTCTTTACGTGCCTGGATGCAGGCCGTTTTGATGGCGCCATAGGTGGAGCCCCAGCCCAGCAGCAGGATCTTGCCTTTGGCCGGCCCGCTGTCGAGCTCCTGTGGCGGGATATGGTCAGCGATCTTCTCGACCTTGTCCTCGCGCAGGCGCACCATGAATTGATGGTTTTCCGGTTCGTAGCTTATGTTGCCCGTTTCATGTTCCTTCTCGATGCCGCCGATCCGGTGTTCGAGGCCGGCAGTTCCCGGGATGGCCCAGGGGCGTGACAGCTTATCGTCCCGCTTGTAAGGCAGGAACCTTTCCCCGTCGTTCTTTTCCGTGGTGAATTTGATCTTGATATCCTTCAGCTGTGCTGTCGTGGGGAAACGCCAGGGCTCCGCGCCGTTGGCGATAAACCCGTCGCTGAGGAATATGACTGGCGTCATAAACTCTAAGGCCAGGCGGCAAGCCTCGAAAACGGCTTCGAAGGCGTCTGCCGGGGAGTTGGCAGCGACGACCGGCATGGGCGCCTCGCCATTGCGGCCCAGGATTGCCTGGTTGAGGTCGGACTGTTCAGTCTTGGTGGGAAGCCCGGTGCTGGGGCCGCCCCGCTGTACGTTGATAATCACCATCGGGATCTCGAGCATGACGCCCAGGCCCATGGCCTCGGTCTTCAGCGCGATGCCGGGACCGGAAGAGGCGGTGACGCCCAGCTGCCCGCCGAACGATGCACCTATGATGGTACAGATGGCGGCAATCTCATCTTCCGCCTGGAAGGTGCGCACACCGAAATTCTTGTGCTTCGACAGCTCGTGCAGGATGTCGGATGCCGGCGTGATGGGATACGAGCCGTAAAACAAAGGCAACCCCGCCTTGCGGGACGCTGCAATGAGACCCATCGCCGTGGCCTGGTTGCCCATGATGTTGCGGTAGTTGCCGGGGGGCATGGGGGCAGGGTTCACGATGAACCGCCGGGTGGCGGTTTCCGTGGTGTCCCCATAGGCGAAACCTGCCTTGAGCACCCGGATGTTGGCATCCAGGATTTCGGGTTTGCCGGAGAACTTATCCCCCAGGAACTTGATGCTGTTGTCCAGTTCCCGGTTATACATCCAGTACAGGTAGCCGAGCACGAACATATTCTTGGCGCGGTCGACCTGTTTGGTTGTCAGCGGGGACTCCTCCAGGCAGGCCCTGGTCAGCTTGGTGATATCGATCTTGATGACCTGGTAGTTGTCAAGCGATCCGTTGGTGAGGGGGTTGTCTTCCTTGTCGATGCCGGCCAGCCGAAGGTTCCTGGCATCAAATCCCTCGCTGTTGACGATGATGAGCCCCCCGTGCTTGAGCTCCCTCAGGTTAACCTTAAGGGCGGCGGCATTCATCGCCACCAGCACGTCACAGGCATCGCCCGGCGAGTATATGTTGATGCTCCCGAAGTGAAGCTGGAAACCGGAAACACCGGCCAGCGTGCCCTGGGGCGCCCGGATCTCCGCCGGGAAGTCGGGAAACGTACTCAGATCGTTCCCCAGCAGCGCCGCGGTATTGGTGAACTGGGTGCCGGTAAGCTGCATCCCATCCCCTGAATCACCCGCGAACTTGATAATGACGCGTTCCAACACGTCATGATTGTCAGACATGAATTTCCTGGTTTTTGCGACCGCAAAATTAGTCATAATCATCTTCATGGCAGGTGAGATTCCTCGTCTGCATCGCCATCGCCGGAAGGTCCTCAACAGGCCGCCCCCCGTGTGTAAAACTTTGACTGCCCAGGGAGCCCGCCGGCGGGGCTTAACTCCCATATTGGTTACCTTTGTCGGCCTCGGTGCAGGTTGCCGGCCACTGCAAAAGCCTGTGAGGCAACGGCATCGCTGAGGCACCCCGGCACGACCGCTTTTTGCCGTTTGGGCCGCAAAGAATAGAAATGAAAATCATCGTTCCCATGGCGGGTATGGGCAAGCGCATGCGGCCGCACTCGCTGACTATTCCCAAACCCCTCATCCCGGTGGCAGGGAAGCCTATTGTACAGCACCTGCTCGAGGACCTGGTCAGCGTATGCCCCGAAAAGGTCGACGAGATCGCATTCGTCATCGGTCGGTTTGGAAAGGAAACGGAGGACCGCCTGGCAGCCATCGCCGCATCCCTCGATGCCCGTGCCACCATTCACTACCAGGACGAGGCGCTGGGAACGGCACATGCCATCCTGTGTGCAAAACCCGCCCTTACAGGCAAGGTTATCGTGGCGTTTGCGGACACACTGTTCAGTACGGATGCAGCCATCGACACCGACAGTGACGGTACCATTTGGGTCAAGAAGATCGACGACCCCAGGCAATTTGGCGTGGTGAAGGTGGACGGTAACGGGGTGATCACGGATTTCGTGGAAAAACCACAGGAGTTCGTATCCGACCTCGCCATCATCGGGATCTATTTCTTCCGCGACGGCGAGAACCTGTGTGGGGAACTGCAGTATTTGCTCGACAACGATATCCGTGACAAGGGCGAATACCAGCTGACCAATGCCATGGAGAACATGAAAAACAAGGGCCGGAAGCTGGTACCCGGCAAGGTGGTGGAATGGCTTGACTGCGGCAACAAGGATGCCACGGTGCACACGAACCGGCGCGTGCTGGAACTCAAGTACCCGGACAGCATGGTGTCGGAGGGGGTGAAAACCAGTAATTCCGTGATTATACCGCCCTGCTTCATAGGCGCGGATGCGGTGCTGGAAAATTCGGTCGTGGGACCCTATGCAAGCATTGGCGCAGGAACCACGGTGCGGGGATCCGTGGTGGAGGATTCCATTGTCCAGGAAAATACCCTGATAGAATCTGCCGTTATAAAAAACAGCATGGTAGGCAGTCACGTTAAATACAAGGGACCCGTTCAGGACCTGAGCCTGGGCGACTATACCACCCGTGCATAGCGCGGGCCACGTATGAGAGGGATTCTGAAAAAACATATCGTATGGGGCATGGTGGTGCTCATGGGGGCGCTGGCCGGCTGCAGCGGCACGGGTCCGTCAGCCGGTGGCCGCCAGTCCTCCCGGGGGGCCAGCAACCTCACCGAAGAGGAGCGTATCAAGCTGCAGTATATTTTCTTCAATGCCCACAAGGAAAAGATTCTTGGAAACACGGACAAGGCGGTCGAGATGTTTGCAGAATGTATCCGTATTGACAACCGGCACGCCGCCTCCATGTACGAGCTGGCCGGGGTCTATGCCGGAAAGAAGAAGTTCAATGATGCCCTGTTCTTCGCCAATGGTGCCGCGGAAATAGATCCGGGGAACGAATGGTACCAGCTCCTGCTGGCCACCTTGTACAGGGAAACGGGTAAATACAAGGAGGCGGTCGAGGTGCATGAGCGCCTGGTAAAGGAAAACCCGGACCGCCTGGCGTACTATTTCAACTTGGCGGACGCCCTGGTCTATGCCGGAAGGCTGCCTGAAGCCATCGGGGTACTGGACCAGGTCGAGGAGCGGACAGGTGTGAAAAAAGAGCTGATCATCCAGAAGCAACGGCTGTACCTGAAGCTTGGCAAGACTGAAAAGGCGGCCGCGGAGCTGGAGAAGCTCATCGCCTCCGATCCCAAAGACCTGAATGCTTATTCCCTGCTGGTGGACCTATACCAGGCCAACGACATGGATGACAGGGCATACGAGACCATCGAAAGGATGCGCGCCATCAACCCGGAGAGCCCGCATGTGTTCCTGGCGCTGGCCGAGTATTACCGTTCACAGGGAGAGAGCGATAAGTCATTCGAGCAGCTGCGCCGTGCCTTCCGCAGTGACCTGCTCAACTCGGATATCAAGCTGCGGATCATCGGTTCCTATTTCCCGCTGGCACAGCAGGACGAGAAGATGATGACCCAGGCCCTGGAGCTGGGTAAGATCCTGGCCGAGCAGCATCCCAACGAACCCATGCCTCTCACGGCCTATGCCGAGTTCCTGACCCTGGCCGAACAGTACAAGGAAGCCAATGAACAGTACCGCAAAGTGCTCGAGCTGGATAAGAGCAATGAGAATGTATGGCAGCAGTACGTGGTCAACACCGAGTACCTCCGGGATTACGACCACATGCATACCGCCACGGATGAAGCGATGGAGCTGTTTCCCAATAACCCGCTGTTTTACCTGTACAACGGCCTGGCCCGGGGTGGCAAGGACGACTACGAGGGTTCGGTACGCGTGCTGGAGTCCGGCGCCAAAATAGTAGTCGACAACGATGCAATTCTCGCACAGTTCCACCGCCTGCTCGGCGACCATTACCATGAACTGGAAAAGCATACCGATTCCGACAGGAATTATGATAAGGCACTCGAGCTGGAGCCTACCGACGCCTACACGCTGAACAACTACAGCTATTACCTTTCATTGCGGAAGGTCAGGCTTGAAAAGGCTGCCAGGATGTCGCTCCGGTCCAACGAACTCATGCCGGGACAGGCTTCGTTCGAGGACACCTACGGATGGATCAAATACCAGCAGGGAGAATACACCGAGGCGAAGATATGGCTGGAGCGCGCCATGGAGCATGGCGGTGACAACAACGGCACGATCCTGGAGCATTACGGTGATGTGTTGTTTAAACTCGATGACGTCACCGGCGCCGTGAATTACTGGCAGAAAGCCAGGACGGCGGGCGACGGTTCGGACCTGCTGGACAAGAAGATCGCCGAGCGTAAACTGTATGAATGAGGTGTCTTCAAGGGCTTCACTCATCACCCTTCTCCCGATCCTGGCCATCGTGATAGCGCTTGCCTCGTGCAAGTCGCTCCGCAGGGCGGAACGGCCCGTTACCATCAAGGAAAACCGTAAGCTGGTCGAGCGAACCGCCGAGGAGCTGTTGTCCATGATCCGGGACAGCTCCTTCCAGGCGGAATGGATGCATGGCAAGGCGGAAGTGGTCACCAATATCGAGGAGAAATCCCAGTCCTTCGATATTTTTTTTCGTGCCCGGAGGGACAGTGCCATCTGGATTTCCATTTCCCCGCTGCTGGGCATCGAGGTGGCCAGGGTCCTCATAACGCGTGATTCCGTGCTTTTTATGGACCGGCTGCACAGGAAATACCATGCCGCCGACTATGGTTTTTTGAACAACCTCCTGAGGATGAATATCGACTTTGACATCGTCCAGGGCGTGTTTACCGGGAATATATTTGCCTACAAGAAAAACAAGTTCAATTCCGTTTACATCGAGGAAGACCAGTTTTATATCCTGAGCACACTGAGCAAGCACAAACTCAAGCGCAGCCTTGAAGAGAAGGATCCAAGCAAGCCCATCATCCAGGATATGTGGATCAGTGACCTGAACTACAGGATCAGCAAGCTATCCGTGGAGGACAACAAGGTGCAGAAAAAGATGATGACCCATTACGACGATTTCCGGTTGACGGACGCCGGGCTTTTCCCGTTCGAGTCGCGTACCACCATATACGCTGAACGCGTAGTTGAACTGGAGATCAGGTACTCGAAATTAAAGGTTGGCCAGACACAGTCATTCCCGTTTAAAATACCCGGCAGCTATGAGCGGATATACTAGGCGGTTTATATGGCTGGCGCTCCTGCTTGTGTGGCCCGTCGCGCTGCAGGCGCAAAGCAAGAAGTCGCTCCAGCAAAAGAAAAGCAAGCTCCAGAATGAAATAAATGAAGCCAATAAGTTGCTGCGGCACCTGTCAAAAAGCAAAAAGGTTTCGGTAAGGGAAATAGGCGCACTTAAACGCAAGATCGGCGCCAGGGAAGAGCTGATTCGTACCATGAACCAGGAGGTTGGGGTGATCAAGCGCGATATCCGGGAAACGGAAAATTCCATCAGGGAACTGGAACGCGAGATGAAAACGCTCAAGTCCGGGTATGCGGATATGATCCGGCTGGCGCATAAGCACAGCAACCGGTATGAAAAACTGATGTACATCTTCGCGGCGGACGATTTCAACCAGGCGCTGAAACGCATGAAGTTCCTGCGGCAGGTCAGCGACCAGCGTCGTGCACAGGCGGCAGCCATTGATTCCGCACAGGTGCTGATGACCGCACGCAGGGAAAGCCTGGAATCACAGAAAAAAGAAAAAACCGCCTTGCTGGCGAACGAGATTCGGCAGAAGGATCAGCTGGATAGTGAGCGGAAAGACCAGGATCGCATGCTGACCAAACTCAAAAGCCGTGAGTCGAAGGTGAAAAGGGACCTCGCGGCAAAACGCAAGGCCAAGGCACGGCTGGAGCGCGCTATCGCGGATATCATCCGGCGGGAAGTGGAGGAAGCCAGGCGCAAGGCGGCCCTTGCGGAAGGAAAGAAAGACGTCAGTGCCACCGAAGCGTTCGCCCTCACCCCGGAAGCAAGGAAGCTATCCAAGAGCTTTGCAGGCAACAAGGGCGCCCTGCCCTGGCCCGTAGAGAAAGGGGTGATCTCCGGCTATTTCGGAGAGCATGCGCACCCCACCCTCAGGGGGGTCAAGATCAAGAATGACGGCATCGACATCATGAGCTCCAGGGGCAGCCGGGCCCGATCGATCTTCCGTGGCGAGGTAAGCGGGACCGTAGACCTGCCCGGCAGCGGGGCGGCGGTCATCATCAGGCATGGGGAATACCTGTCTGTTTACTCGAATCTTGAACGTGTGTTCGTGAAAAAGGGTGACCGGATCGACACGCGACAGGAGATCGGGGTAATCGGAACTGATGAGGACGGCGCGCGCTCTGAAATAAACCTGCAGATATGGAAGGGATTCAGCAAACTGAATCCCACCAAGTGGATTGCCAGGAATTAAGGCCCCGGAGCCGTATGCCCTATTATATGTACTTTTGCTTCTGTTATTAATCGCTTCAAAATGACTGAAAACTTCATTCCCGCCTTCCTGGGCGGACTGGGCGGAGGAGAAATTTTCCTGATTGCCGTGGTCCTGCTTTTGCTTTTTGGCGGCCGGAAGATCCCCGAACTCATGCGTGGCCTGGGAAAGGGCATCCGCGAATTCAAGAATGCCCAGTCAGGCATGGACGAGGAAGAGGAAAAGAAGAAGATCGATAAGGAAAAGTAAATCGACAACTGATTTTTTCAAGATCTTGATCCGGCCCCGGATGGGTTTGTTGGCGGCTGTTCAAATTTCGCCGTTAAGAAAATAAGCCGGCAGGAAGGGATTGCCCTTCATGGTCTGACGGCAACGACAGCCGCTACTTACTCATCACTATTCACAATTCCAGTTGTCTTCGGCTTCCCCCGGTCAATACCTTTTCAGCTTGAACTTGATCGGCATGGTCTGCCGGACAGCTACCGGGTAGCCGTTGGTCCTGCCGGGTTTCCATCTGGGCATCGACTTCAGCACCCGCATGGCTTCGCGGTCCAGGTCGATGTGTATGCCTTTTCTTAATTGCACATCGGTGACGTGGCCCGAAGTATCCACGACAAAGGTTACAAATACGGTTCCTTCCACACCTGCCCTAACCGCCCCGGACGAATAGGTAATATGATTTCTGATGTAGGCATCAAGGGATGCCTGGCCATCCATGAATTTTGGCATCACATCGGCTATCAGCAGGGGGACGTTGTGGTCCGGTGCCGGCGGGCCGGGAAGGACGGCTGGCGGTTTCGGGATGACCGGTGCCGGTTCGATAGTCCTGTAATCAGGAACTTTCCGCGGTGGCAACGGACTTACCGGCACCACAGTGGAGCGGGAGACCTTCGGCGCCGCAGGTTTTTCCTTTTCAGGGTAAACAATCACCCCCTGCGTGTACTCCCAGTCGGGTTCGTCGAGCGGCTCATCCGGAATCCCGGGCGCATACCTGGATTTCCAGTCGAATGCAAGCATGACCAGTCCCAGTGAAACGATCATCCCGATGCGGAAGAACAGGCCCCGCTTGTTTTCTAAATCTGCAACTGCCTTGTGTCTCTGGTCCATGACATGGTGGTTTTAGGTTCATCCTTAAAACGATCCCTTGCGCCGGTTGGTATTATATAGGTGCATGAACGGGCCGGATTCCACAACAGTTTGACAATAAGATGACAAAATGGATGCGCTGCCTTCAGGCAGGGGAAATTGAGCTGAAAAAGTGAACGTTGAACTACAATTCCTTCCGCAGCCTGGCCACGGGGATGTGCAGCTGTTCCCGGTACTTCGCCACGGTACGCCGGGCGATGTTATAGCCCTTCTCCTTTAACAGCTGTGCCAGCTGGTCGTCCGGGAGCGGCTTACGCTTGTCCTCGGACCCCACTGCCTCGCTCAGGATCTTCTTTACCTCGCGGCTCGATACTTCCTCGCCGCTTTCCGTGGTCATCGATTCGGAGAAAAAGGTTTTAAGCAGAAAAGTGCCGAACGGCGTCTGGACATACTTGCTGTTGGCTACACGGGAAACGGTACTGATGTCCATGCCCACAATTTCCGCAATGTCTTTCAGGATCATCGGCTTGAGCGCTTTTTCGTCTTCTTCCAGGAAATACTCCTGCTGGTATTCCAGGATGGCCTGCATGGTGCGGAGCAGGGTGGCCTGCCGTTGCTTGATCGCATCGATGAACCACTTGGCGGCATCGAGTTTTTGCTTGACGAACTGGAAAGCTTCCCGGTTGCTTTTCTTCTTTTCCTTTGCATACCCTTCGAGCATGTCGGAATAGGTGCGGCTCAGGCGCAGCTCCGGGGCATTCCGGGCGTTCAGGGTCAATTCCAGCTTGCCGTCGTTGTTGTTCAGGATGAAATCGGGAATGATGGCCTCGCTTGTCCGGGCATCAGTGGCGAAGGTACTGCCGGGGCGCGGGTTGAGCTTCAGGATTTCGTGTATGGCATCCTTGAGGGTTTCATCATCGAGCCCCAGCGCACCGGCAATCTTGCTGTAATGTTTTTTGGAGAATTCGCTGATATATTCGTCAACGATACGGATAGCGTAGCGTGTAAGCCTGTCCTCGTCTTCCCGCCGTTGCAGTTGCAGCAACAGGCATTCCCTCAGGTCGCGTGCCCCAACACCGGCGGGGTCAAAAGTCTGAATGGTCCGCAGCAGACCCAGCACTTCCTCTCCGGTGGTGGTGATATTCTGGGAAAAGGCCATGTCGTCGACAATGCTCTCCACGTCACGGCGCAGGTAACCGTCGTCATCCAGGCTGCCGATCAGCTGCAGCCCGATCAAGTGCTGCCTTTCATCCAGTTCCAGGATCCCGAGTTGGGCTACCAGTTGCTCATGGAATGATTTGCCACTGGTAAGCGGTGCCTCGTATTTCTCGTCGTCCGCAGAACTGTTGTTGGCAGAAGTTTTGTAATAGGGGATATCGTCGTCGTTGATATAATCGTCGATATCGAAATCGTCCTCGGGCTGCTCTTCCGTTTCCTCGCTTTTCTCGTTCCGGTCGTCCAGGTTGTATTCATCCTCTTCTTCCTCTTTGCCTTCCTCCAGTGCGGGATTTGCCTCCAGCTCCTCCTTGATGCGCTGCTCCAGCGAGGCCGTAGGAACCTGCAGCAGCTTCATGAGCTGTATCTGCTGCGGCGATAACTTTTGCAGCATTCGTTGGTGCAGTCCCTGCTTGAGCATAACTCAAAATTAGCTATTAATAATGTCGGTATATACGACCCCGGACGGTTTTAGTTCGTTGGCAAACAGCGAAAAAGGGTCAGCGGGGGACGATGTAAGAATATGGTGAAAATGGGCCGGTCAGAACTCCGCGTTCTGCGGTGTGCGCGGGAACGGGATCACGTCCCGGATGTTGGTCATGCCGGTAACGAACAGCATGAGTCTTTCAAACCCCAGCCCGAAACCGGAATGGGGTACGGTGCCGTATTTCCGTGTTTCGAGGTACCACCACAAGCTTTCCTCCGGAATGTTCATCTCCCGGATCCTGTTTTGCAATACCTCATGCCGCTCCTCCCGCTGGGAGCCTCCTATGATCTCGCCAATCCAGGGAAACAGCACGTCCATGGCGCGGACGGTCTTGCCATCGTCATTCTGCTTCATGTAAAACGCCTTGATGTCGCGCGGGTAATCAGAAAGAATCACCGGGCCCTTGAAATGATCCACCAGGTGATTTTCATGTTCCTTCTGCAGGTCGGCACCCCAGGAAACCGGGTATTCGAATTCCTTGCCGGATGCGGTCAGGAGATCTATCGCTTCCGTGTATGACATGCGATGGAAGGTGGATGCGGCCGCTGACTGCAGCCTGGCAGTCAGCTCCTGGTCGTACATCTTGTTGAGAAAAGCCACGTCATCAGCACAATGGTCCAGGATGTAGGCCACCAGGTATTTGAGCATGTCCTCCGCCAGGTCCATGTTATCATGAATGTCGTAGAATGCCATTTCCGGTTCGATCATCCAGAATTCCGCCAGGTGCCTTGGGGTATTGGAGTTTTCCGCACGGAAGGTGGGTCCGAACGTGTAAACTTTTCCCAGCGCCAGGGCCGCCATCTCACCTTCGAGCTGCCCGGAAACGGTAAGGTTCGTTTCCTTGCCGAAGAAATCCTTCTTGAAATCCACGTGCCCTTTTTTATTCCTTGGCGGGTTGACAGCATCCAGCGTGGTCACGCGGAACATCTCCCCGGCACCTTCAGCATCGGAACCTGTGATAATGGGGGAGTGCAGGTAAAAAAATCCGCGGTCATTAAAATAGGTGTGAATGGCATAGGACAACGCATGCCGGATGCGTAGCACGGCGCCGAAGGTGTTGGTGCGCGGCCGGAGGTGTGCTATCTCCCGGAGGAATTCAAGCGAATGGCCTTTCTTCTGCAGCGGGTACGAGGCGGGATCAGCGCTGCCGTAAAGCTCCAGCTTTTCGGCATGCACTTCCACCGGCTGGTCACGGCCTTCGGTACGCACCAGCTTGCCGGTGACCGCCACGGCGGCACCCGTGGTCACTGACCGGAGCAACTCCTCCTCGAATTTCGTGGGATCAGCCACTACCTGTATGCTGTGAATCACGGATCCGTCATTGACGGCCAGGAATACGATCTTCTTGTTACCCCGCTTTGTGCGCACCCACCCGTTCAGGGTAACGTTGGTGTCATAGGCCGTTGAGGCCAGCAGCTCCTTGACTGTAGGACTTCCCATTCCGGCAAAGCTATATTAGAAACCGTTTTTGTAACAGGGCCGTGATTTCCGTGAAGGCCTCCGATTCCAGGTCGGATTCGAACCTGCCGGCCACCACTTCTTCAAGCAATCCCCGGGCTTCTGCCAGCGAAGCAGCGGCGTTCACTTTGGCAATGCAATCATTGTACTCCTTGAGGTTCCCGTCGAACAGGGCATTCACGAACTTGTACTTCTCGTTGATGCCAATCATTTGTTTCAGGTCTTCCGCGGGCGAGGAGGCCAGCTTCTCCGCGAGGCTTTTCGCGCCCTCGGCCTGTGAGATTTTGTCATGCAGGCTTTGGGGCGCCTCTTCCGGCGCCTCGTCGAACAGCGTGGCTGGTGGCTTGTTTGCTTCGGACATCACCTTTTGCCTGCGGTCCCGTTGCCGGTCGCTGGAGGCCTGCCCTTCAGGGGCATCGTCGGTTGATTTGCTGACGGTCGCCGGTTTCGAAGCTTGCGCCGATGGCGCCCCGGGGTCCTGCTCCCGGAAGGATTCTTCCGCGTGACGTTTATCTAGGGACATTTTTACCAGTTGCGCCTGGGCCGTCGCCGAATCAGGCATGGCGGGAGCACCGGGTTCCGCATCCAGGGAGAGCAGCAGGTCGTACAGCTCGCGTGTATCACGCAGTGACATGTCCAGGTCCAGCTTCGACACCGGGTTGGTTTTCATTTGGCCGGCACGCGCTTCCAGTTTGCGTACCAGTGCCAGGATTTTGTCTGTGGCAGCGCCTTTATCCATAGGTGAAGGTTCGTTTTTCTTTAAAAACAGGACGTCTGCAAATATATTGCGCGTATGGAAGCGCAGAGGTTCGAAACCGGGATTTTTGTCACGCTTTCGCGCGATGACAGGTCAGGCAAGGGCGACCACCTTGAGTTCGATGGCAATGGGCGTGGGGAGGCAGTTGATCTCTAACGTGGTTCTGCATGGCTGGTTATCGCGAAAATACTCAGCCCATAACCTGTTGTAGGCAGGAAAGTCGTCCTTCATGTTGGTTAGGTATACGGTTACGTCCACGATCTTGTCCCAGTGGCTGCCCGCATCCTCCAGGATGGCTTTGACATTGCCAAATACGGACCTGCACTGCGCTTCAATGTCATATGAAACGATACCACCGTCTTCGCCTAATTCGACGCCGGGAATCTTTTTCGTTCCGCGTTCACGCGGCCCCACGCCGGACAGGAAAAGCAGTTCACCCACACGCCGGGCATGCGGATACAGGCCTACCGGTTCAGGGGCTTTATTGGATTCTATCTTTTGATTTGACATGGCAGTGCGTAAAGATCGATAATCGTCATAAATACCGGTGGCCCGGCAAACCATTCACCCGTGGCCCCGGAGGAATGGATCCCATCCTGTTCCGCAGTGTGCGCCACCTGGCAAAACCGCCAATGGCACGCCTGTTCCCTGTGTGCCCCGTTCTCAAAGGACAGCTGGCAACGGGCATCGTTAATGGCAGGCGGACGCTTTTAAATGACTGCCGACTGCCGGTAAAAGACTGCCGACTGCCGGTCCCGGCGAACACTTGGCCCACTTCGCCCCGGGTATGAGCTGCAACAGCTTCCGGCAGCTACCTCCCCGTATCGAGATCCACCTCCAGGTCCCAGTTCGCCCTGATGGTTATCTCGGCCGGGTGGTATTGCACCTGTTCCGGTTGCCGCTTTCGCGTGTAGTCACCGGTGTCCCACCTTCCGTTTCCGTTCGCATCGTGGATCAGCCGGACGCGGTAGCCACCCGGTTCCAGGCGGTCGAAATTCATATCTGTCCTGGCCTCCCTTTCCACCACCACAGATTCACGGGTAAGGAGTTGCACGATTACATTCGTGGTATCCTTCAGTTTTACCCGCAGGGTCCCCAGGTCGGTGTCCGGCCGGTTGCGGAACCGTATCCGGACGGTATCAGTCCCGGCCTGTCCCCGGAAATCCGTAATGGCGCCAGGGAGCATTGTAAGCGTGAACGCCGTATCGGGACCAAAGATCCTGTCGATCGCCATTTGCCTTTTCGCCTTGTCCGTAAATGAAATTTTCGGCATCTCCTGCGGGAGGGAATCAGCTGTCAACATCATCAGGGAGGTGTCGGGTGGCAGGCACGGTAGGGTGAGGTACAACAGGACCCTGCCCGCCGGCGGCACCATGCCGCCCCTGATGTTGGAGGTGACGGCCGGCCCCGTGGTGATCAGGTTCTTCCCGGTCTTCCGCCATGCCTGGATGGCGACAGTGTCGAACGGCATCCCGTTATTCATGCATACGACTTGCAGGGTATCCTGCGTGGTATCCGAAAACCACAGCAGCAGCGTGTCACGCGTGGCATTATACTCTTCGGCGGACCAGGGTGCTTCATCCATGCCCATGGCATGTACGCCCGGGTTTTGGTATGGCTCATTGAATGTGATGCGAAACAGGCCCGGTGCTGCGAGGCGCGATTCCGCTAGTCTCAGGGATGCGGCAGGCTGCCTGAACATGCGCAGGGTCAGGGAGACAGTGTCTGCCGCTGACACCGCCGAATCGGCGAAAGCCACATTTTCCCCTTCGTCGTGCGTGTAATCGCTGTCGGCATCCTGCAGGGCAAGCACCCTGTAGGATCCTGCGGCCATGTGTGTAAAGCGAAACCGGCCCGATTCGTCCGTTCGCGTGAAGTACCCGGGAAGCGAGTCTGGGGCGCCCACCAGGTATAACATCACCGTTACACCTTGTTGTGGTTCCAGGTCCCGGGCCGCATGCACGTGACCGCCAAGGGTAAGCGAATCAAGAAATTTCCCGGTGGAAAAGACATATTTGAAACCAGGGATGGCATTGTTCTCCCGGATATCAGTGATGGCATCGCCGAAGTTGATGGTGTAGGTCGTACGGGGCCTCAGGTCCTGCTGGAACCGTATGATCAAAGATCTTTTCCGCACCTGGATTTCCGGCATGGGATCCATGGGGGGTGAGACGACAAGCTGCTTTTGCAGGTTGTCAAGCCGGATGAACTCATCGAAGTCGATCCGCACTTCCTTTGCGGTCATTCCCGTGCTGAAGTTTTCGGGCATCGAAAAAGTGGCTTTCGGCGGATCCGTGTCCTGGGTGCCTCCTGAGGGTGAAACCTTGTTCGCGCAGGCGCCGATCAGGCATGCCCATACGGCAAGGAAGGGCGTGATGACCTGCTTCATAGCCTGTCGCTGATAAGCGTGGCGACCTCTTCGAGGTACCTGCGGTCTGTTTCGTCGAATGCATCGGCCTGGTCGCTGTCCACATCCAGCACCATGGCCACCTGGTTGTTGCGTATGACCGGTATCACGATCTCCGAACGCGACAGCGTGCTGCAGGCAATATGGCCCGGAAATGCATGCACGTCCGGAACGACAACAGTTTCACCACTTGCCCAGCTGGTTCCGCATACGCCCTTGCCGTAGCCGATGCGTGTGCATGCCACAGGTCCCTGGAACAGGTCCAGCAACAGCACCTCCCTGTCATTGCCGTTGCCGGGCGCCACACGGTACAACCCGATCCATAACCATTTCATCTCTTCCTTCAGGGCTGCGAGCAGGTTGCCCACCGCGGGAACAAAAGCGGATTCCGCCCGGAGCAGTTCACGGAGTCCCGGCATCAGGGCGGCGTACCGGCCCGCTTTATCTGTTTGCGCTGTGGTCATAACTGGTTGGCATAGGCCATCGCGGCAACGCTTACCCGGGCACCGGGAAGCGATAGCAGCGCTTCGGCGCATGCGGCTGTAGTCGAACCGGTGGTAATGACATCGTCCACGACCAGGAAATGCCTGTTCGCAGGACGCTTTAACGGTGTGAATACGTCGTGCACGTTTTGCCAGCGTTCAAACCGGTGTTTGCGGGTTTGCGATTCGGTGGGTCTGTTCCTGCACAGCAGCTGGTTATCCACCGGCACACCCAGGGCACGTGACATCCCGTCGGCAAAACAAACACTTTGATTGAAACCACGGCTGCGCTGCCGCGCCGGATGCAGCGGGACAGGAATGATCGCATCTACCCTTTGGAATCCGTCGAGGCGGCACAACTCTGTTCCGAACAGGTGTCCGATGAACACGCCAATGTCTTTCCGCTTGCGGTACTTGAGGTTATATACGAGCCGCTGTACCCTTTTGCCCTTGTTGAACTGCAGGAAGGCCGCCGCCGCGCCGACCCTTACCTTGCCCCAGAAATGACGCGCCACGGCATTGTCCTGCCCGTTCCTGGTGCGGATCCGGGGCAGGTGGTACAGGCATGAAGTGCATACCACCCGCTCCCCGGTTGCCAGCCCTGAACCGCAAGCCTGGCATAACCTCGGGAAAAAGAGGGAAATCAGGCCTTCCACCCGTTGGTTCATCACGGGTAAATGTACCCATTTTGCCCTAATTCCTTCATTATTCAAGGCTTGCAAAGCCATTTCCGTGCATCCTTTTTCAATGAATCACGTAGAAGAGGTGTCAGCATTTTGCCTGGAGAACCAGAGTAGTCCGCGAATTACAGGCGGGTTTCATCGAAAAAATAAACGCTAATTTAGTCCCGTAAGCCAAACCGGAAGGCCATGTCAGACCAATTTCAAGAAACGGCGGAAATAGACCACAAGGAGCAGGACTCCAAGAAGGTTATCGTCATTGTGGTGATTTCCATTTTGCTTGCCGTCAACGGTTTGCTGCTCTGGCAGTTTTTCGACAAGAAAACCCATCTCGAAGAGGTTAATAAAACCCTCGATTCTACCATCGCCGAGCGTGATGCCATCTCCGCGGAGCTGCAGCGGGTTAAAAACGAATACGATAAAATCAACCAGGAGAATGCAGGGTTGCAAAGCCAGCTTTCTGCCAAGGACGAGGAAATCAAGAACAAGATCGCCGAGATCCAGCGGCTCATCAATTCGGGTGATGCCGTGCAGTTGCAGAAAGCCCGCGAGGAGCTGTCTATCCTGAAGGCGCTGAACCAGCGTTATATCACCCAGATCGACTCGTTGCGGATCGAAAACGAACAACTGGTGGCCCAGACCGAGTTACTGAACGAGGATCTTTCCACGGAGCGCGGAAAGGTGCAGAGCCTGACACAGGAAAACACCCTGCTTGCCAACAAGGTAGCGATAGGCAGCATCCTGCGAACCGTAAACGTAAGTTCCGTCGCGGTTCGTTACAAGTCGAACGGGCGTGAGGCGGAAACCAAAAGGGCCTCCAGGGCCAGCAAGATCAAAACCTGCTTTACCATTCTCGAGAACAATGTCGTGAATAAAGGCACCAAGGACGCCTATATCCGGGTCCTGGGACCTGACGGTTCGGTTATCACCACGTCCACGGAATCATTCATGTACAACGGACAGGCTACCTTGTACACGACGCGTGATTCCTTTGATTTCGATAACCAACGCACCAGCGTTTGTATTTACAGTGACAAGGGCAGCCAGCTCAGTGGCGGCGACTATACCGTTGAAATATACAGCGGCGGCAGTATCATCGGCAGCACGAAGATGAAGCTGAAGTAGCCGGCCTTTCCAGACATCATTTCTTTTTTACTCGACTTGCGAATGCCCGTAACGGGTGTGGTGTAGCGGTTCAATGTTCATCGTTCGCCTGCCCTGAAGCTTAATCCAGGCGCTTAGACATTCCAGCCTATGTTAAAGAATCCATACCGGGATATCTGCCTCAAAAAGGTTCCGGGTTCAAATGATATACTATCTTTTCTTGTAAAAGAATGGATAAATGATTAGCGATATATGTTTTATGATTTGAGGCATTTGGCTTAGCCAAAGAGATGCGAAACTAATCACGGATCACGATTCACGTTTGGTGGCTCAAAGTTTGAAGTAACCAGCGCGCGAACCCATAATCCCGCCAACGCATTAACTCAGTAACTTTACATTTCCTGCGTTTCTGCGTGAAAAATCAGTTCGTGATTGCTGGTTTGCAGTCTGATGTTTGTGAATATACCATTCGTCGCTCGTCATTCAGGTGTTCGATCCGACTGCCGCTTACTTCTATGGCCAGGATGATCCCCCAATCGGGCTGCTTCTAGAAGAACGCCCTCACCTCCACGCCGCCGGTATGTACCGGGGGGTTGTCACCTGATTTCCTTCCTTCGTAGTTAAGGTTCAGCTGCACGTTGCCTGACAGGTTGCGCAACAGGGAGACATTCCAGGTGAAGTTAGTGCCGGCGCGCAATCCTTCCAGCATTTCATAGGCAATTGGCGAATTCTCATCGGCGTTGTATGCATTCCGGATAATGTTGAATGCCACGGACAGGATTCCTTTTTTCACGGAGCTGTACCGGCCTTCGATACCGCCTTTGTGCTGCAGGGTCCGTTCCCCCGCATCTGCAAGTTCGTTTTGTTTGAGCTTGTAGAGATACAGCAGGGTGATCCGCCAAACGGTACCCGGCTGCAGGTGCAGCCTGGTTTCGGTGGAATGGTAGCGGATAAGGAAATCCCGTGACGAGAAAAAATCAGAGGTGTTTGTTTTCTCTCCCGCTTCCGCAAGCTCATTCAGCGTGAGTGACGGCGTTATATTCCAGCGCATATTGGTATTACCCTTGCGCAGTACGCGTGACTCGAAGCCGTTGGTGAGCAGTTGCTTGTTCCGGTTTTCCTCCACGGTCACGTCCATTCCGAATTTGGAGCTGGTCCGGTTAAAATAAAGCGTGTTGCGGAAAGCCGAATTTGTAGCGAGGAGCAGGGAATCGTCCACGCGGTTCCCAAAAGGGTTGAGCGCCTCAAGTAAGTCGTCTTTCGTGGTCTTGTTGCTCAGCCGGATGGAAAACCGGTTGCTGAACCGTGCAAGCAACTTTCCCGCCTTCGTTTCACCTGCAGACAGGGCGGCGGGATTCAGATTCAGCGTCTGGCTGAACTGGGAGAACCTTGATTTGACGAACTGATCCGTGGGCAGGAATACACGGATGTAATTGGCCTCGTCCTTGAAGGCCGCCGTTTCGAATTCGTTGAGTTGGGGAATGCCGTCGTTGTTGTAATCATTCCATGCGTAAATTCCGGTACCGTCTGTGACTTTGACATACGAGAATTCACGTTTCAGTTCCTGGCCTGTCCCTACTTCGTAGAACGTGTTTGACATGACCGCGCCCTTGAGGGCGGTGAGACTATATTCAACCCTGTTGAGGAGGTTGTCGTCGGGCCGTTGTGTGGTCAGGACCGTATCCGTGATGTCCAGCTTCCGGTACGTGCCCGTGACCGCCAGCCTGGACCTTTCATTGGGCTTCCAGGTGACAGAAGCGGTGGCCTCGTCCGCAACAGTGGCATTCCGGAATTCGTTGTACCGGATGCCATAGTCGGTACGCCGGGCATAGTCAGCCCGGAACTGGACCCTGGAGGTATCGGCGGAAGCCAGGTAAACCGCGCCCGTGTGATTGTAAAAACCCGATGCGATGAGGGAGTCGGTGCCGGGTACGTACAACCTGTTGCGTTCACCGTCGCCACGCACCCCCACGCGCACGCGGCCGGCAACCAGGCGGGAGAAATCCGCCCTGCCCCGGATGAATTGTGACTTGCTCAGGTCCCCTGACGTGACCAGGTAACTGCCGCTGAACTCGAACCGGTACCCGGAGAATGCGGTCTTTCCGGATAGCAAGTTGTTGAATCCCCGGTAGCGGCTGCCACGCTGGAAGGACCGCAATTCGTAATCGAACCGGTGTGCCGGTCCCCGGTGCAGGCCAAGAAGAAAGGACGCCGCCTGCTCGTCGGAGGTGTCGCTGTCGGACAGGTTCCAATCGCGGCTGAACTCCACGGGCCGGTACGTTTCGATGGGTTTGAAATACCTGTTGACGTGTTCGAATTTCAAACCGGTTTTGATTTTCCAGCCACGCCTGGCGGTATCCAGGTCAAAAACATGGTTCATGGCGGTGCGCAAAGCATAGCCCTTGTCATTCCCCTTGTCGGCTTTCGAGAACAGGTTTACATTATAGTTGGAAAACGCACCCTCCACGGATAGGGTCGTCCTTTCGGAAACCATGAAATCAGCACCCAGGGAAGCCATTTGCTGCTGCCTTGGCGTTATCAGGAGTGTAACGGGTTCATAGCTTCCCTGCGGGATGCCGCCAACAGGTGGGATCCACTCGTATACCCTGCCGTTGGCGCTGGTGGTCACCTGTACGTAGTTCCCATTGCCAGGCCCGGTATTCGCAAAGCCCAGGCGGTAATGCGCCACGGCGGAATCTGTTGAATAGCGGTAGAAGGTAAAGCTGGCAGAGTCGATTCGCTGGTAGAGGATCTCATCCACGTTGAACGCCACGCTGTCGATATTCTCGAAGAAGGCTTGCTGGATGTCATCCCCGATTTCAGAAAGAAAACGCTTCTGTGTATCGCTCAGGTCCTGCAGCAGCGGCTGGTTCTTGCTGTCCTGCTCCGAATAAACATTCAGTTTCAGTCTTACCTTTCTGGCCTCGTATTCCGTATTGGCATAAACGAGCGACCGTGCGAAATTCTTTTCGGAGTACTGGAACTCGACCACGATGCGCTTGTCCTTGGTGATCAGCCTCCGTGCGGTAAAGATGATCTCTGCTGTATTGTAGTCGATCACGTAATCGTAATCCTGGCCACGCGCCATCTGCATCCCGTCTATAAATACCTTTTCGGATCCGGAAAGGATGATGATGAATGTTTCGTTGTCCGCGCCTCGCAGTTTGTAAGGGCCCTGGTTGGCCTCGATGCCGTTAAAGACATTCCGCGCGTACTTGCCCTTGGACACCGCGCCGCTTGCCGCCACACGCATGACCCTTCCCGTGTCGCCTTTCCCGATGTCAAAGGCGGTACGAAAAAGCCCTCCCTGCCCTTTCTTCGAAAAGTTCATGAAATAGCTCTCGGGCCGCTCGAGATCGAAATCCCCCGCGACCAATGAACTCCGGTTCTTGCTGATCCGGATAAATACCTTGTCAAATTCATTCAGTTGCTGTGTATTGCCTTCCGGCTGCACGGGAATGTTGTTGTCCGTGATGGCGGCAAGGATCTCGACATCGTCGCTCAGCGTTCCGGCAAGCTGCAGGTTCAGACTCGAGTTGACCACCACATCCTGGCTGTTTCCGAACCGTACTCCACGGGAGATGCTTCCGCTCTTGCTGAGCCCCCTGATGTCAAGAACACCACCGCCCTCACCCCGGTCATATTGCTTCGGGTTGTACACCCCTCCGAACTTCTTTTCGATAATCTCGCGGCTTCTCCGGAAAGCGGGCCTGGTGAACAGCACGGGAAATACACGGTATACGGCAAGCAGGCTGTCAGGCCAGGCCGGATCCCTGTTCTTCCAGGTAAGCTGCGCACGTGAAGGCATGACCGAAAAGGCGGAGCTGTCCACCACGCGGCCGTCATGCAGCATAAAGAAGGAGCCGGGTATCAGGCTGAGGGTATCAAGGGTAACCGAATCCGTCGTGGTGGATACATAGCGTTGCCTCAGATTGCTAAGTTCCTGTGCCCCGGCGGCTCCTATGAATCCGGTAAAAAGCAGGACAACGGTTAGTTTCCGTAAAAGCATAAACGCCAGCGTATTGCCGTTCGCGAGATTTACAAGTTATAAAGAAACGGCTTGCGGAGGTTAAAACGGTGCTGGTGGCGTAATATTGGCATGGAGCGGTGTGCGGCTTTTAAACGATAGCGTCCGGAAAAGCATCCTGGGGTGACTGGCATTGCTGCTGCTAGGGCCGCTCATTTAACGTTTCCCATACCAGGGCAGGTTCAAATCCTCTTCCGATTGCATACCGGGCCATGCGTTGCTTTTCCGCCGCCGGGTGCCGGCGCTTGTTCCTGGAGCCGTATGTTTCAAGCACCTTTCGCAGAGAATTCCGGTAATCCTGTTCGTCAATGCCATCCAGCGCTTCCCGGATACATTTGTCTGACACCTTCTTTTGCAGCAGCGATGAACGGATTTTCACACGGCCCCAATGCCGTATGCGGAATTTCCCGCCCGCGTATGCGGTTGCAAAGCGTTGTTCGTTGAGCGTGCCCTCCGAGATCATGGCGGCAATGACTTCTTCCACCTCCCGCCGGTGCAGATGCCAGGCGTAGAGCCTGTCACGCAATTCCTGCTGGCAACGTTCCTGGTATGCGCAGTAACGGCGTGCCCTGGTCAGAATGGCGGGGTCGATCATGCAAACGAAAATAAAAAACGCTTTGGAAACAATTGCCCGTCCCGGGACCGGCTGCCTGCAGGTGCATGGGGTGCCGGCCCCGGAGCATACGGGGAAGGCGCCAGGCTTACAGTGGCTGGCATCAGTGGTTCTGTAATTGAAATATCCAGAAGTTTAATGAGGGCAGGGTGGCGGGTCTTTTAATGCAGTCACATTGCTTGCGCGGTGTTTCCGATGTGTACGCTGTACCTGTTCATGAATGTATATGAAAGGAGAAAGGTCATGTGTAGGTGAATGTCCATGGTTACACGTACATGCTTATTTTTATCCGGAATTCGAATGAACCCGGAATGCTGCGCAAGGTGAATGGTATATTGAAAAGGGCCGGAAGGTGGGTGATCGGCATCAGCGGAATAGTCATGTTGCTGTTTGTCCTGCTCAGCTTCACCGACCTGCCCTACCATGCCTATCACCGGCTGGGGGTGTCAGTCAAGCCACTCAGGGGTGCTCCGGACCTGATCGTATTGCTGGGCGGCGGGGGGATGCCCAGTCCTGACGGGCTGATCCGGTGTTACTACGCCGCAGGGGCGGCCGCGGATTACCCGCTTGCCCCTGTGGTGATCGCACTGCCGGCAAACGAGGACGGAAGCATGCGCCAGCTGGACCTCATGGCACGAGAACTGGTGCTGAAGGGAGTAGATTCATCGCGCATCGGGTATGAACCGGAGGGCCACAACACCCGTTCCCAGGCTGAATATATAGCAAAACATTTCATCGGGGATCACCGAAAGCCCGTAGCGCTGATTGTCACCTCGCCGGATCACATGTACCGCGCTGCACGCGTATTTGAAAAGCTGGGTTTCGACGCCCGGGGTATGCCGGCATTTGAAAAGCCGGTCGACGAAAAGATGGCAAAGGAAAAAGCAAAAGACGGTTCCGGGCGGGTGCGCAGCGTGTCCCTCCGCTACAATATGTGGAGTTACATGAACTATGAACTTCTGGTGGTGCGCGAGTACCTGGCGATCAGCTACTATAAGCTGAAAGGGTGGATCTGACCGTTTTCGGGAGGGCGGCCAGGAGTTGCCGGGTATGGGTGGATTCAGGGTTTGAGAATACCTGTGCCGGGTCCCCTGCCTCGACGATGCGTCCATCATGCATGACCATGACGCGGTCGCTTACCTGCCGGATGACCTGCAGGTCGTGGGAGATGAAAAGGAAGCTTAGCCCCAGCTGCTGTTTGAGGCTGTCGAGTAATTCCAATACCTGGATCCTTACGGTAGCATCAAGTGAGGACACCGGTTCATCGCATATCACTAATTGCGGTTCCATGGCCAGTGCCCTCGCAATGCAAACCCGTTGTTTCTCACCGGCACTCATCTCGCGCGGGTAACGGTTGGCATAGCCGGGATCCAGGCCTGTCTGTTCGAGTAACATGGCAACCTGCTTGCGTGCCGCGGCATGACCGTGGATACGATGCACGCGCATGGGCTCCATGAGCGCTTCCCCCACGCGCATAGCTGGATTCAGAGACGCGGCAGGATCCTGGAAAACGGCCTGTGTATGCCTGCGAAACCGTCGCAGGCCCGGTTTCGAATCGGTTTCCATGCCGCGAAACAGGATCTTACCCGCATCTGCGGAGGTAAGCCGGAGGATGGTACAGCAAAGGGTTGTCTTGCCGCACCCCGACATGCCCGCAAGGCCCAGGGTCTCTCCCGGGGCGATTTCGAGGTCAACTCCGTCAACGGCTTTTACGGTTTCGCCCCGGCCGCCCTGGAACCACTTTCTCAGACCTGCCACCTGCAGCAGCGGCTCCTGTTCAGCGCTTTTACGTGTACCACGTTTTCTTTGCCCGCCCTCGCTTGCCGCGAGAAGTTTTTTGGTGTAGTCGTTGCTTGGACGTGTGATCACTTCCCTGACGGGTCCAGATTCGACCACACGGCCGTTCTGCAAAACCAGCACCGCGTCTGCCATCTCGCGGATCACATCCAGGTCATGCGAGATGAAGATGACACCCATCCCGTATTCCTGCTGCAGGTTCCGGATCAGCTCCAGGATGCCCGCCTGTGTCACCATGTCGAGCGCGGTGGTTGGCTCGTCGGCAATCAGCAGGGAAGGATTGCAGGCGGTGGCCATGGCGAGCAGGACACGCTGGCGCTGACCGCCGGATAACTGGTGGGGATACCTGCCATACAGGTTCGGCGCGAGGCCCGTGCGTTCCCATATCTCCATTGAATGGCTCTTCGCCCCGGCCTGATCCATATCCAGGTGCCTGCGCAGTACCTCCGCCACCTGGCTGCCGCAGGTGAATACGGGATTCAGTGCGGGAAGCGGTTCCTGGAAAACCATGCCTATTTCCCGCCCGTTGACCGACCCCCGCCTGCCCGGTGGCAAGTCCAGCAGGTCGACCGGGTCCGTGCCGGGCCGGCTCCACCTGGCATTTCCGGCCCTTATGCGCGATGTGCCGGGGGGCAAAAGGCCCATCAGGGACAGCGCCAGCGTCGTTTTTCCTGATCCCGATTCACCGGCAATGCCGAGGGTTTGTCCGGTCCCGATTTGGAAGTCAATGCCATGTAGAGCATTAAAACACTGATTATCAATATAATAATCAACAGACAGCTCAGAAACGTTCAGCAAGTCAGGGGCCGGCATGGCGTAAAAGTAACCGCTGGCGGCCCGTGGCCGGCCGGACGGCATACCATACTTATTAACAGGGGATTTTAGGCACAAAGTTGCGATTCTGATTTGTTGCTTTGGAAATAAATCCTACTTTTGCGTCCCCTAAAATCCATAGGGACCTGAAGTGGAAATTAGCTATAAGACCAAGTCGTTGAATGCCAAGACAGCAGATAAAAGCTGGGTGGTAATAGACGCTGAGAACCAGGTCGTTGGACGACTGGCTTCACGCGTGGCCTTCATGCTGCGCGGCAAGCATAAGCCCTCATTTACACCCCATGTGGATTGCGGGGACAACGTGATCATCATCAATGCGGAAAAGGTCCGGTTCACGGGCAAGAAATGGACGGACAAAGAGTATGTCTGGTACACCGGCTACCCGGGTGGCCAGCGCACCACTAACCCCGAGCGCATGATGAAGAAGAATCCCATTGGTGTGATGGAGCATGCCGTGCATCGGATGCTTCCCAAGAGCAGGCTTGGAAACAAACTCAAGCGAAACCTTTTCATCTATGCCGGCGCCGATCACCCGCATACGGCACAACAACCCACTAAAATCGCATAACCTGCATGGAGCCCATTCATACTATCGGCAGAAGAAAGAAGGCCATTGCCCGTGTTTACATGGCCCCCGGCAAGGGTGATGTCAAGATCAACAACCGCGATTACAAAGAGTACTTCCCCACGCTTCCGCTTCAGTATGTGGTGCAGCAGGCTTTCGAAGTCAGCGGCACCAAGGAGGCATACGATGTAAAGGCCAACCTCGATGGCGGTGGTATCGCCGGACAGGCGGAAGCGCTGCGCTTGGCGATCTCCAGGGCGCTCGTCCGGACCAACGAGGAAACCAAACCTTCGCTAAAGGCCAAGGGGCTGCTGACCCGCGATCCACGCATGGTGGAACGTAAAAAACCGGGACAGAAGAAGGCCAGGAAGCGATTCCAGTTCAGCAAACGATAACCTTTCCCGATACAACGATTTCATGATCAATATCTCCCAGCAGGAAATGCTCGATGCCGGTGTGCATTTCGGCCACCTCAAGCGGAAGTGGAACCCGAAGATGGCGCCGTATATTTTTATCGAACGCAACGGCATTCACCTGATAGACCTGAATAAGACACAGGCGAAGCTGGAAGAAGCTGCTGCCGCCATCAGGCAGATTGCAAAATCAGGAAAGAAGATTCTATTCGTGGCCACCAAGAAACAGGCCAAGGAAATTGTGGCCAATGCCGCCGGTTCTGTGAACATGCCCTATATCACCGAGCGCTGGCCCGGCGGTATGCTGACCAATTTCGCGACCCAGCGCAAGTCGGTGAAGAAGATGACGTCGTTTGAGCGTATGCTTAACGATGGCACCCTGGTGAATGTATCCAAGAAGGAGCGACTGATGGTGGCCCGCCAGAAGGCCAAAATGGAGAAGCTCCTGGGCAGCATCTCGGACCTGACCCGCCTGCCGGCAGCCCTGTTCATCGTGGACATCATGAAGGAACATATTGCCGTGGCCGAGGCGAAGAAACTGAATATCCCCACCATTGCCATCTGCGATACCAATACCGATCCCACCGAAATCGATTTTCCGATTCCCGCCAACGACGATGCCAGCAAATCCGTGGAGCTCATCATGAAGATCATGGTGGCCGCCATTGAAGAAGGGCTGCAGGAGCGCAAGCAGGATAAGGAGATGGAGCGTGAAAAAGAAGCGGCTGCCGAAGAGGAAGCCGCTGACCGTGAAGAAACCGGGGAAGAGAAGCTGGTGACCGCCGAAGTTGGCGAAGAAAACACCGAAGAGGCTCCGAAGAAACCCAGGGGCAAGGGGCGGCCGCGCAAGCAAACTGTGAAGAAGGAAGAAGAGTAGTATCCTTCACAGGCATTTTTCCAATTCATCCCGGATTAAACACTATTTGAACGTAAGCATACTATGAGTACAGCGACCATATCAGCAGCAGATGTCAATAAGCTGCGCAAGATGACCGGCGCCGGCATGATGGACTGCAAGAAAGCCCTCGTGGAAGCGGGCGGCGATTTCGACAAAGCCATCGATGAACTCCGCAAGAAAGGTCAAAAAGTGGCGGCCAACCGCGCCGGCCGTGAAGCCAATGAAGGATATATAGTGGCGAAGACCAATGAAGCAGCGGACAGGGGATACCTGCTTGCGCTCAGCTGCGAAACCGACTTTGTTGCCAAGAATGAGGATTTTGTAAAGTACGCCAATGACGTCCTGGAACTGGCGATGAATAACAATCCCGACAGCATGGACGCACTCCTGGCCATGCCCATCGACGGCGTGACCGTGAAAGACAAGCTGACAGACCTGGTAGGTAAGATCGGGGAGAAGATTGAGATCACAAATTACGAAACCATTGAGGCACCTCACGTGTCTATTTATATCCACCCCGGCAACAAGGTAGTGTCAATGACCGGCATGTCATCCGGTGCGGTAAAGCCCGAGGTGGCCCGCGACGTATCCATGCAGATAGCAGCCATGAGCCCGGTGGCGCTGGATAAGGATGATGTTTCGAAAGAAATCATCGACAGAGAGCTGGAGATTGGCAAGGAACAGGCGCGTGCCGACGGCAAGCCCGAGCAGATGATAGAAAAGATCGCCATGGGCAAGCTCAACAAGTTCTACAAGGAAAGCACCCTGCTTAACCAGTCCTATATCAAGGACGAGAAAATGACGATCCGGCAGTTCCTCGACGGAGCCGAAAAAGGATTGACCGTGAAGTCGTTCACCAGGGTACAGGTAGGGGAATGAGGAATTCCATGAAACCATTGAGCCGCCCGGATAAGCACCGAGGCGGCTTTTTTATTTCCGTCAGGTTGTCTTACTTTTGAAATCCACACCACCCATGAAATACAAACGCATTCTCCTAAAACTTAGCGGTGAAGCCCTGATGGGCGAGCAGCAATTTGGTATTGACAACGACAGGCTGATACAATATGCCGCCGAGGTCAGAAGCGTCACCGAGCGTGGCATCCAGGTGGCCATCGTGATCGGCGGAGGCAATATATTCCGGGGTGTGCAGGCCGCCGAGGGTGGCATGGACCGCGTGCATGGTGATTACATGGGCATGCTGGCCACGGTGATCAATGCCATGGCCCTGCAGACCGCCCTGGAGGGGATGGGGGTCTATACGCGCCTGCAGTCAGCCATCAATATGGAAGCGATCTGTGAGCCGTTTATCAGGCGCCGCGCCATCCGTCACCTGGAAAAGAACCGGGTGGTCATCTTCGGCGCCGGTACGGGTAACCCATATTTCACAACGGATACCGCTGCCTCGTTACGCGCGGTGGAGATCGAAGCCGATGTCATCCTGAAAGGCACACGCGTGGACGGCATTTATTCCGCGGATCCGCTCAAGGTCAAGGATGCAGTGCGCTTTGACAAACTTACCTTCACGGAGGCCTATGACAAAAAATTGCAGGTCATGGACCGTACCGCCTTTACGCTGTGCCAGGAAAACAAACTGCCCATCATTGTCTTCGACATCAACCGGAAGGGGAACCTGCTGAAAGTGGTCGAGGGCGAGGAAGTGGGCACGCTGGTAGAGGCCTGAGGAATAACTGCTGCCAGGATGGAATAATCAAAGGCAGGAGATGGGTGACGGGGAGCGGCGGTCCGGTGTTGGAATTTTTTGTCCTTTAAAGCTTTCGGGAAGGCTTTTTATCCAACTCCCGGTACCAGGTTAAGTATTCTTTTGCCTTCCAGTTGACATTGACAGGCCAGCAGGCGATTTGACTGAACTTGCTTACCGCGTCAAGTACCGGAATTTCTGAAAATGTGGAGCGGGTATGATGAACGTACTTCAGCACCATGAACCCGTCGAACCAGCCGAAGAAGCGTTTCACGAAAGCCTTTTCCGAGGCGCTGTGCTCCCTGATCTCTCGTAATTTGTTTTCAAAGTCCTGCGTGGCCAGGAATGCCGTAACAGGGGCGGGCCAGTGCATGCCATCGCCTGAGGGGCTGTATAAACCCGGAACCGCGTCAAAAAGCAACTTCAGGTTGGAAAAGGTCCGCGGATCGTAGGTTGTGTAATCGCGCTCACCGGAATCAAGAAAGTTTTGAATGGCCCTGCCCGTGCCGAAGGGTACGCGGTGTGATGGTCGTGGAGATGGAATCACGCGTGTGGTATTGAGCTCGTGGAAATTTCCAAGAAGGAATATCTTATGCAGAAAATAAAAATCCTCGCCCGCCTGCCTGCGGTTCATGCCACCCTGTTTGCAGTAGGCATTGCATCGTACTGCCATACTGGAACCCACGGTATGAAACGGGTACGGAAAACCGCAGTAGGCAAGGGCGTTCTTGTAGTACCGGAGGAAAAGTTCATATTCGACAATGCCACGGTACGCCCCCGCATCAAAGGTATCGCCCTCCAGGGGGTGTTCGAAATAGATGGAGCATCCGCTGGCTTTGGGGTGCGCGGTGAAAAGGCGTTCGATCTCCAGCAGGTAACCGGGGTCCACCGTGCAATCGGCGTCCAGGCAAATAATTGCTCCATCCTCCCCGGCGGCCATGAACCGCCGGGCCGCCTCGTCCATGCCGATCTTGCGTGCCAGTCCCACGCCCGCATGGCGGTCGTGCAGCCCTGAAGCGCGGATCATATGTAAGTTCAATCCGGGATGCCGTTCGCTCCAGGCCAATGCTTCCTGGTAAGTCCGATCGTTGCGCTGCTTTATTTCGCCATCGGCGGAAGCCCCTTCGTTCACAACCACCAGCACTTCCGCTGGCCGCGGGGGAGGCGTACAGGCACTCAGCGATTCCAGTGTAATGAGAAGGTTCTCCTCGTCGTAACAGGGAATGACGACAATGCTGTGAAGCCCGGGGGCAGGCGGGTCCGGGACCAGCGCGCCGTACAGGGCATGCTTTTCCAGGTATCGTGAAACGGATGTCAACCTTGCGAAGATAATAAGGCGGTACGCCCCTGCTTCGTATCTTCGCTATCCCGTGAAATTGTCGCTCGACCTCACTTATGAAACACCGCCTGCCTGGACCAAGGCGGTGCTGGCGGACTTCGATTCGTTCCTGCAGGATCATGCCGACTGCGAACGGAAGGCGTCGGCCATGGCCATGAGCCTGGTGTATAAGTGCCCCGACAAGGTGGAAATCATTCCCATGCTCATTGAAACGGCCGTGGAGGAGATGGAGCACTTTCAGCAGGTATATGCGATTATGAACAGCCGCGGGGTCCGGCTGGCCAGCCATGCACGAAAGGATCCTTACGTGGATCCATTGCTGAAGCTCCTGCGAACACCATCGCAGCAAAGGCTCATGGACCGGTTCCTGCTGGGTTCCATTATCGAATGCAGGGGGACGGAACGCTTCCGGCTGGTGGAGGAAGGACTGGAGGATCCCGAGCTTAAACGCTTTTATAAAGTTCTGTGGGCCTCGGAAGCCAAACACGGGAATATTTTCGTGGAGATGGCGTTAACCTATTACGACGAAAAGGAAGTGTACGACCGGCTTGCTGAGCTTACCGAGGCGGAGGGCAGGATCTGCGAATCATTACCGCACCGCGCTGCCCTTCATTGAAGTCGCCGACGACAAGCCTTTTTATAGTTCAATTTGATATTCCACCGTCCGGGACGGCGGTTGTGGGCTGATGGCTGTGTGGCCATGAAGTTGCGGGCCCTTGCATAACGGCGTTTATTAGCAGGTTGCCGGCTTTATGCCTGGTGAAGCGCTGTCGAAGCGAAGCGCACAGGCGGGCCGCTGATCCCGGTGTACGTGGGGGCCGCTTGTAAATACAAATGGGCATTACCTTCATTTCAATACCACCTGCCTGGAATGTGGATTTTTACTATTTTATCTGCTTAGCGAAACCGTATGGGCATATTACGACTGGAAGGCAAAGAGGCCTCCTACCTTTTCGACCCCTCGAACCCCGAAACGCTGCTGCGGGAGAACGGTAAGTTCGGGAATGTATACGCCGGCGCAAGAGAGTCAGACAAGACACCTGTGGTGATCAAGCATCTGAACCCCGAGCTGCTAAGTCACCCCATGTCACTGCTGCAGTTCCGGTTTGAGGCCGACATGGTCCTGGATCACCCGGTGCTGAGAAATACGCTGGAATATGCGCACACCGGGAAAGACCATTTCCTGATCCAGGAGTATGTCAAGGGCTGGGAGCTGAAAGTCTTTCTCATGCAATACGAGAAATACCGCACCGTGTCTTTTGTGCTGCAGTGCATGCTCCGGATCCTGGATGCCCTTGAATACCTGCATGGGAAGGATGTCGTGCATTGTGATATCAAGCCGTCGAATATCCTTGTGGAAGAGCCACCCAAGGGGGAGAAGGTGGACAGGCAGCATCCACCGGTCAGGCTCATCGACCTGGGAAATGCCAGGACGCCGCTTGCGCAGTTCATGACGACGGTAAGGCCGTTCTCATTTATCTACTCGCCGCCAGAACAGGTGTTGCATCATTATTCCCTGGTTTGCCCAGCCAGCGACCTTTCCGCACTCGCCATCACCACCTATGAACTGATCACGGGGAAGAATGCCTTCGGCACCTATCATCCCGAGAAACTCATGCATATGCAGGTGGCAGGCAACCTTTTGCCAAATCCCGACATCCCGGAACCGCTTTTCAGGATCCTGGCAAAGGCGTCGGCACGCATATCGTTACCAAGGCCACCCAACCAGATGAACCGTGAGGAGCATTTCAAGCTTGCGCAGGACGGGATTGCCATGCGCTACCAGTCGGCCGATGAACTCAAATCCGCGTTCCGGGAATTCCTGGAAAGCCATCCGGCGAAAAAGGGGGTGTTCGCCAGGCTGTTCGGGTAGCCGGTTCGAATATTTGTTAACTTTACGTTAAACACGAACGACCATGACCATGACCGACGAAACCAGGAAAATCAAAGGCGACCTGGAAGCGCACATCAACAAGGGGATGGACCACCTGGAACAGGAACTTGCCAAGATCAGGGCCGGGAAAGCCAACCCGCATGTCCTGGACGGCGTGCATGTCGACTATTACGGCACCAACACCCCGCTGAACCAGGTGTCGAGCGTAAACACGCCTGATGCGAAGACCATTGTAATTCAGCCATGGGAAAAGAACATGCTGCAGCCGATTGAAAAGGCCATTCATGCCGCCAACCTGGGCTTTAACCCGCAGAATGACGGTACGCTTATCCGTATTAACGTTCCGCCGTTGACGGAAGAACGCAGGAAGGATCTTGTCAAGCTCACCCGGACGGAAGGCGAACATGCCAAGGTGGGGATCCGAAACATGCGAAGGGATGCGATGGAGGCAATCAAGAAGCAACAGAAAAACGGTCTGTCGGAGGACCTGGCCAAGGACGCGGAAGCAGAAATCCAGGAGCTCGTAAATGCCAGCATCAAGAAGGTAGACCAGCACCTGGATGCGAAAGAGAAGGAAATAATGACGATTTAATTCCGCTTTTGTCAGTTAGTGTCTGTGCTGAAGGGAATCAGGCAATTTTTATATACTGGCGGAATATTCCGGTTTGTGATTCCGGGCAACTGCCTGGACCAACTTGCGGCAGGGCAGGCTGTTGCAGTCCCTTCGACCCCGCCTGGTGACCGGCTGGCCGCTACCAGTTAGTATCGGTTGCCACTGCAAGTAGCTGAATCTAACACAAAGCAAACCTCGAAGTAATGAATGAAAGGGGAAGTTACTTCCGGATAACAATATACCCCGTCATCGGCTTGTTCCCATCGTCGAGATCCAGGACATAATAATAGGTGCCGCCAGTAAGCTGCTTACCGGCATTGGATCCCACGTTGGATTCGCCGCGCCAGCGGTTGTCGTAACGAGCCGACTTGTACACCAGTGCCCCCCAGCGATTATATATCCAGATCTTGAGCCTGGGATAGTGTTCGATGCCCTCGATCACGAAAAAGTCATTGAATCCGTCGTTGTTGGGACTGAATCCCGAGGGAATATTTAGGTCGTCACAGAGCACGGTAACCAGGACCTCACCCGTGGTGCGGCAGCCGTTTGCTGCCGTAATTTCCACCTGGTAGGCGGTGGTTTGTGCCGGATGCGCCACGGGGTTTGGTGACAGGGGGTAGTCCAGCCCTTCTTCCGGCCACCACTGGTAGGTGATGCCACCGGAGGCTTCCAGCCTGGTGGTTTCACCGGGGCAGAGAATGACATTGGGGCTTACGGCATAGTCCTCAACGGTCATGACGGTTACCTCGATTTCATCCGAGGTGAAGTTCCCGCATACACTTTCTACGCTGACCCGGTAAGTTCCTTCCTGGGGCGCAAGGTATACCTTGTCCACGGAGCCGTTCAATAATTGTTCGTCGAAATGCCACTGGTACTTGCCATCCCATACGGAATCAGCCACCAGTTCAACAAGGTCGCCCAGGCAGACCTGTGTGGGTCCTGTCGCCCGGGCTGCGAAAGTGCTCGTATCATGAACGGTGAACCGGTGCATTGCCTTGCATTGATCCGCATCAATGACGGTCAGCTCATACTCCCCCTCGAAAATGTTCGTCAGTTTTTTTGTATTGGCGCCGTTGCTCCACTGGTAATCAAACGGGGCCCGGCCACCTGTAATTTGCGTGGAGATGGTACCCCCATTGTTGAGCAGGCAATTGGCAGGCGCTGCAATTCCTGCCACCTGGATGCCGGATGCGGTCATCCTGACTTCGATATTTTTTGTAGTCGCGCACCCTGCAGCATCCGTGGAAGTGATGGTATAGGTACCGGCCACAAGGCTGTCTACGTCCTGGGTCGTGGCCTGGTTGCTCCACAGGTAAGTGTATGGTGCCTCGCCGGCTTCCGGCGTGATGTTGATGGCGCCGTTGCCGCCGTCGCCGCAGTTCGTTTCATCGGTCACACTGACCCCTAGCCTGAATGGCATGGCCGGCTGGATGACGGAGATTGTAACGGAACCAGTGCACTGGCCGGCGTCAGTTACAGTGACGCGGTAAACACCGGCGATCAGGCCCCCGATGTGCTGGGTGGTGGCGCCGTTGCTCCAGCTGTACTGGTATGGCAGCGTTCCATTGGATACTTCCAGGCCTATGGATCCGTTATTGCCGCCATAACAGCTTACATGGTTCTGGGTGGTGGCGGTCAGGCTGATCGGGGCCGTGGGCTGCTGTACGGTAATGCTTTCCGTAATGGCGCAGCCATTGGCATCGGTCACGGTCACGGTATAGGCTCCTGATTTGAGACCCTGCAGGTGAGGGGAAACCGAACCGCTGTTCCAGCTCCAGGCATATGGAGGGGTTCCCCCGTTTGCCGTCATCTGTACCGCCCCGTTGGTGCCGTCGTAGCAGGTCACATGCGTGAGGGCCGTAACGTGGGTCTCAAGCATGGCCACCGGCCCGGTTACCTGGTGGCTGACGGTGGAGGTGCAGCCTTGCTGGTCGGTAACGGTCAACAGGTAAGCTCCCGCAGGGATGCCCTGGATCACAGGTGCGGTGGATCCGTTGGACCATAGGTAGCTGTATGGAGTCGTACCCCCGGAGGTTTCCGTTTCTATAAAACCATCCTGCCCGCCATGGCATGCGATGGCACCGGACTTGCTCACGGTGGCAAGGAGGGCATCAGGCTCGGTAATCGTGAAGGATGTCGAGGCGGTGCACCCGGCATCGTCGGTAACGATTACCGCATAGGTGCCCGCAGCCAGGCCGGCCGGTGCGCCCTGTGATGACTGGTTGTTGAGACTGTAAGCATACGGTGCCGTACCGCCGGAGGCATGCAGCAATGCGGAGCCGTCCTGTCCGCCCGCGCAGGAAATCTGCTGCAGGTGGGCCACGGAGGCATCCAGTGGCTGCAAAGGTTCCGTGACCTGGCCCGTGGCGCTGGCTGTGCAGCCGCTGGCATCGGTCAGCTGGACATTGTATGTCCCCGCTGACAGATTTGATGCTGCAGAAGCTGTTGTGCCGTTACTCCAGGCCCATGCATAAGGGGCGATTCCACCATTGGCGGAAGCGGACAATTGACCGTCGGCACCCCCGTGGCAGCTTACCGCCTTTGTCATGGATATGGACGTGACAAGCGCGGCAGGTGATCCAATCGTGGCATTCAGGACCAAAGAGTTTCCGCCGTGGTTTACATTTACCGTGTACGTGCCGGCGGCCAAGCCCGAAACACTGGCCGTGGTTTCACCGGTGCTCCAGAGGAACAAGCTGCCGCTTGCGGCATTGACCACTTCGGCCGTTCCGTCCGCGGCGCCATGACAGGAAATGTCCTGCGCATGCACCCCCACGCTTTTTTGCCTGACATAGATCGCGTAGGCGTATACCTGGACCCCGTTTACCGGGCAGGCATCATCACGGAGTGTTACATTGAATACATATGGTATATTTCGTACGTGTGAGGCGTCAGGGGTCCAGCAAAAATCAATTACAGGCCGGTGATTGCTGTTGGCGGTAAGTTGTGCCCCTGCAATGGGATTGATGAATTTGATATCAATGTTTTGCGCGGGATCGCCGTCCATTGTATTGATCTGGAAGCACAGCTGTTCGCCGGGATGTGCCTCAGCGGTGAAATCGTTCGTGCCATTGATGCCGGTGGCCTTCGGCTGCATGTTGCTGCACGCGGAGGTGTATATCTGCATATCACGGATCACGCTGCCCGCCAGCTGGCCATTCCGGTATTCATTTACACGCAGGGTGAGGATTCCGATCTGTGTCTGCCCGGCGGTAAAGGTAATCTGCCCGGTGGTCGTATCCAGTTCGAGCGGGGCGGAGCCCTGGAAGGGCTGTGAAGGTGAGTGGGGCGGGAAGTAAGTCACATGTGTTTGCGCACCGGTTTTCGGAGCGATAAGTTCATAAACCAGCGAATCCCCATCCTGTTCAAGTACACCGGGGTTGTAGCAGAAAGGCTGACCTATGCACACGAATGCCACCGGATCAATGCCGAAATAGGGGGAGTTGTTTTCCGGTGCCGCCACGTTATTGAGCGTGGCCTCCACGTAGAGGTTGGAGCCGGCCGCGCAGGGATTCTGGATGGTCGTCACAGCGCAGTTCCTGCAGCACACCTGGTAACTGAATACCCAATCTGTGCATGAGGCCGGAAGGGAAATGACCGCCTGGTAGACGAATTTCTCTATCCCGGTCTGGAAACCGCCGTTGCATGACGAGGGAACGGAAGCGCAGGGGGTGGTAATTTCGTATCCCGTACCTGGAATGCGTGCGGCCATGGCTATGAGGTTATACCCGCACGAAGATGAGCTGTACGACACCGGGATGGCCAAGGGTGCAGATATGCCGGCACAGTCCCTGTAGAAAGTGACTTCCACAAGGTAGCTGCCACCCCCGAGCGACCGGTAGGTGAGGTCCGCGCCGGCCGAGTGCGTGGCATGTACTTGCCGGAGCGGTGCCAGTACCAGGATGAATGCCATGCAAACAATGACAACAGCCTGTATAGGACGACAGACACCAGTTTTCATGGCCAGTATCGGGTTTCGATATGTTTCGCTGAACATGTGCTTATTTTCTAATGACGATATAACCTGTCATTGGCTTTTTGTTATTGTTTAAATCAAGAATGTAATAGTAGGTCCCGGCAGGAACCATCTTGCCTGCCATCTCTCCACCAGTATTTGAGTAACCTGTCCAGTCATTGCGGTAATTCCTCGCCTTGTAAATGAGGCCGCCCCAGCGGTTGTAGATCCATATTTTATTATCCGGATATGCTTCGATGCCTTCGATTACAAATCCATCGTTTATGCCGTCCTGGTTGGGTGAATATCCGGAAGGCACCATGGGAGAATCGCACATGACTGAAACCGTAACCTCTCCTATGGCCTTGCAGCCATCGTCGTTTGTGACTTCCACCTTGTATACGGTGGTCTTTGGCGGTGAGGCGATGGGATCCGGCAGGGTGGCGTAATCCAGCCCGTCAGGTGGTTCCCACGCGTAATAAGTACCTCCACCCGCTTTTAGCTGAACCCGTTCCCCCGGACAAATGATCACATTGGGGCTTAACGTCATCCTTACTTCTTCCTTTGAAGTGACATGCAGCGTATCTGAGTTGTATGTACCGCATCCGTGGCTTATAGTCACAGTATATGCACCGGCAACAGGTGTATAGAACTGCAGCCCGGTGGCACCACCGAGCGTCTGGCCGTTCAGGTACCATTGGTAAGATCCGCCGGCCACGGAGTCTGCGGTAAGGACTGCCAGTTCACCGATACACAGATCCGGGGAACCGGTGATGTTGGCGTTGAACAAGGAGGTGTCTGATACGGTGAAACTTTCAACAATCTCGCAACCTTTCTTGTCAGTCACCTTGACGGTATATTGCCCGGCCGGCATGCCTGTGACTGTTTGTGTCGTGGCGCCCTGGTTCCACTGGAACGCATATGGTGAAGTGCCTCCCGAGGGCAAGGCGGTCACCTGGCCATAAGAGCCAGCCAGGCAATTGGCATGAACGGTAAGTTTATTGACCGTGAGATCGGAGTCAGGTTCGTGTATTGTCGTGGTGGCGCTGCCGGTACAGCCATTCGCATCTGAAACAGTCACGGTATATGCTCCTGCTGGAATGTTTTTTATCTGCTTGGTGGCGGCACTGTTATCCCAAAAGTAGCTATAGGGTGGTGTGCCCCCGGCCGAAGAAGCAACGGCAATGCCGTCGGATCCGCCAAAGCAGGACACATGGGCTGTTGCATGGGCGTCAGGCGCAAGGGCTGGTGGTTCCGTGATCATTGCGTTGAACACGGTGGTGTCTGATTGATGCACCATAATCGCAGATTGCTGTCCCGCACCCAGGCCACTGATTGCTGCGGTGGTGGCACCATTGCTCCAAAGGATGGAGGCGCCCGACGGTACATTGACGATAGTAGCAGATCCGTCCTGCGCCCCATGGCAGGTGATCCCTGTGACATTTATTGCGGCTGTTTTAGCGTTGACATATATTGTATACCCGAATACTAGCTCTGCATTGAACGGACAGGCGTTATCCCTGACGCTGATGGTAAAATTGTAAGGCGTTTCCCGGACATGGGTGGCGTCGGGAGTCCAGGATACGGATACACCGGGCCTGCTGCCGCCGCCTATGCCAAACTGTGCGCCCGGTACCTGAGAGCCAATAGATGCGGAAAGGACCTGGAGTGAATCCGCATCATGTGTTTGTATGGAAGCTGATAAGGTATTGCCGGCAAGAACAACCTTGGTATAATTGTTTGTGCCGTCAAAGCCTCCGGCGATAGGCTGATGGTTGCTGCAGGGATCGGTGTACACCTGCATGTCACGCAGGACTGAACCTGCCAGTACCTGCCCGCGATACTCGGAAACCTTCAATGTGATTACCCCGATCTGTGCTTGGACGGGCGTAAACGAGAGTTGACCGGTTTGCGGGTCCAGGATGACCGGGCCGTTGGTAAGCATCGGGTTCTGCGCGGTGAGTAATGGCTGGTAGGTCGCGGTAGTGGATGCGCCTGTTCTGGGTGTAACCAACTCGAAATAAAGAGAGTCGCCGTCATCCTCCGTGACGGAGGGATTGAAGCTGAATGGCTGGCCGGCGCAGATGATGACAATAGGATCGCGCGAGAACCGGGGAGAGTTGTTACCCGGTGCATCCAGGTTATTCAATTCAGCTTCCACAAAGAGGTTTGACCCCGCAGCGCATGGGTTTTTAAGCGTGGTGATTGCACAATTCCTGCAGCAGATCTGGTAACTGAACTTCCAGTCCGTACAGGCAGCCGGCAGGGCAATGGTCGCCTGGTAAAGGAACTTCTGGATACCGGTGAACGATCCGCCATTGC
Organism: Bacteroidota bacterium; assembly: GCA_024638565.1. Lineage (GTDB taxonomy): Bacteria > Bacteroidota > Bacteroidia > AKYH767-A > OLB10 > JAHEKC01. Next base: position 51,211 of record JAHEKC010000001.1, read on the forward strand.
AGGTAGTGGCGGCGGTGACACAGGGCAGCGTGATTTCCTGCCCGGTATTCTGGACCTGGATGGCCATAGCCGAAAGGCTGAAACCACAATTCACACTTTCGTATGTGAGAGGAATAGCAACCGGGGCGTTTATTCCGAGGCAATCCCTGTAAAAAGTTAATTCGACCAGGTAGTTGTTCCCTCCGAGGCTAGTGTAAGTAAGGTCAGCTCCAGCCGAGTGGGTTGCCGGACAGTATTCCGGCCAGGCAAGCAACAAACCTGCCAGCAAGGCACAGGCAGGCCACCAGGATCTGCTATTCGGCATGTGATTCATATACGTTGTTGCTGACCTCGTTATATTTTATTTCCTGAGTACGATATATCCGGTACGCGGCTTGGTGCCGTCACCCAGGTTCAATACGTAGAAATACGTTCCGGCAGGCACCCGTTTTCCGATATAAATACCGGTTACATTCGATAACCCGTCCCAGTTGTTTTTATAGCTCCTGGCCTTGTAGACCAGGTTGCCCCACCTGTTGTAAATCCAGATCATGTTGCCCGGGTAATGTTCTATTCCCTTGATGACAAAGGCATCATTGATGCCATCATCATTTGGCGAGTATCCAGACGGAATGATGAGGGTGTCGCACATGACGGTCACGATCACCTGACCGTTTGTTTTACAGCCATGTTCGCTTGTGATTTCCACGTTGTAAGAAGTCGTCAGGGTAGGCGACGCGATAGGATTGCTGACCGTGGTAAAATCGAGCCCCGTGGCCGGACTCCACAGGTAGCTTGCACCTCCGGAGGCGGACAGCTGTGTGCTTTCGCCCGGGCAGATGATGACGTTCGGGCTCAGGCTTACGTTGGTCATGGACTGCACATTGACTTCTATGGTATCTGAATGGAACTCGCCGCACGGGTGACTGATCGAAACGGAATAAAAGCCTGCGGCCGGCGTCACGAACACAGGGTATGTGGCGCCACCGAGTATTTGTCCGTTCAGGTACCATTGGTAGGTGGCGCCGTCAATTGAGTCTGCAAGCAGAGTCACCAGGTCGCCAACGCAGACAGTCGTCGGGCCATCTGCTTTAGCATGAAATTCTGAGATGTCCCCAACCGTTACCTGGTATTCCGAGGTGCATCCATTGTCGTCAGTGACGGTAACCGTATATGTGCCCTGTGGAAGATTCGTGATTTGCTGAATGGTGCCGCCCTGGCTCCACTGGTACTGGTAGGGCGCGGTTCCACCTGAAGGGTTGGCCGTTGCCGAACCACCTGTATTCATCAGGCAGTTGGAAGGTGTGGTCGTGCCGGTAACCATTACGGATGCCGGGGGCTGAATGATGGAAGCCGTGGTAACGACCGTGCAGCCGTTGGCGTCTGTCACCGTGACGGTATAGCTTCCTGCAGGCAGCCCCGAAACATCCTCCGTGGAGGCCCCATGGCTCCATGTATAGGTATAGGGCGGGGTGCCCTGCGTTACAGTGAGGTCGATGCTGCCGTCGCTTCCATTGTGGCAGCTTACCTGCTGTGTCACCGTGGCACCCACGGACAGCGCTCCCGCTGGCTGGGTCACCTCAACAGAATCGGTCAGCGTACATCCGTTCGCATCAGTAATTGTTACGGCATAGGTGCCGGCTGGCAGGGAAGAAATGTCCTTTGTGGTATCCCCGCTGCTCCACTGGTAACTGTAAGGGGCCGTGCCCATGCTGGTATTCACAGTTATGGCGCCATTGGCACCTCCATAACAGCTGACCGGCTGGCTCATGGTGAGCGTTGCGTTGAGGGCCCCTGCCGGCTGGGTGATGGTAACACTGTGTGTATCCGTACAGCCGTTGGAATCTGTGATGATAACGGTGTAGGTACCGGCCTGGAGATTCATGATGTCTTCCGTAGTCATGCCGTTTGACCATGAGTAGCTATAGGGTGGGGTTCCCATCTGGACCGTGAGGTCTATTTGGCCGTCAGATCCTGCATGACAGCTGACCTGCTGCAAAACGTTTGATGAAATCGACAGGGCGCCATTCGGCTGAGTGATTGCAACCGTTTGTACGCCGCTACATCCGTTAGCATCTGTTACAGTCACCGTATAGGTGCCGGCAGTGAGGCTGTCGATATCTTCCGTGATTGCACCCGTGCTCCAGTTGAAATTGTAAGGAGGTGTGCCTTGTGTTACGGTAAGGTTCAAAGCACCATTATTACCATTATAACAACTTACCTGCTGAAGTACGGTGATGCCAGTGGAAAGCGCACCTGCTGGCTGGGAAATGGATATTGCCAGCGTATCAACGCATCCATTGGCGTCGGTAACCGTTACTGAGTAATTGCCTGATGGCAGGTTACTTATATCTTCCGTGGTATCACCGGTATTCCAGGCATAGCTATATGGCGGCGTGCCCATGACCACCGTCAGGTCAATGTTGCCTGTACTGTCTGCAAAACAACCTACATTTTGGGACGAGGAGACCGTGGCATTCAGCGCACCGGCAGGCTGGGAAATCAAAGTCATAAGCGTATCGGTGCAACCATTCGTATCCGTCACGATTACGGAGTAGTTGCCCGATGCAAGGCCGGAAATGTTTTGCGTGGTCTGACCGCCACTCCAGTTGAACGAATAGGGTGGCGTACCCATGGACACGGTCAGATCAATGGAGCCATCCGAACCAGCATAACAATTTACATTTTGTGAAGCGGCAAGGGTGGCAGAAAGTGCGCCTGCGGGTTGTGAGACCACGACTGTTTGCATGGACAGGCACCCGTTGGCATCATTAACAGTTACTGTATAGGTCCCGGACGGAAGGTTGTTAATATCCTCTGTTGTAGCGCCATTGCTCCACAGGAAAGTATAAGGTGGGGTGCCACTGCTGGCTGTGAGGTTGACAGATCCGTTCGATCCTCCATGGCAGGATACATTCTGTGATATGGAAACACTCGTGGTGAGTGATCCGGGTGGCTGCGTGATGGTTGCCGAAGTCACATAAGTACAGCCATTCGCATCTGTCACGGTAACCGTGTATGTGCCTGCTGCAAGTCCAGAAAGGTCTTCACTTGGGGACCCGGTATTCCAGAGATAGGCGTATGGTGGCGTGCCACCGTTGACAGTCAGGTCAATGGAGCCGTTGTTTCCGGAGAAGCATGAAATATTGGAAGTGACTGACGCTGTACCACTAAGAGGATTTAGCGGCTGGTTCAGCGTTAAAGTTTGCTGGCTGGTGCAGCCATTGGCATCGGTAATATTTACCGTGTAGGTACCCGCCGTGAGTCCGGATAAATCCTTAGTTGTCGCACCGTTGCTCCAGCTGTATGAATAAGGGGTAGTGCCACCTGATACCGTTAGGCCGATGGAACCGTCCGTACCGGCATGGCAGTTAATATTTTGAGATGCGCTGATTGATGAAGAAAGCGTGGCCAGCGGTTCGCTTACGGATGCGGATTGCGTGGCAGTACAGCCATTTACATCCGTGATAATTACTGTATAATTACCGGCTTGAAGGTTGGCTATATTCTGTGAGGTATTTCCGTTGCTCCATTGATAGGTATATGGAGAGGTGCCGCCATTGACGGTAAGGGATACCGCGCCATTCGATCCAGCGAAGCAGCTTACGTTCTGGAATGAAGAAACCGAGGCAGCAAGGGTTGCGGCAGGCTGGGTAATGGTGGCTGCAAGTGATGTGGTGCATCCGTTTGCATCGGTGATGACGACTGTATAGGTGCCAGAGGAAAGGCCTGTAAGATCTTCAGTCCCGGCTCCGTTATTCCAGGCAAATGTATAAGGAGGGGTGCCTTGTGTAACGGTAATATCAATAGTTCCATCCGAGCCAGCATAACAGTTTACAGGAGTGGATGAAAAGATTGTTGCGCTGAGCGCACCTGACGGTTGTTGTATTGTCGTGGTTGCAGTGGCGGTGCAGCCGTTGGCATCGGTAATGGTGGCAGTATATGTTCCTGCCGGAAGACCGCTTAGATCCTCCGTTGCCGACCCGTTACTCCACGCTACCGTATACGGGGGTGTGCCTTCCTGGATGGTAAGGTCAATTGATCCGCTGGTCCCGCCGAAACATAATACGTTTTGTGAAGCGCTGATGGCCGCAGACAGGGGACCCGATGGTTGGGCGATAGTGACGGATAGCGCCGTCAGGCAGCCATTTGCGTCTGTGATCGTTACATTGTAGGTGCCTGTGCTGATATTCTGAAGGTCTTCAGTGGTCGCGCCGTTACTCCAGTTATAGGTGTAAGGAGGTGTGCCACCGCTGGTTGAAAGGTCAATAGAGCCGTCCGTGCCTCCAAAGCAGTTAACATTTTGTGTTGCTGAAACGGCTGACGCCAATGATGCAGCAGGCTGGGTGATGGTGATGGACTGAGAATCTGTACATCCGTTGGCATCCGTTACGGTTACGCTGTAACTGCCGGCGGCCAGGTTAGCCTGATTTTGATTTGCAGAGCCATTTGACCATAAGTATGTATATGGCGGTGTGCCGCCGACTACAGATAGAGATGCCGTTCCATTGCTCCCGCCAAAGCAGTTCACCTGTTGTGTGGCATTCGCACTTGCGCTGATTGCCTGGCTTGGTTCTGTTATGGTGCCTGTGACGGATGCCGAACAACCGTTTACATCTGTGATCGTCGCGGTATAGACACCTGCACTGAGGCTTTGAATGTCTTCCGTGGTGGCTCCGTTACTCCATGTATAGGCATAAGGAGGCGTACCCCCGGTAACCGTCAGGTCGATATTCCCGTCATTACCCCCGTAACACAATACACCCTGCGTAACCTGGATGCTCGTTGAGAGCGCACCCGCCGGCTGTGTAATCGTATCTGTAACGGTGAATGTGCAGCTATTGGCATCAGTAATCGTGACTATGTAAATGCCTGCTGACAAATTGGATATGTCTTCCGTATTGGCTCCCGTGTTCCAGGCGTAGGAGTAAGGCGCGGTTCCACCTGTCGCGGTAAGGTCAATAGATCCGTTGTTTCCGGAAAAACAGGATATATTGGACGTAACCTGGGTTGCGCCGGAAAGTGGTGCAGCGGGTTGGCTTATCGTCGCCGATTCGGAGCTGGTACAGCCATTGGCATCGGTAACGGTGACGCTGTAAGTGCCGGCGGCAAGGCCGTTTATATCCTCTGTCGTGGATCCGTTGCTCCAGTTATATGTGTATGCGGTCGTTCCGCCATTTACGGTTAGGTCTATTTCGCCATTATTCCAGCCAAAACAGGATACTTGTTGTATATTAATGTTTGTTGAAAGCGCGGAAGCAGGCTGGCTGACTGATGAAGAGTGAATGTACGTACAGCCATTTGCGTCTGTGATGGTGACGGTGTATGATCCTGCCGCGAGACCGGTGAGATCCTGCACGGTGTTTCCGTTGGACCAGTTGTAGGAATATGCCGGTGTGCCCCCGGTTACAGTTAGGTCTATTGCGCCGTTGCTGCCGCCGAAGCATGAAACAGCTTGTGGCGAACTGCTGGTAGCGCTCAAGGAGACGGGAGGTTCTGTCACGCTGATGGTCGAGGATGAAGTACACCCCAGGGTGTCGGTTACGGTAACAGTATATGTTCCTGCAGGAATACTTGTCAGGTTTTGTGTTTGACTTCCGTTATTCCACTGATATGAATATGATGGCGTGCCGCCTGAGGTTAATAGCGTTATAGAAGCATTTGTTCCGCCATGACATGAAACATTCTGGGAAGAAGATATAGAGGAGGTCAGTGGTGCAGTTGGTTGGGTGATTTCGTGACTTTGAACAAGAGTACATCCGTTGGCGTCAGTTATGGTCACCGTGTATGTACCGGCACTCAGGTTGTCAATGTTTTGTGTGGTGCTTCCCTTGCTCCACAAGAAAGTATACGGGCTGGTTCCGCCGCTGACAAACAGGTTCACGGAACCGTTGGTTCCGCCAAAGCAAGAGACATTCGGGGAGGCTGTTGTGATGGCCGACAGGGCCGCGCCCGGCTGGCTTACACCTGCAGTGATGCTTTTAGAACAGCCATTGGCGTCCGTAATGATAATTGTGTAGGTTCCGGCGCTGATTCCTGAGATGTTTTGTGAAGTGGAGCCATTGGACCATGTGAACGAATAGGGAAGGGTTCCGCCTGAAACAGTTGTATTGGCGCTACCGGTAGACCCGGAGTGGCATGCGACTGGGATGGTGGTTACACTGGCGGATAAGGTGGGAGTCGCATCGATTGTTACGGAAATAGCAGCCGTGCATGAAGCCCGGTCGGTAACGGTAACGGAATACGTGCCAGCTGACAGGCCTGATAGATCCTCCGTGATCTGACCGTTGCTCCATTGGAACGAATATGGCGGGAAGCCGCCTGAAGGTGTTAAATCGACAGAACCCGTGTTCGTGCTGCATGAATAATCCACATGCGTTTCAGAAAGCGACACTTCGCCGACTAAAACTTCCTTGGAGCATATGCCGGAATAACCGGTAATGGTCATTTCGACATTGATGATAAAGCTACCACTGCTGGCCCCAGTATTCAAGGTGATGGATGTTCCCACGTTGCTGCTGGTAATGGAAGCTCCGGCCGTGTTATTAGCAAGGCTCCATGTGTAGGTATACCCGACGTAGGGATCGACACTATAGGTCATCGTTTGTCCGGTACAGACACTGTCCTCTCCGCTGAATTCACAGGGCGGTACGGGTATGACAGCAGCTGTGGAAAGGGAGAGGTCCGAATTTCCTCCGCTCCCGTCAAGCGACTTGAGTGCCATGTGGTATCCTGATCCGCTGATGCCTGCCGCCGAATACTCCGGGCACCAGTCAAAGGCAGCTGCGATGTGCCCGCCCCATGCAAGCACCACCGTATCCCTTGAGGATACGAAGGTTATCTGCAGTCGCTGCGACTCGTCTGAAGCATTCAGGTCCGGACTAAGCAGGTATTGTATGTCGGTGATGGAATCCCCGTTGAACATCGTAAACATTCTTTCTGATGCCGGAAGGGAATTGAACGATGTAGCTGGCTGAGACAGTCCTGTACAGGTAACGACCTTGTTGGAAACAGGAACCGGGATCGGGAAGTTAAATGGCGTGGGATCGACGGTTGGGAGCCCTCCCAGTAAGTCGATGACTTCTGCAGAATGTGAAAACTGGTCATGAGGTTCCAGTCTGTTATAGTGGGTTATGTAATCTATCGCGTGGTTGTAGTTTTTTTTAATGTCGTATTCTATGATAAGCGTGTGCGTGCCTGGTGCCAGTCCGGTGATTACGTAACGGTAAGGCACAGACATACTTTCCAGGAAATGCGAATTGCTTGATCCGGCATTGCCGTTCACAAAATCCACGGGCGATACCGGAGAGTTGGCAGCGCCGTTCCTGGCCTGTTTCAGGTTACCTGATTGCCCATGAACGGTCAGGGAAGTCATAATCATGAACGACAGGGCTAAAAACAAGGCAGCCGCCCGTGTGGAGGGGCGGTTGGAGCGGTTTCTAAGCGCCTGCCGGTGAGTATTGCCTGGGTTTATTGATTCCATTTTGATTTGGTTGATACGTTGTAATTATTTTCTTAATACAATATACCCTGTCCTTGGCTTGGTGCCATTGTTTAAGTCCAGGATGTAAAAGAATGTACCGTTGGGCAGTTGTTTGCCGATATAAATCCCACTAACATTTGAAGTTCCATTCCAGTTATTTTCATAATCCGTCGCTTTAAAGATCAACGCTCCCCAACGGTTGTAGATCCAAAGCTTGTTTCCAGGAAATTTCTCAATCCCGGGGATAGTGAATTCATCGTTATATCCGTCATTATTGGGTGAGTAGCCAGACGGAATGACGAGCGAGTCACATACCACGCTGACAAGCACTTCACCGGTGGCACGGCAACCGTCCTCATTAGTGACCTCCACGGTATAGGTTGTAGAGACGGTAGGGGAGGCAACCGGATTTTCGACATCCGTACGGTCAAGGCCTGTAGCCGGGCTCCAGGAATAGCTTACACCACCACTGGCAAGCAGCGGCGCGCTTTCGCCCGGGCAAAGGATCACGTTCGGGCTGACTGAAAGATTCTGTACCACAGATACCGTCACTTCGATTGAATCGGAGATGAAATACCCGCACGCATGATTGATGGCTACCGTATAGATTCCGGCAGCCGGAGTGGTAAAATCGGTATATACAGCACCTCCGAGGGCTTCACCATCTAGAAACCACTGGTAGGTGGCGCCTTGAATAGAATCCGCAACCAGGGTTACGAGATCTCCGGAGCATATAGTCGTGGGTCCGGTTGCATTGGCACTGAATACCGAATTATCTCCAACTGTATAAGTTTCACGGGTAGTACATCCGTTCCCTTCTGTTACAATGACCGTGTAGCTTCCATGCGGTATATTTGAAAGGTTCTGTGTTGTCGCACCATTGCTCCATTGGAACAAGAAAGGACCTATGCCTGTCGTTATACTGACATTAACGCTTCCAGAAATATTATCAAGACAATTTGCATTGGCAATTGTGCCCGTTATGACGATGGCGGGTGGGGGTTGCAGTACGGAGGCTATGAAGCTTTTCGTGCATCCGTTGCCGTCTGTTACCGTTACCGTATACCCTTCAGCCGGTATATTGCTAAGGTTTTGCGTAGTTGCACCAGTACTCCACATATATGAATAAGGTGGCGTACCGCCGGCCGCAGTCAGATTGATTGTCGCAGTGCTGTCTCCGAAACAGGATAAGCCGGGATCGATTACTATTGAAGTGGATAATTCAAGCGGCTGCGTGACCGAACCGGTAGTATTTGCCTTGCAGCCATTTGCGTCGGTAACCGTGACAAGGTAGGTTCCGGGCGGTAATCCACTCAAGTCTTCGGTAATTACACTATTGCTCCACTTGAATGAATAAGGTGGTGTGCCCATAGATACTGTCAGGTCAATGGAGCCGTTGTTATTCCCGAAGCAATCGATGTTTTGTGAGACGGCACCTGCGGAAAGTGCGCCTGCGGGCTGTGTCACAGATGCTATAACGGTGTCCACACATCCATTGGCATCTGTTATTGTGACGCTATACGTACCAGAAAGCAAGCCTGAAACAGAATTGATGGTATCACCGTTGCTCCATGAGTATGAATAGGGAGAAGTGCCTCCGTTGACTGAGAGACTGATGGAGCCGGTAGCTTCTGAGAAGCAAAGTACATTTTGCAAATCTGTGATTGCCGGAGAAAGCGGGGCAGGCTCACTAATGTACACAGGCTGCGATGTGGTACAGCCATTTGAATCTGTTATAATAACGTTGTATGTGCTGGCTGACAAGCCGCCAATGTTTTGAGTTGTATTCCCATTGTTCCAGGCATATGAATACGGGCTCGTGCCGCCTGTTACGGAAACTGTAACAGAACCGTCTGATCCTGAAAAACAACTTACATCCTGTTGGGTTTGGACCAGTGACGACAGCGGTGCAGCCGGTTCCAGGATGGAATGAGTTTGTTCAACCGTGCAATTATTTGCATCGGTTACGGTGACACTATATGTTCCTGGAGCCAGCGGACTGATGTTTTGAGCAGTCGACCAATTGCTCCAGCTGAATGTATAGGGTGCTGTGCCCTGGGATACTATTAGGCTTATGGCTCCGTTGCCGTTGCCGAAACAGTCAATATTCTGAACCTGCGCGGAAACAGCCAGGGCGCCTGCAGGCTGTAAAACAGTTGATGTACTTGAATCAGTGCATCCGTTAGCGTCTGTAACTATTACCGTATAGTTGCCAGTTGCCAGACCGCCGATATCCTCAGTGGTGGCGCCATTGCTCCAGTTGAAAGCAAACGGAGGTGTTCCACCGCTGACTGTTAGATCAATTAAGCCATCATTGCCGCCATTGCAGCTCACGTTTTGTAAAGTGGCTACACTAGCGGCCAGCATGGAGGCGGGCTGGGTGACATTGGCCGTTTGGAGGCCAGTACATCCATTGAGGTCTGTGATCGTTACAGTGTAGTTTCCGGCAGAAAGATTGTTAACATTTTGAGTAGTACTTCCTGTACTCCAGTTGTATGAATACGGACTTGTTCCTCCATTGACCGATAGTATTATTGATCCATCGCTTCCGGAATGGCAACCAACACTTTGTACAGCTGATACCGAAATAGAAAGTGGTGATGCCGGCTCGCCTATGGATTGCGTGGCTTGTGCAGTACAATTGTTAGCATCGGTTACGGTGACAGTATAAATACCGGCTGAAAGACCAGAGATGCCCTGAGCGGTGTCACCTGTATTCCATAAAAAGGAGTATGGGCTGGTACCTTGCGAAACAGAAAGATTAATGGCGCCACTGTTTGCCCCGAAACATGAAACATCTTGTACGGATGATACTGATAAGCTTAGTGCGCCGGAAGGTTGACTTATGATAACCGTTGCAGAGTCGATGCAACCATTCGCATCGGTAACTGTAAGGGTGTAGCTGCCGGAACTAAGGTTGTTTATGTCTTCGGTGGTAGATCCGTTGCTCCAGAGAAATGAATAAGGGGGTGTGCCTTGTGTAACAGTTAGATCCGCCGAGCCATCCGATCCCCCACTACAGTTTACGTCTTGTGATGAATCGACAGTAATGCTGAGTAGACTTGATGGCTGGCTGATAACAACATTTTGATTTGCAACACATCCGTTGGAATCGGTAACCGTAACCGTATAAGCCCCTGAAGGCAGATTGCTTATATCCTCTGTGGTTTGTCCGCTACTCCAGGAGAATGTAAAAGGAGGTGTGCCGTTGCTGACAGTCAGGTTGATAGCTCCATTTGAACCGCCAAAGCAGGATACGTTCTGAAGAATATCGATGCTTGCCGTCACCAACGGTACTGGAAGTAAAAGCATTGAGGTGATGGAAAAGGTACAGCCATTGGCATCAGTGGCCGTAACCGTGTATGTACCCTTTCCGAGATTTATCAGATCCTCAGAAGTAGCGCCGGTATTCCAGAGGAACGTATAAGGCGGTGAGCCCCCATTGATTGTTACATCAATGGAACCCGTATTACCGGCGGTGCACGAAGCGTTTTCAAAGACAACTGCACTGCCGGTGATGGAATCTGCAGGTTGTGATACGGTTGCCGACTGTTGAAGCGTACAGCCATTCGCATCAGTAACTGTAACGGTATAGTTGCCTGGTAAAAGAGAGCTAATATTTTGGGTAGTTTCACTATTGCTCCAAACGTATGAATATGGTTGAGTTCCCTGTGCGACTGTCAGGTTGATCGAACCATTTGCGTTGCCATAACAATCAACATCCTGCACTGATGGAGTTGCTGACAGGTTCCCGGCAGGTTGCGTGATTGTAACAGTAATAGAATCGATGCATCCGTTTGCATCCAAAACTGTAGCCGTATACTGGCCTGCGGGGATTCCGGACAAATCTTCAGTAGTAGCTCCTGTACTCCAGTTGACAGTATAAGGGGCCGTACCGCCACTTACAGTCAGATCGATATCACCATCCGTACCAGAAAAACAGTTTACATTTTGAGCGGAACTTATCGCAGTTGTTAGTGCGAACAGAGGTTCGGATATTGTGAAGGACTGGGTGTCTGTGCAGCCGAGTGTATCCGTAACAGTGATGATGTAATTACCTGTTGGCAGGTTACTTATGTTCTGGGTAGTGCTTCCATTGCTCCAGTTATATGTAAATGGAAAAGTTCCCCCGGTTACCTGCAGAATGATAGAGCCGTCAGAACCCGAATGGCAATTTACATTTTGAACTGTTGTAGCTGATGCGGCAATTGAAGCGGCCGGCTGTGAAATGACATATGAAAGTGAATCGAGACACCCGTTGAAATCAGCTATCGTTACGACGTATGTGCCCGCTGCAATAGACGAGATGTCTTCAGTGGTGGCACCGTTACTCCAGTTAAATGTATACGGAGGTGTTCCGCCACCTACTGAAAGGTCAATTGACCCGTCATTCCCGGTGAAGCAACTCACGTTTTGAGCACCGGTAATACTTGAAAACATGGAGTCGGGTTCGGATACTGTGGCGTTCTGAATGATGGCACAACCATTGGCATCTGTAACAGTGACTGTATAGCTACCGGCGGACAGGCTGGAAATATTCTGCGTTGTGACACCGTGGCTCCATGCAAAGGTGTATGGGCCCGTGCCCCCGTTTACGGAGATATTTACGGCCCCGTCAGATGCTGAGAAGCAATTAGCGTTTTGAATGGTGTTGATGCTGGCATTTAATGATGCGGCCGGCTGGGATACGCTAACGTTCTGTCTTTCGGTACAGCCATTATTGTCAGTTACGGTTACGGTATAAGTACTGGCTGATAAAACGCTCAGGCTCTGTGCCGTTGCACCCGTGTTCCATATATAGGAATATGGCGGGACTCCTCCGGTGACAGCAACAGATGCAGCCCCGCTGTTATCACCAAAACAGGAGGCATTTGTTGAAGAGCTTGTTAGTGATAATGCAGCCGGCTGTGTGAGGATGACGCTGGTTGCGTCAGTGCAACCATTGGCATCCGTGACGGTTGCAGTATATGTTCCGGCGACCAGCCCCGTAACCGTTTGGTTATTAGATCCGGTTGACCATTGGAAATTGAAGGGTGCCGTGCCTCCCGAAATGTTAAGGGATATTGAGCCGTTGTTGCCGTTAAAGCAGGAAACCTCGGAAGGAGATCCGGACACGGAAACCAGCGGAACCTGGTTGATGGTTACAGCCGTTGTCCCGGTACAGCCCATCTGGTCAGTAACAGTTACGACATAGTTGCCTGCGCCAAGCCCGGTAAGATCTTCTGTAGTTTGCCCATTGCTCCAGAGGAATGAATATGGCGGGAAGCCGAAGGTTACGGTAAGGTTAATTGAGCCCATAGAGCTGGGGCAGGCTAGATCCTCATTAGTAGCATTGAGTACCGGCCCGGAAACGGTTACTTCGCTCGAGCATGTATCTGTATATCCGGATGCGTTGACTACCACGTGTATGGTAAATCCTCCTGGGTTGTTTCCTGCAATTACATTGACAGATGACCCGGTATTGGATCCAGAAAAGGATGCCCCGGATACATTGTCCGACAGGAACCATGAATAATCAAATCCAATAAGGCTGTCAGATGTAAAGACCAGCGTGTCTGCCATGCAGGCTACGGACGGCCCTGTCAGGCCACAGCCATCCAGCGTCATTACGGCGGTAGCAGACAGAGAGCGATCCCCGGTACCTTTCCCTCCATCTACTTCAACTATGGTCATATGATAAGCTGAACCAGGAATTCCTGAGATTGAATATTGGGGGCACCAGTCGTGCGTAGTTGCCAGATGCCCGCCCCAGACAAATACCACGTGTGGATTCAGGGTGGTGAAAGTGACCTGCATCAATTGCTCCCCTCCTGATTGGTTAAGGTCGGGTACGTTTAGGTACTGGATATCAGTAATGGCCGTTCCGTTGAACATGGTCATCAGTCGTTCTGATGGCGGTAACTTATTGAAAGCTGTTTTCGGCTCCAGTAAACCTGTGCATGTTACCAGCTTGTTTGACGGTGGTTCTGGGATGGGGTACGTAATAGGGGTAGGGTCTATTCCGACCTGGTCTGCCAGCGGATCAATTGTTTCAGCCGGATGCCAGAAAAGTCCGTGAGGTGAAAGTCTGTCATAGTGTGTAAGGAAATCAAAAGCGTGTTTATCTCCTTTTTTTATGTCATATTCAATGATAAAATTATGTGTGCCGGGTGTGAGCCCCTTTAATATAAACCGGTAGCTTGCGGACATGCCTTCCAAGTAGTGTGAATTGGATGTACCGGCATTGCCATTTGACCAATATGCAGGGGTAACAGGTGATAGTCGGCTCCCATTCCTGATCTGTTCCAGCCTGAGGGTTTGTCCAAGAACGGACTGGCCACTCATCAATGCCAGTGCAATTATGGCCAGCAAGTGTCGAATCCGTACATGCGTAATAGATAGACACGTAATCAGTGCATATTGGATCTTCCTTGCGGCTAAGTTTAAGCCGAAATTTGAGGTTATGAATGGTTTTGGTGAAATCCTGGTACCGAGCATTTCAGTTTGATTATTTGTTCACAAAACGTTATCCCGTTATACTGCCAAACCGGACCTAAAGGTTACAGGATGAATGGATTATATCATGGAGCCCTGGACAGGTGCCCGTTACGGAAAAAGTGCTCTTCGAAAGCAGAAAAAAGACGGAAAAAACACAAAAAAGCGGACTGTTTGTGAGAGCCCGCTTTAAACGAAATTGCCTTGATTAGGTTACTTGTTGGAAGAAAGATCTTTGGCGACCCTGATCACCCTGATTTCAGTCCTCCGGTTCTTTTGATGGTCTTCTTCTGAACAGATTGATCCATCCGCACACTTGTTCATCAGCATCGTTTCGCCTCCCCATTCCATTTTTTCGACGACAGACCTTGAAGTGCCGTTATTGACAAGCCACTGGGTAGCGGCCTCGGCCCTGTGCCTGGAGAGTCTTTCGTTGTATGCATTTGTCCCCCTGGAATCACAATAGGAGTTCATCAGCAGGCGCACCTCGGGGTTTGCTTTTACGAACTGCAACACCTCCATCATTGTTTTGACAGCGTCTGGCCGGATATTGGATCTGTCGAAGTCATAGTAGATGATCTTGTACCAGCGGGCGAATTTGCCCACGTCAGCACCTTTCTTCAGGTCTACGACAACCTCGAAGTCCTTGTCAATCTTCTGCCCCACGTTGGACAGTGTGACCACCTTGGGATCGTAGCCGCTTTTCATGATGATCAGCGCAATCTGCAGGTCGCGCTCAAGGGGTTGCATGTATACGCCTTTCTTGTCCGTCTTGCCCAGGGTCTTGTTCGTCTGATCAATGCCGATAACGGCATTGTGCAGCATCTTTTTCGTTTCCCTGTCGCGTACTTTCACGATCAGGTTATAAACCCGCTCCTGCTTCTTGATTTCCAGCTTGACGAAGAAATCCTCGGACGGGAAGTAGTCTATGGTTTTGAAGTGTTCAAAGTCCCGTGAATAGGATTCCTTGGTGCCTTCGACAGTATATTCCTCGTCATAGTCTATAGGAAACTCGAACATGGCATCTTCACCGGCAGTCATCTCCAGGACATCGTTGCTGCTGTTCCGAAGCTTTACATGTGCCATGGGGATGGGCTTGTCCGTTCCTTCCTCGACCACGATACCGCGCACCTTGAGCATGCGGCGGAAGCTGTATATATCATCATCAACCCCTTTAGACTCTCGGTTTGAGCTGAAATAGCCGTAATGCGTCTTGGTATTGAATATGATGCCGAAGTCGTCCTCACTGGAGTTCACCGGCGCGCCCATGTTTTTCGCATCCATCCAGGTCGTGTCCTTCTGGTGCGTGTAAAAGACATCCAGTCCGCCCAGGACATCACGGCCGTTGGAAGCAAAGAGGAACGTGCCGTCAGCATGCTGGTATGGGAACAGCTCGTCACCCTCCGTATTGATCGCTTCACCCATGTTGACAGGTGCATTCCATTCTGCGTTAGCGCTGTCACGGTCGCAGTAGTAAAGGTCCATGCCACCCTGGCCGCCCGGCATATCGGAGGTGAAATAAAGCCGGAGGTTGTCAGGCGAAACAAAGGCGTGTGCACAATTGAATTCGTCGTTGTTATACTTGAAGGGCGTGAGGTCCTTCCAGTTTCCATCCTTCATGCGGGCATGGAAGATCTTGAGCTTAACGACTGCGTCTTCACTGGTGAAGACCTTTTTCTTGACCACGTTATTTCGTGTGATATATACTTCCCCGCCATCCTGGCTGAACGCCACCGGGCCATCATTGTATTTGATCTGTACATTGTCCGAGAACGGTTCCACCTCCAGGAAGGTATTCCCTTTTCCTTTTGAGTAATACAGGTTCAGGTAGTTTTCATTGGTCCAGGAATGTTTTTTCTCAATCAGGTCTTTCGAGGGCCGTGCGGAGGAGAAAACCATTCCCTCGTCGAAAAATGCCGGGGCAAAGTCCGCATTCGGGGAATTGATGATCAGCTTCCAGACGAAATAATTTGCCGTGTCCTTGAAGTAGGAAGGGATATTCTCGATCGTCTTAAGCGCGAACATCCCGCGCCTGTCGTCAGGGTTCAACTCGGCATAATCCCGGATCCAGGCTTTGGCGTCGTTGTATTTTCCGTTCTTCATCAGGGCCTGCCCGTAGTAATACTTATGGATGGGCTCATGGTCCTTGGTCTTGACCACTTCGCCATACCAGAATTCGGCCTTTTCACTGCGACCGGTCTTGCGGTAGCAATGAGCCAGCTTGACCATGGCGGCGGTGAAATCGGGATGCTTTTCCAGGATCTTCTCGTATGCCATGATGGCCTCGCTGTATGCGAGCTGGTCATACAATTCATCCGCTTTTTCCAGTTGCTTGCTCTGCCCGAATCCGTAATGCGCCACCAGTGAAAATATGGCTGTGAGCAGAATCAGGTGTGCGATCGTCTTTTTCATGAGCATGGTTATAGATTCCTATTCCTGAATTAGAAGTAACGCGGCGTAACCACCTTGTCCTTCTCGAATGAGAAGTCGTACCCGATGGTGAATTCATGCGTGCCACTGTTGTAATTATTAAGCTTGGTAAGCGTGTAGTCGTAAGAATATCCGAAGCGAAGCTGCTTGGTAAGCTGGTACTGGGTAAGTACCGACACGGCATCACCGGTCCTGTATGCCATGCCAAACCAGAATACCTCCTTGAACAGGGCATTAAGCGTGATATCGGCTTCCAGCGGTGCGCCGGATACGGCAGCAACCATGAGGGAAGGCTTCATCTTCACACTTTCGTTGATGTCGAAAACGTAGGCCGAGAACAGGTAATAGTGCCAGTTCTGAAGGTTGACCTTGTTCGCTGTCGCTTTCTGGGTCACCGGGTCTATCTTGTTTTCGAGAAACCGCGGGATAGACAAGCCGGCATAGAAACGGTCCGTATGGAAATAGGTGCCGAATCCGAAGTTGGGCATAAGCTTGTTCTGGATGTTCCTTGAGAATTCAGGATCGTTGGGATCGATGGTGATCACATCGAGCAGCTTTTCCTCCACGTTGATAATGCCACCCTGCAGTCCCATGGACAGGATGCCCTGGTCGCTGACCTGCATGTGATGGGCGTAGCTGACGAATGCCGCCGTCTGGTTGGTGACCCCTATCCTGTCGTTCAGGATGCTGATGCCCACCCCGTTCGTTTCACGGGAAAAGGGCATGTGGAAGTTGACAGTGGCGGTTTTCGGCGCTCCCTCGATGCCTACCCACTGGTCCCTGTAAAGCAGGGAAGCGGCCGCGAAGCCCCTTGAACCTGCATAGGCCGGGTTGATGAACATCTCGTTGTTCATGTACTGTGTGAAATGGGGCTCGTACTGGGCCTCTGCCCTTTCCGATGCCATCACACTCATGGCCAGCGCCGCTACAGCTATGATTCCTTTCCTGAAATGCTGTTTCATATACATCCGGTTTTTAGCTTTTTTATTTGTTATTGATAATCAGTCTGATAAGATTACCAGGTTCTGATTTGCACAGTTTTTCAATACCTCAATACGATATATCCCTGTAAAGGTTTTGTATTGTTGTTGAGGTCAAGCACATAGAAATAGGTGCCTGCCGGGACGCGTTTCCCGATATAGATGCCTGATACATTGCTGATTCCGTCCCAGTTACTCTTGTAGTCATTCGACTTGTATATCAGGTTGCCCCACCGGTTGTAAATCCAGATCCGGTTGCCGGGATAGTGATCGATTCCCTTGATCACGAAGGCATCGTTTATGCCGTCGTCGTTTGGTGAGTATCCCGAGGGGATGATCAGTGTGTCGCATTCTACCGTTACCATGACCTGTGCTGTTGCCGTGCATCCTTCGAAATTGGTAACCTGTACCATGTACGTGGTTGTTTGCAGCGGGCTGGCAACAGGATTGGGCACGTCATCGTAATCCAGGCTGGTCGCCGGTGTCCAGATATAACTGATACCTCCGCTGGCAAACAGCTGCGTGCTTTCTCCTGCACAAATGGTCACATCCGGATCAATCTGCACCGACGGACCAGGATTTACCGTGATCTCGATCGGCTGCGAATCGAAGGTGCCACAGGGTCCGGTGATGGTGACCGTGTATATACCCGCCGTGGGGGTAGTGAGCACTGGGCTGTTTTCACCTGCAAGTGCCGTGCCATCCAGGTACCACTGGTAGGTTACATTGTCAATTGAGTCGGCAATGAGGGTGGTCACATCACCGGCGCAGAGCACGCCTGGTCCGTCTGCATTGGCATTGAATACCGAAAGGTCGTTGACCGTATAGGTGCCCGTGGTTTCACATCCGTTGACATCCGTGATCTTCACGGTGTAGGTGCCCTGTGGCAGGCCTGTGAGATTTTGCGTGGTATCGCCATTGCTCCAACTGTATGCATATGGGCTTGTACCTCCAGCCGGGTTGATCGAAACCGAACCAGTGATGCCATACAGGCAATTGGACGAGGTCGTACTGCCAGTCACGGCAAGGGAAGCGGAAGGCTGTGTGATCGTTACGGTTGCCGTGGTGGTACAACCGTTGGCATCCGTGATGGTTACCGTATAGGTGCCTGCCGGAAGGTTGGAAATATCTTCCGTGATTTCCCCGGTACTCCATACATAGGTATAGGGCGCGGTGCCGTCCTGGACCGTCAGGTCTATAGAGCCGTCGCTGCCTGCATGGCAGTTTACCTGCTGGGATACGGTGGCGTTCGCATTGAGCGCCGCCGCGGGCTGGGTAACCGTTGCCGTGGCGGTGACCGTACATCCGTTGGCATCGGTGATGGTGACCGTATAGGTTCCTGCTGTGAGGTTCGAGATGTCCTCGATGGTGTCACCGTTGCTCCACACGTAAGCATATGGTGGTGTGCCATCACCCACGGTAAGGTCAATAGAGCCGTCATTTCCTGCATGGCAGTTCACCTGCTGGGTGACGGCAGTGCTGGCATTGAGTGCAGCGGCAGGCTGCGTGACGCTTGCCGTCGCGGTGACCGTACAGCCATTTGCATCGGTAATGGTGACCGTGTAGGTGCCGGCTGAGAGATTTGAAATGTCTTCCAGCGTATCGCCATTGCTCCATACGTAGGTATACGGCGGCGTGCCGTCACCCACTGTAAGGTCTACCGAACCGTCATTCCCGGCATGGCAGTTCACCTGCTGGGTGACAGCGGCACTGGCATTCAGTGCCGCGGCGGGCTGGGTAACTGACGCGGATGCGGTGACCGTACATCCGTTGGCGTCAGTGATGGTAACTGAATAAGTTCCGGCTGCCAGGTTGGCGATATCCTCAATCGTTGCACCATTGCTCCATACATAAGCATAAGGCGGCGTGCCGTCACCTACGGTCAGATCGATGGATCCGTCATTGCCCGCATGGCAGTTCACCTGCTGGGTGACAGCAGCACTGGCAATGAGCGATGCGGCCGGCTGGGTCACGGATGCAGATGCAGTGATCGTACAGCCATTGGCATCAGTGATGATCACTGAATAAGTTCCGGCTGCCAGGTTGGCGATATCCTCGATCGTGTCACCATTGCTCCATACATAAGCATAAGGAGGCGTGCCGTCACCCACGGTCAGGTCAATAGAGCCGTCAACCCCGGCATGGCAGTTCACCTGCTGGGTGACAGCAGCACTGGCACTGAGCGATGCGGCCGGCTGGGTCACGGATGCAGATGCAGTGACCGTACAGCCATTGGCGTCAGTAATGGTGACCGAATAAATCCCGGCCGCCAGGTTGGCAATGTCCTCGATCGTGTCGCCATTGCTCCACGCGTAGGTGTAGGGCGGTGTACCGTCGCCCACGGTCAGGTCAATGGAGCCGTCAACCCCGGCATGGCAGTTCACCTGCTGGGTGACAGCGGCACTGGCATTCAGTGCCGCAGCGGGCTGGGTAATCGTTACCGTGGCCATCGAATTACATCCGTTCACGTCCAGGATTGTGACCGTGTAGGTGCCGGCGGAAAGGCCGCTGATGTCCTCGGTCGTGTCGCCGTTGCTCCAGGTATAGGTGTAGGGCAGCGTACCGCCGTTGACAGTCAGGTTGGCGGCCCCGTTAGCGCCGCTGTGACAGCTCACCTGCTGTGTGGCGGAGACACTAGAGGCGAGTGCACCGGCCGGCTGCTGGATGGTGGCAGTGACACTGCTGGTGCAGCCGTTGATATCGGTGATCGTAACGGTATAGGTGCCGGCCGAAATCCCTGAAAGATCTTCCAGTGTGGAACCCGTGCTCCACAGGAAGGAATAGGGCTGCGTGCCGCCCGATGCGGTCAGGTCGATCGCACCGTTATTTCCGCTGAAGCATGAGATATTGGCGGTTACCGTGGCGCTGCTTGTGAGCGGTGCGACCGGCTGTCCGATCGATGCAATTTGCGTGAACGTACACCCGTTGGCGTCTGTGATCGTAACCGTGTAGGCTCCTGCCGCAAGGTTTGAAATGTCCTCGGTTGTTACGCCATTGCTCCATGCAAAAGTATAAGGGATAGTACCCCCGGCAACGGTCAGGTCAATAAACCCGTTGGCGCCACCGTGACAGAATACATCCTGTGAGCTGGCAACGCCGGCGTTGAGTGCAGCGGCAGGCTGGCTTACCGTGCCGGTCTCCACGATCGTGCAGCCGTTGGCATCGGTTACGGTAACCGTATAGGTGCCGGATGTAAGTCCGGTGATATCCTGGGCCGTAGCGCCTGTACTCCAGTTATAGGTATACGGGGGTGTGCCGTTGGTGACCGTCAGGTCAATAGAGCCGTCGCTACCCGCATGGCAGTTTACATTTTGGGATGTGGCGGCAAATGCATTCAACTCGGCGGCAGGCTGTGTCACGGTAGCCGTGGCTGTGGTCACACAGCCATTGGCATCCGTAACGGTAACCGTATAGGTGCCTGCGGCCAGGTTGCCAATATCTTCCGTGTTCGCGCCGGTGCTCCACGCGAATGTATAGGGGGCTGTGCCGTCGCCAACCGTCAGGTCGATCGATCCGTCATTACCCGCATGGCAGTTCACCTGCTGGGATACGGAAGCACTTGCGCTCAGTGCAGCGGCAGGCTGGGTGACCGATGCGGTTTGCTCTGCCGTACAGCCGTTGGCGTCTGTGACCGTTACCGTGTAGGATCCGGCGGCAAGTCCACTGATGTCTTCTGTGTTGGCGCCTGTATTCCAGCTGAAGGTGTACGGTGCCGTGCCGTCACTGACCGTAAGATCGATGGATCCGTTGTTGCCTGCATGACAGCTTACCTGCTGTGAAACGGACAGGCCGGCATTCAATGCAGCAGCAGGCTGGGTTACCGTGGCCGCCGCGGTAGTAACACAACCGTTGGCGTCGGTAACGGTAACGGTGTAGGTGCCGGATGCCAGGCCTGTGATGTTCTGTGAGGTCTGCCCGTTGCTCCAGCTGAATGCGTAAGGCGGTGTGCCGTCCACAACCTGCAGGTCGATGTGACCGTCACTGCCTGCATGGCAACTCACATTTTGTGATGCGGTAGCACCCGCGTTGAGGGCGCCTGCAGGCTGCGTGATGGTAACGGAGGCAGTGGCATTGCAGCCGTTTACATCCACAATGGTAACCGTATAGGTGCCTGCTGCAAGCCCGCTTACATCTTCCGTGTTGGCACCGTTGCTCCAGGTGTAGGAATAGGGTTGGGTTCCGCCGGTAACGGTCAGGTTCGCCGAGCCGTTTGCGCCACTGTAGCAGCTCACCTGCTGGGTGGCGGAAAGGCTCGTGGCCAGTGCACCCGCAGGTTGCTGGATGGTTTCGGTTGAGCTGCTGGTGCAGCCGTTGGCGTCTGTAACTGTTACGGTATAAGTGCCTGCCGAAACACCGGACAGGTCCTCCTGGGTGCTGCCGGTGCTCCAGAGATAGGTATAGGGTTGTGTGCCGCCTGACGCAGTCAGGTCAATGGCCCCGTTGTTCCCGCTGAAACAGGAAATATTGGACGTCACCGAGGTGCTCGTGGAAAGGGAGGCAACCGGTTCCGTGATACTTGCAATTTGTGAGAAGGTACAGCCATTCGCGTCCGTGATCGTAACGGCATAGTTGCCGGCGGACAGGCCGGAAACGTCCTCCGAAGTTTCGCCGTTGCTCCATGCGTAAATGTATGGATAGGTGCCGCCCGTAACGGTCAGGTCAATGAATCCGTTGGCGCCGCCATGGCAGAAGACGTTCTGCGATGAGGAAACAGATGCCTGCAATGCTGCTGCCGGCTGGCTTACCGATCCGGTTGCGATGGTGCTGCAGCCGTTGGCATCCGTAATCGTCACAGTATAGGTACCGGTGGCCAGCCCGGAAAGATCTTCTGTATTGGCACCGGTACTCCAGTTGAAAGTGTAGGGGGCCGTACCCTGTGCAACGGTCAGGTCAATAGATCCGTTTGCACCGCCATGGCAGCTCACCTGCTGCGTGGTGGTGGCGGAGGCGCTGAGGGCACCTGCCGGCTGGGTGATCGTGGCCGAAGCAGTGGTCGTGCAACCGTTGGCATCGGTGACCAGTACCGTGTACGTGCCTGCAGCAAGATTGGACAGGTCCTTTGTAGAAATCCCGTTGCTCCAGCTGAAATTATACGGGGCGGTACCCTGTGTAACCTCAAGGTCGATGGCACCATCAGCGCCGCTGTGACAGCTTACGTTCTGGGTGGTATTGATGCTGGCTGTCAGCGCGCCTGCCGGCTGTGTGACCGTAGCTGAAGCGATTGCCGTACAGCCGTTTGCATCAGTTACAGTCACGCTGTAACTGCCGGCCGAGAGGCTGTTGAGGTCTTCTGATGAAGCGCCGTTGCTCCAGCTGTACGAATATGGTGGGGTACCCTGGGTGACACCCAGGTCGATGGAACCATCCACGCCGCCGAAGCAGCTGACGGCCTGGCTTACGCCTATAGTAACGGATAATGCCCCGGCGGGCTGACTTACCGACTGGCTGGCAGAATAGGTACAGCCGTTGGCATCGGTGATCAGCACTGTGTAGACACCGGTTGACAGCCCGGATATATCCTCGCTGTTGTCATTGTTGCTCCACTGGAATGAATAGGGCGCGGTGCCGCCGCTGACAGTAAGGTCTATGGCGCCGTCGTCACCACCGAAACAGGATACTTGCTGCGAAGCAGTAGTGGAGGCGGACAACGCTGCTGACGGCTGGCTGACGGAAGCCTGCGCGGAAGCTGTACAGCCATTGGCATCCGTTATGCTCACTGTATAGGAGCCGGTGGCAAGCCCGCTGATATTTTGAGATGCGGAACCGTTGTTCCACTGGTAGGTATATGGGGCCGTGCCGCCGGAAACATTCAGGCTAACGGCACCGTCATTGCCGCCATAGCAGCTGACCGCGGAAGATGCGGAAGCGATACCGTTGAGTGCCGCAGCCGGTTCCGAGACAATAATTGACGATTGTGCAATCGTACAACCGTTGGCATCCGTCACAACCACTGAGTAGCTGCCGGCGGACAGGCCGAATATGTCCTGCGAGGTGGCGCCACTATTCCATTGGTAGCTGTAAGGAGCTGTTCCGCCGGAAACGGTGAGATCGATATTCCCGTCGCTACCGCCGAAACAGGAAACATCCGAGGATGCCGATACAGAAGTACTCAGCGGAGCGGCGGGCTGGCTGATCACACCAGATAGAATATTCAGGCAACCGTTGGCGTCCGCTATGGTGACGGTATAGGTGCCTGCGGACAATCCTGCAATGTTCTGCGACGTGGCGCCCGTGCTCCAGTTGTAACTGTAAGGGGTGGTGCCGCCGGCCACTGCCAGGTTGATGCTTCCGTTCGTGCCGCCGTTGCAGGATACATCCTGTGAGGCGCTTATCGAACTGTTGAGAGATCCTGCCGGCTGGCTGACCGTTGAGGAAGTATTGGACGTACAGCCGTTGGCATCCGTAATGGTTACCACGTAGGTACCGGCATTGAGCCCTGAAATATCCTGCGTCGTGCCACCGTTGCTCCAGCTGTAAGTATAGCCCGGTGTGCCGCCGCTCACGGAGAGCGTGATGGCACCATTCGCACCGGAATTGCATGATACATTTTGGGTGGTCGTGGCATTGCCGGTGAGGGGGGCGGCAGGCTGGGATACGGTGATGGAAGCCTGGGCGGTGGTGCAGCCATTGGCATCCGTTACCGTAACGGAATAGTTTCCGGCCGTAATATTGTTGAGATCCTGGCTGTTTTCACCGGAGCTCCATTGGTAAGCATAGGGAGCGGTACCACCTGAAACGGTAAGGTCTATGGCACCGGTGGCGTCGCCATGACAATTGACGTCGGCAGGGATGGCGCCGGCGGCAAGTGCGGCTGCCGGCTCGGAAATAGTTATTCCTGCAGCGTTAGCCACGCATCCGTTGGCATCGGTGACCGTAACATCATAAGTGCCGGCTGACAGGCCGGAAATATCCTCCGAGGTGGCGCCGTTGCTCCAGACAAAGCTGTAGGGCAATGTACCGCCGCTCACGCTTAACTGGATGGAGCCGCTGCTTCCGCCGTTACATAAGACGTTGCTCGTGGAAGAGGCGGCTGCCGACAAGGCGGCCGCGGGTTGACCAATTACCAGGGAGTTTAGCTCGGTCGTACAGCCATTGGCATCTGTTATAACCACGGAGTAGCTGCCCGCGGGGAGGCCGGACACGTCTTCTGACGTTGCCCCGTTGCTCCAGCTATAGGCATATGGCTGGGTGCCTCCGCTTACAGACAAGTTGATGGAGCCGTCATGGCCACCGAAGCAGCTGACGTCGACACTTGAACCTGCCGTAGCTGAGAGTGCAGCCGCAGGCTGGCCGATGGTGATGGCTGACATGGCAAAGGTGCATCCGTTGTCATCGGTAATGACGAGTGAATACGATCCTGCGGAGAGGCCCGAAATATCCTGTGTGGTCGCGCCGTTGTTCCAGGCATAGCTGTAGGGAGCTGTACCGCCGGACGCGGTTACATCTATGGAGCCATCGCTGCCGCCGAAACAGGATACGTTACCGGAAGTGGTAAGGGAGCCGGACAAGGCGGAAGCAGGCTGCCCGATGCTGGCAGAGGACGACTGGGAACAACCGTTGGCGTCGGTTACTGTAAACGTATAGGTGCCCGCGGAGAGCCCGGAAAGGCCCGATGTGGTAGCTCCATTGGACCACAGGTAGGAATAGGGAGCCGTGCCCCCGGAAACGCTGGTCGCTGCCGCACCATCGCTTCCGCCATGGCATGATACCGCCGTGGCGGCTGCAGAGGCGGATAAAGCAGTTTGGGCCGTGATGTTTACACTAAGGGAGGCGCTGCAGCCCACCTGGTCCTGCACGGTTACCGTATAGGTACCGGCTGCAAGTCCTGATAAATCCTGTGTCGTCTGCCCGTTGCTCCATTGATAGGAATAGCCAGGAAATCCTCCTGAAACACTGAGGTCAATCGATCCCGCATTGGTACTGCAGGAATAATTGACATGTGATTCGCTCAGGGAGGGCGCCCCAACCGAAACAGCTTTTATACAGGTGCCGGTATAGCCGGTGGTCGACATCACCACCTGAACCGTATAGTTTCCGGCAGACGAACCGGTATTGACATTGATCGATGTCCCGGTGTTGCTTCCCGCGATTGATGCGCCGGAAGTGTTGTCTGTGATCGACCATGTATAGTTGTACCCGATATAGGGATCGAGTGAATAGGAGAGCACCTGGCCCGGGCATGCACTTTCATCGCCAGTGATGCCGCAGGGCGGAATGGGAATCACCGCTGCTGCGGAGAGTGACATATCGCCGCCGCCGCCGCTGCCATTCAGCGCATCGACACGCATGTGATAGGGAGAGCCGCTGATACCCGCAGCCGAGAATTCGGGGCACCAGTCGGCGGCGGCAGCCAGGTGGCCGCCCCAGGCGAGGACAACGGTGGGACTGGAGGTGGTAAAGTCCACACGTATCTGCTGGTAACCGTCAGGCTGGTTCAGGTTCGGGGTATTCACATAAGAGATACTGGTAATGGCGCTACCTCCGAACAGGGTCATCATCCTTTCCGATGCCGGGAGGGCATTGAATGAGGTCGCCGGCTGCGATAGGCCGGTGCAGGTGACCGTCTTGTTGGAAGGGGGTGCCGGAATGGGATAGTGAATGGGCGTCGGATCCACCCCGGCGACCCCGATCAGGGGATTGATTACTTCGGCCGGGTGCGAAAACTGGTCATGGGGATCCAGCCGCTGGTAGTGCGTAAGGTAATCGATTGCATGCGACGTCCCTTTCTTGATGTCATATTCTATTATGACATAATGTGCACCGGTAGGCATACCCGTCATCACGTACCGGTAAGCCACTGACATGCTTTCAATGTAATGGGAGTTCGAGGAGCCGGCATTACCGTTGGCCCAGACACCCGGGTTGTTGGGTGAGCTGGCGCTCCCGTTTCGTACCTGGTCGAGTGAACCGGACTGTGCACTGGCGTTGAGCCATCCAAGAGACAATGCAAAGGCCAGTATCCAGGTACGCGATTTACGGATGAACAGGTTCGGGTGCTGGTTTCGGCTGGTGAAAAATGCACCGTTTGTTTGCGAAAGTTTGAAAGTCTTGCCCATAGGATTCGGATGTTAAATTGCAGGCGCAATATATATGGGCAGGCATGTGGCGTGGGGTGCTATTTGGCTAAACCGCCGGATGATCCGCTCAATCCGGACACGTGTTTGGGCGAATGCCCGTCTGTGTTGGTTGAAAAAAAACGGGGATCAAACTTGATAGTGGAATAATAATTGTAAGAAAATTGCCATTTAAGTTCATTTTCCAGCAACATGTGCCGCATTATCAGCCATTTGCAATTTTTTTATGCTGGCTGGCCTTGAAAGAAACAGGGCGAAATGTGTCAATTGGTTTATCAGGAGCATGTATTACACGTTTCCGGAAAAACCTTACACCTGACCAGGAGATGCCAGGCATGTGCTGGTTCCTGAGGGTGAAGTAATCCGAATGGATATGGAATTGAAAAAGCGGGTGCTTTTCAGCTCACCTGTTCCCACCTCACGGGTGCCTCCTGGTTGCGACGGATCATGTGTTGAAGCCCGGCATGCACTTTCAGTGAAAGGCCCGGGTCTTTGTCCAGTATCCTGGTGGCTGTACTGCGGGCCAGCTCGAGAATAGCCTTGTCCTTGCCGAGATCTGCAATCTTGAGTCCCACGATGCCGCTTTGTTGCGTACCCTGAATGTCGCCCGGCCCGCGAAGGCGCAGATCCGTTTCTGCGATCTCGAACCCGTCATTCGTACGCACCATGGTTTGCAGGCGCTCCCGCGCTTCACGCCCTATATCATCACCGGCCATGAGCATGCATGTCGATGCATCGGCTCCCCTGCCGACACGCCCCCGCAGCTGGTGCAGCTGGGACAAACCGAAACGTTCTGCCGATTCGATGATCATGACCGTGGCGTTGGGAACATCAACGCCTACTTCGATTACCGTGGTGGCCACCATGATCTGGGTCTTGCCTTCGACAAATCTCTTCATTTCCGCTTCCCGGTCGGCGGGTTTCATCCTTCCGTGCACCACGCTGGTCCGGTAGCCGGGCGCCGGGAAATCGCGGCACAGCGCATCATACCCTTCCATCAGGTTTTTGTAGTCGAGCTTTTCCGATTCACTGATCAGCGGGTATACAATATATACCTGTCGTCCCGCCTGGATTTGTTTCTTTATAAAACCGTTCACCTGCAGGCGCCGGGATTCAAAAACGAGCTTTGTAGTGACCGGTTTGCGTCCGGGCGGTAGCTCATCGATCACGGACACGTCCAGGTCGCCGTAAAGGGTCATGGCCAGCGTCCGTGGAATGGGTGTGGCGGTCATGACCAGGACATGGGGCGGGACCGGTTGCCGGCTCCATAGCCTGGCACGCTGCTCCACGCCGAAGCGGTGCTGTTCGTCAATAACAGATAGCCCCAGCTTGTGGAATACCACCGAATCCTCTATCAATGCATGGGTTCCTGTAAGGATATGGATTTCTCCTGCTGAAAGCCTTTTGAGAATAGCCTTTCGGTCACGGGAAGGAGTCGTCCCGGTAAGGATGGCTGTTTCAAGTCCCAGGTCGTTGCAGAATCGCCGAATCGTCTGGTTATGTTGCCGTGCCAGGATTTCAGTCGGCGCCATCATACAGGCCGTGTATCCATTGTCAATGGCGAGCAGCATGCTCATGAAGGCTACCAGTGTTTTGCCGCATCCCACATCGCCCTGCACCAACCTGTTCATTTGTTTTCCGGTTCCCGTGTCCTGCCGTATTTCGCGAATCACCTTCTTCTGGGCACCTGTGAGTTCAAAAGGCAGTTTTTCCTTGTAGAATATGTTGAACAGGTCGCCTACCATTGAAAACCGGTATCCCTGGATTTTTTCCGCACGTGATACTTTGGATTGAAGCATCCTGAGCTGAAGGGTAAAGAATTCATCGAATTTCAATCTGAATTTCGCGCGCATCAGCGCCTGCTCATCCCGGGGGAAATGAACATCCATCAGGGCCTGCTTTGTGTTGACCAGTTTAAGCTCCCGGGCCAGGTACGCGGGTAGCAGGTCGGGAATAAATTCGTTTGCAAGACGTGCATGCAGGGTCTTCTGAAGCCTGAGCAGGGCCCTGCTGTCCAGTTTTTTTGCTTTGCTTTTTTCGGTGGTGGGGTAGAGTGCCTGAAGGGGCGGCGGGGCAACAGCCTGGTGGTCTGTGGCGGCCTCGAGTTCCGGATGCGCAATATTGAGTTTATCCTGGAACAGCGTGGGTTTGCCAAACACGATAAATTCGCCGCCCTTGCTTAACAGGTCCTTTATATAGGAGGTACCGCGGAACCAGATCAGCTCAATAGATCCGGTCGGGTCTTCCAGGCGTGCCATCAGCCTGGCTGCGCGCTGCTTGCCCATGGTCCGTAAACCCGTAATGCGGCCTTTCAGCTGAATGGAGGGCATTTGTGGGCTCACTTCCCTGACCTTGTAAAAACGGGTGCGGTCCACGTACCTGAACGGGTAATGTTCCAGCAGGTCACTAAATGTCACAATGCCGTACTCTTCACCAAGGACCTGGGCGCGTGCCGGACCCACTCCCTTCAGGAATTCGATTTTGGTATCTAAAAAGCCGGTTTGGGGCACTTGCTTTTGAATGGCCGGGTGTGATCAGGGCGGACCAACCAGGTCGTTATCTATCATAAACTGCGTAGTCTGCAGCATTGAATAGACATACCGCTTCATGCTGTCGGCCAGCATCGTGGTCTGATCAAGGTAGTTTGAATAATCGCCGTTTTCGAGTTTGTACATGAATTCAGTTTCGGATTTGTCTATTACGAGGTAATATACATGATTAATCACACAAAGCCGTTTGTCCTGGGAGAAATAGGCGAAGGGTCTGTCCTTTTCCAGCAGGTCAACACCCATTGTATTGTTGATATAACTGATTCCGTTCAATCGCATCAGCGTCGGAAAAATATCTGTTTGCATCCCGAGGTTTGACGAGGCCCTGGCCAACGTGCTGTCTGCTTTAAACACGAAAAAAGGTACATGGTTAAGGGCAAGCGGGGCTTCCCGGCCCGAGGAAGTATTGATGCCGTGGTCTCCCACGAATGCGAACATCGTATTGGCATACCACTCTTTTCGGGCAGCATCTATCATGAATTTCCTGATGGCATAGTCGGCATATTCAAACACCTGGTCGCTGACTTTCCGTTGCTGGGGCTGGAACGCGGTTTTCGTGGGAACGGCCAGCGGCGGGTGGGTGCTGATCGTAAGGATAACGGTGAAAAACGGTTTGCCGGTCATGTGCAGGGAGTCCATGGTCGTAAGGCTGCGGTCGAAGAGCGTTTCATCATTGACTCCCCATATGTTTTCATATGCCTCACGTGGAAAATCTTTTAGGCTTATCACCTGGTCGATACCGTTACGGGGAAGGAAATAGCCCAGGTTATCGAATTCCTCATCATGGGAACACAGAAATGCTGTTTGGTAACCATTCGCCTTGAGGACCTGTGGCAGCCCGTAAAACTGCAGGTCGGAGGACTTGACATTGGCCATCGGGTGACGGGAGAATATGGAAGGCATGGCGTAGAGGGAGCCGTAAATGCCATTGCATGTATGAATGCCTGAGGAATAGAAGTTCGTGAAGTACAGGCTTTGGCGCATAAGGCTGTCGACAAATGGCATCATGTTCAATTCGTTTCCGAAAGTAGCCAGCTTTCCGGCGCTCATACCTTCCATCATGACCAGTACAATATTTTTACGCGCGACCGCGGAATCGTTATGTACATGGCGAGCAATGGGTGATGCGTAGCGCGATCCGGTATTTTTTGCTTCCAGCAACAAGGCGGCCGTGGTCACGGCTTCGTCATCCGGAAGTTTCCGGAATTGGAATTCATTGAATGAGTCGAAAAACGTCAGAACGGGATTCAGGGCAAGGTGATTGATAAAGGCTTCATTGGTGAAAAACGCTGTCCGTATGCTTATAGCCTTATATGTTTGTGCACCCCGCAGGCCAAGCCACATGGCAGGCACCAGTAACAATAAAATCAGCATCCGGTGCATTTTCCCGAATGAGGCTGATCCGTTCATGGTCAGGTGGTGGAAAAACCGGAAGCAAAAGAATGTAATGCCTGCCAGGCCGATGAAAAGCAGCATAAAAGGGTAAAAGGTCCTTTCATGCAGGAGAAAACGCAGGGACTGGTCGGGATCGTTGATCCATAAAAAGATGCTTGTGGTAAGCCGGGACTTGAAATAATCGTAGTAGGGTATGTCAGCACAGCAAATCAAAAGGGCTGCACTGCAAAGCACGGACAGGATACCAATTGCCGCACGGTCATAAATGCGGGAAGTCTTGTTAAGCAGGAATTTTACAGACCAGATGATGAATGGAAGCAAAAGAATATAACATGAGACCATGAGGTCGATGTGCATGCCTATGCCCAGGGCGCCCCTGATCCTTACATCGAATACACCTGTTTCGTCATAGATGCTGTAAAAAAGCAGCCGGAATGCAAGAAAAACAGCGAGCAGGTAGCCCAGCGACCATATAAGGAACCGGATGTAACCCGGAAGAATCCTGCTGCTGAAGGTATGTCTGTTCATCACCAAAAGCGGCAAAAATAATCGAAAATCAGGCGGCCCGCTAGCGATTTGCGGCTTTTGAGGCGATTTCGCGGATGGCTTCTACCAGGATGTCAAGATCCCGTGGCATGGTATAAACGTGGGGCGTGACCCGGACCCCGTCAATGTTTTCCCAGACGATCGGCGACGTGTGAATGCGGTATTCATTCAGCAGCCTGGCTTCCAGTTTTCCGGTTTCGATGCCGTCAATTCCGAAATTGCACAACGCGCATGAACGATTGGTTGCAAAGGTCGTGTAAAACCGGATGCCCGGCACATCCCGCACCTTTTCGGACCAGTATTGTTTCAGGTACCTGAGACGCGCCAGTTTCCTCCCTGTCCCGATGGCGAGGTGAAAATCCACCGCCTGGCTGATGGCGTGTTCGCTGGGAAAGCTTCGCGTACCCAGTGCTTCGAATTTCCGGATGTCATCACTTTCAGGTTCCGCGCCTGCAAACAATGGCCACAGGTTGCCAATCCGGGCCTTGCGCACATAAAGCATCCCGGAGCCGAAAGGTGCGCACAGCCACTTGTGCAGGCTGGTGCCGGCATAGTCGCAGCCTGTTTCAGGAAAGGTGAACTCCAGCTGGGCGAAGGAATGTGCGGCGTCAAGCACTACCCGGGCGCCTGCCCGGTGTGCGGATTCCGCGATCCGTGATACAGGCATGATTTGGCCGGTCCAGTTGACCACGTGGGTGACGTGTACCACGCGTGTACGGGAGGTGATGGCATCTGAGAACTTCCTGACAATGGCATTATCGTCGTCGGCCGGCAATTCGAAGTTGAGCCAGACGAGTTTTATGCCGTCTCGCTTTTCACGTTGCTTCCATGCATTTATCATGTTGGGGTAATCCTGCCGGGACAGGATAACCTCGTCCCCGCGATCCAGCCGTAGTCCGAATATTACGGTCTCGAGCGCTTCGGAGGCATTCCGGTTCACCGCTATTTCTTCGGGTGCGCAGCCGGCCAGGCCGGCGAGCTTACGTCTAAGGGATTCGCGGCCCTTGTCAAGGATGCGCCACATATAATAGGAAGGCCCTTCGTTGCTCATCCTGTAGTATCGAATCATTCCTTCCTGAACGGAACGCGGTTGCGGTGATACACCGCCATTGTTAAGATTTATGATCTCGGGAGAAACCGTATAAGCTTCACGCACCCAGCTCCAGAAATCCTCGTCCCTGGCGGTTTCAGCAGGAGACAGGCCTTCTATCCTGCCGAGCTGGTATTGCCCCTGCTTTGAAAACGCCGGAGCGATCAATGCCTGGGTTGACAATAGTCCGGCGGCACCGCCAAGCTGTCCGAGAAACTTTCTGCGTGAACCCATTTGCATTCCCTGCAAGATAGGAAAATTGGCTATCCGGATGCCTTGTACATGTGAGCCTTATAATTTCCTAAATTCACCACCATGCGCCCGGTGTTCATCCTTCTTTTTAGTGCATTGCTTGCCGGCACCCATGTATACGCGCAGGAAGCGGAAGAGATCGAATTGCTGCATGCCGATGTGCTGGAAGGTGACGAATCACTTGGGAAGAACGTGTTCAGGCTCACCGGGAATGTCCGGTTCAGGCATAACGGAGCGGTAATGTCCTGTGACAGCGCTTTCCGGTATAACCTGGAAAACAGGTTTCATGCTTTCGGAAATGTGCATATCAACCGCGGTGACACCGTGCATGCGTATGGCCAGGAACTGCTTTACGATGGGGCGACCGGCATTGCCAAGCTGACGAAGTCGGTTAGGATGACTGACCGCCATATGGAGTTGTCGACCCCGAGGCTTGATTATCATACCGCTTCAAACATGGCCTATTACAAGGATGGGGGCGTGCTGGTGGATGGTAACAACAGGCTCACCAGCAGGAAAGGCTATTACTACGCCGGCGAGCAGGCGATGTACTTCAGGGATTCAGTCGTCCTGGTCAATCCATCCTACCGGGTAGAGGGCGACACCCTCAGGTACCATACGCCCACTGCGACTGCATTTTTTCTTGGGCCCACCACCATTGTCTCGTCCGGTGAAGACAGCACATTCATTTTTTGCGGTTATGGCTGGTATGATACAAGATCGGGTAAGTCGTATTTCAGCGATCAGGCGTTCATGCAGTCGAAGAACCAGCGGCTGTCCGGGGATAGCCTGCTTTATGATAAAACAAGCGGTATTGGAAGGGCTTTTCAGAATGTGGAGGTATTTGACGTGGACAACAACATCCTGGTGAATGGCGAATACGCGATATATTACGATACCGCTTATTATTCCCTGGTAACCGAAAAGGCGTTGTTTACACGCATTACCGGAAACGATTCACTTTTTCTGCATGCGGATACTTTGTTCGCTTCATGGGATTCGTCAAGTGCCGCCAAGACCTATTACGCCTTTCACCACGTGAATATTTTTAAATCGGACCTCCAGGGAAAGTGCGATTCACTTATATATAACACGAGCGACAGCATTATCATCATGCATGGAAAGCCGGTATTGTGGAGTGACGACAACCAGTTAACCTCGGATTCTGTTCATCTTCGAACCACGGATGAGGGGATAGATCGCATGTTATTGTTCGGGTCGGCATTTATCGCTTCGGAAGTCGATTCGGTCAGGTTCAACCAGGTCAGGGGCAAGCACATGACCGGTTATTTCAGCGATGACAGGCTCAGGAGAATTGATGTATCAGGAAATGGCCAGGCGATATATTACGTATCCGAGGGGGCGGGTGATTCAACTCGCCTTACGGGCGTGAACCGCGCGGATTGCAGTGACCTTTCCATCCTCGTGGACTCTAACAGGGTAAAGCGGATCCAGTTGTATACGGCCCCTTCCGGTACCCTGTACCCCATAGGAGAGCTTGATGCTTCAGCGCTTATTCTGAAAGGGTTCGCCTGGTATGGTCATTTGCGGCCCTTGCGGAAAGAGGATATCTTTGTCTGGAAATAATAACAATTCATTGTCATGTTGGGACTAAGGTTGCCTACCGACCCACGCTGGGTCCGTATAGCGGAAATGAATTTGTCCGGGATCCTTACGGATCATGCCTGGTGCGAACAGAAAGCTGCCAGTACCGCCATTACGATCGTGGTCCGGTTTCCGGAACACGAGGAACTGGTCAGGGCCATGATCGATATCGCACGTGAGGAGCTGGCACATTTCAGGATGGTACATGACAAGATTCTCGAAAGAGGCCTCACGCTGGGCCCCGAACGAAAAGATGCTTACGTGAACATGCTGTATGAGTTCAGGCGCAAGGGGGGCTCACGAGAATCCCGGCTGGTAGACCACCTGCTTTTTGCAGCGTTAATTGAAGCGAGAAGCTGTGAGCGTTTCAAACTGCTTTCCGAGGAAATCTCCGACAAGGAATTACGTGTGTTTTACAGAAAGCTGATGGAGAGCGAAGCAGGACATTACACCGAATTCCTGGGGTTTGCGCGGAAGCTGGGGCAGGGTGAAGATGTCAATGCGCGATGGGCCGAATATTTGGAGTACGAGGGTCGTATCATTAAACAATTTGGCAGGAAAGAAACCATTCACGGCTAGGAGGAAAATGCCGTGTCGGTCAGGGGGCGCGGACTCCTGCGCCGGGTTGGGGTTGCTCCAGTCCATCGAGTTTTTCGTAAACTGAATTCTGGCTTTTGAACTCAGGAACGATTTCTTTCATTTTACTGACGATCGCGGCGTTGTTCTGGGTATCGAAAAGCCCGATCAGCTCTTTTATTTCCCCGGCGATGTGTTCGAAATCGTAGGGCTTGACCTGTGCAATAAGGATTTTCTGATGATGGGTGGGCAGTGTATTCTCCTCGTTGGCGAGAAGCTCTTCGTATAGCTTTTCGCCCGGCCGTAACCCCGTGTAAACAATCTGGATATCCCTGCCAAGCACCAGGCCCGAAAGCTTGATCATTTTTCGCGCCAGGTCGTCAATACGCACCGGCTTGCCCATGTCAAATATATAGATCTCGCCGCCGTCACTCATGGCGCCGGCTTCCAGGACCAGTTGACACGCTTCCGGGATGGTCATGAAATACCGCGTCACCTGCGGGTCCGTAACCGTAACCGGTTTCCGCGCTTCAATCTGTTTCCGGAACAGCGGGATAACCGATCCGTTCGAGCCCAGTACATTCCCAAACCTGGTCGTGATATAATTGCACGAAGAACGTTTGTTGATCGATTGAATGTAGATCTCGGCAATCCGCTTCGTGGCGCCCATCACATTGGTGGGATTTACCGCCTTGTCTGTGGAGATCATCACGAACCTGGACAGGCTGAATTCATGCGCCAGGTCAGCCACTACTTTCGTCCCCAGCACGTTTGTCAGGATTGATTCCGATGGATTGTTTTCCATCATGGGTACGTGCTTATAGGCCGCGGCATGGAAAACAATGTCTGGCCGAAAGGTCGTAAATACGTTTCGCATCCTTTCGGCATTTCGCACATCGCCAATCACGGCTTCGACATGGCATAATTTGTTAAGGTCCCCCACTTCCACTTCCAGTTCGTATAAGGGGCTTTCCGCAATGTCAAGCATATACAGGGCAGCCGGATGGAACGGAATGACCTGCCTGACGATTTCACTGCCGATACTCCCGGCAGCTCCCGTGATAAGGATCTTTTTGCCCGCCAACTGTCCGCGCACACGTTCCACGTCAAGCTGGATGCGCTCCCTTCC
The DNA here is from genome assembly GCA_024638565.1 of Bacteroidota bacterium. GTDB lineage: Bacteria > Bacteroidota > Bacteroidia > AKYH767-A > OLB10 > JAHEKC01. The sequence goes on from JAHEKC010000001.1 coordinate 86,773, forward strand.
GAGCAGGTCTTCGATGTTGATCTTTTTAATTTGCTTGAAACTGAGCTCCCCGTTGATCCAGGAATTCACCGGCGGTACATTGAGGACCTTGGTGTTGAAATGCAGGCAGGACTCGATCAGGTCCTTTTTCCTGCCCGGATCAATGTTTTGTATTGCGATGATAAGGTGCCTGACGTCGTTTTCCCTCAGCAGGGTTTCCAGTTGACTGCGGGCATCATAAATAAGGATGCCCTCGAGCCGTTTTCCCGCCTTGCGGGCATCATCATCGACAAACGCCTTAACCCGGTATTTGGTGCCGGCATCTCGGTCAATAGCCCGTTTGGCGATCACGCCCGCCTCCCCGGCACCATATATGATGACGTCGGTTTTCTGCCTGCTGGGCACCCGGATCTCGCTGAAAAGAATCTTTACGGCAATCCTGCCGCCGGTCATCAGGAATGCGGAAATGATGTATTCAAGTATGATAATGGAAAAGGGCACCAGGTACACCCCCTGGAAATAATAGCTGGCCAGGTTCGAAACCGTAAAAAACGCGGACCCGGCCATGAGTGCAAGGCTGACTCGTATGGCATCCCTGGTGCTGGTATAACGTACAATGCCGGCATGGGTCCTGAACACCGCAAAACACAACATCCGCGTACCCAGCACCAGCGGCACCACGTGGCGCAGGCTGTCAATCTCCACGGCCGGAAGCGTGAAATTAAACCGAAGGAGGTACGCCAGCAACAGCGCAAACGCCACAATGCCGGTATCGATCAGGAAGACGATCCACCGGGGTGTATTCCTGCCGCTGGAAAGCAGCCGGTTGGGCAGAGATTCGATCATGGCAGATCAAATGTACTAAACAAAGCCCTAAGGAATGGACTGGAAAAGCTTCAGGAGCAAAGGCAAAAGGCTGAATAGCAGTACACTGAAGGAAAGCTGTCGCGAACGGCCCGGTTTGCGGGGTCAATGGGTCCGGGTGGTTATTTTTGCGGGCCATGCGCGTGCTTTTTATCGTTCCCTACCCGACCGGGCAGGCCCCCAGCCAGCGCTTCCGGTTTGAACATTATTACGCCTTCCTGGGTAACCGTGGTATCAGTTTCGAGGTCTCGCCATTCATCGATTTGCGCACCTGGCGGATCCTGTACGGGCGGGGCAATTACCTGTTGAAGGTGTTTGGCATCCTGGCCGGGTACATCCGGCGCATGCGTGATATTTTTTTCAGGGCCGGAAGGTTTGACTTTGTCTTCGTACACAGGGAAGTGGCTCCATTCGGTCCGCCCTTGCTTTCCTGGTGGCTGACGAAGGTCACACGTGCGAAGGTGATATATGATTTCGATGACGCCGTATGGATTCCAAATTACTCTGAAAGCAACTCATGGACTAACCACCTGAAGCGGTTTGCGAACGCGCGTAACCTCTGCCAGTGGGCATACAAGGCATCATGCGGAAACGATTACCTGCGCGAGTTTGCCGGTGAGCTGAATCCGCGTGCGGTGCTTAACCCGACGGTGATCGACACGGATGTTTACAGGCGGGAGGAATCATCCCGTGAAAAGAAACCGTTTGTCATTGGGTGGACCGGATCGCATTCAACCATGCGTTACCTCGAGGAAGTGTATGGTGTAATTGCTGATCTGGAAAAGGAATTCGATATCCGGTTCCATGTCATCTCCGACGTGCCACCGGAAAGGGACCTGCGGTCATTACGCTATATCCGCTGGAAGCGGGAAACCGAAGTTGATGACCTGCTGGAATTCGATGTTGGCCTGATGCCGTTGCCCGACGATCCGTGGGCCAAGGGGAAATGCGGCTTCAAGGCACTCCAGTACCTGTCACTGGGCATACCCGCGCTGGTTTCGCCGGTAGGCGTGAATACCCGGATCGTAAAGGACGGCGTGAACGGATTCCATTGTGCCAGTGGAGATGAATGGAGGAAGCATTTGACACGGCTGATCTCGAATCCGGGAAGCATGGATGAGATGCGAAAAGCATGCCGTCAGACAGTGGAGGATGGTTATTCCGTAAATTCAAATTTGGATAATTTTATGACGCTATTTTCCTGAACCCCGAAATACGCACGTTATGAAAAATCACGACTGGAGCAAGTTCACCAAGCGCATAAACATCAGGTGTGCTGCGGCGGATGCCTATCACGCATGGGATTCCCCGGGCCGTTTGGAATCCTGGTTTCTCCGCAGTGCGGTTTTTTACCCGGGCGGAGGCTCGGACCAGAGAGCCCCGGACAATACGATTGTAAAGGGTGACCGGTATGAATGGATGTGGCATGGATGGGGCGATGAGGTGAAGGAAACCGGCGAGGTACTCGAAGCCAACGGCCATGACCTTTTCCGGTTTTCCTTCGGCAAGGCAGGGATCGTTGCCGTCAGGATTGCCACGGCAGAAGAGCAAACGATCGTGGAGCTGACCCAGGATCACATACCCGTTGATGAAAAGTCAAAAGCGGAATACCATGTCGGGTGCCTGGAAGGGTGGACTTTTTACCTGGCCAACCTCAAATCCGTATTGGAAGGCGGTCTGGATTTGCGGAACAAGAATCTAAAGATCGGTGCCGTGGTAAACGCATGAAAGTGCGCGCCTACTGGTCCTTGTATTTCCAAAGGTACATGCACGCATAGGTCCGGTAGGGTTGCCATCGTTCGGCTATCCGGTTCATCTTTTCATCCAGCTTGCGGTCCTCCGCGTCCAGGTGGTACAGGGAACACATGGCGGCCCGGATGCCTCCGTCTCCGGCAGAGAAAACGTCTTCGCGTCCAAGCGCGAACATCAGCACCATTTCCGCGGTCCACCGCCCCACCCCCTTGATCTGTGTGAGGTATTCAATGGCTTCCGGGTTTTCCATTTTTCCCAGCTTCCGGTGCTCAAGTCCGCTTTCTGTCGCGAAGCGTGCCACGTTGCGTATGTAATCAACCTTGGCATTCGAAAGCCCGATTTTTCGAAGCGTGGCGGGTCGCTTTCTGAGTACCGCTTCAGGTGAAGGCGGGGTGCCATCGAAGAGATCCAGGAACCTGGCTTTGATAACCGTGGCCACGGATGTGCCCAGCTGCTGTGAAATAATGGAAGCGCAGAGCATGTAGCACACATTGCTGCTGCGCCGCAGCGTGACCGGGCCATGTACATCAATGACCGGGCGGAGCTTACGGTCACTGCCCAGGTGTGCCAGGTACTTCATGCCATTTCCGGTGCGTGAAAAACAGGATTTACTTTTCTCCTGAAATCACGAATGAAAGGGAATCCATCATGAACGGCCCTTCCGGCTTGTAGCGTTCCCTGATCGATTCGAACACCTCCTGCTTGATCTTTTGCCGGGTTGGTTCATCAGCCTTCGACATGGCGGAGACTACCGGTGCGGCCATATCCATCATGGAATTCCAGTAAAACTCAATCGATTCTGATTCGACTTTTCCGGGTACTTCGGTGACCTTCACATTGCGGAAACCGGCCTTTTCCAGCAAATCTTTCATCATGCCGGTATCGGCACAACGGAACAGGCCCGGTGCACCTTCAGGGGGTTCCGGCAATTCCACGTTTCCGGCGATAACCTTCATGATCCCGCTGGCCCAGTAGTTGTTCTCGGGAGGGCCCCATACGGAAGCAGCCAGGCGGCCGCCGGGTTTCAGTACCCGGTGCATTTCACGGGCTGCCATGCCCATCTCAGGGAAAAACATGAATCCGAACCGGCAGCTGATGGCTTTGAACGAACTGTCATCGAATGGCAATTCGCTGATATCACATGCAACCGTTTCATAGTTCGACAGGCCCTTGCGTTCGGCATTCTCCCTTGCCACCCTGAGCATGCCCTCGGAAAGGTCCTGCCCGACTATGGTTCCATTGGGGATCATCCCGGCAATGGTCTGGCCCGGCTCGCCTGTTCCTGTCGCCACATCGAGCACCCGGTCGTTGTCCCTGATGTGGAGTTCACGGATAATGGCTTCGCCGGCGGGACCGAGGAAGGACATGACCCAGTCGTCCCATTTTTTCCAGCCGGGGGAAAATGTATCCCATGCTTCACGTTGTTGTTCCCTGAATTTTTCTTGTAGAGGCTCCATTTGACAAACTTTTAGGTTACTGTATTCAAATATAGGGATTACGATTCAGCGGACAGGCTAAAATTATGGCACCAGGATCCAGTTGGTGGATGGATGCAACTGCACATCCAGCGTACCTACAGGCACCAGCGGTTCGCCATCAGCATGCACATGCATCGGCTCTTCTGAAACCAGTTTTGCCGACCTGATCCTGTAGCAATCCATACAGGGATGAGCGCAAAGCGAACCTTTGTACAACCTTCGCAAGACGGCAGGGACCTTGTACCATGGCACCTTGCGGAGGATGACAAGGTCAAGCAGCCCGTCGCCGGGATCAGCGGCGGGAGCTATCAGGGCATCATTTCCGTATTGGGTGCCATTGGCGAAAGAAATCAGCAAGGCAGGTCCTTCGTACGTTTTTCCGTTGAATGTAATGCTGTACTGGCGGGGGCGATAGCTGAAATAGCGGCCTATCACCAGTTTCATATAGGTAAGTACACCTCTTTTTCGCTTCATGGCAAACAACCCGGCAATGAAAGCGTCAAATCCCGCCCCTGCAATGTTAATGCAAAACCTGCCGTTTACTTCCATGCTGTCCGCGTGAAAGCGCCGTCCATTCCTTATGACCGAAAGGGCCTGGTCCGGAATGGCCGGGATTTTAAAGTACCGCGCAAACCCGTTCCCGGATCCCGTGGGGATAATGCCAAGGGATGTCCCGGAGCCGGCGAGCGCCTGCGCGACTTCATTGACGGTTCCGTCGCCACCAACGGCAACCACGGTGTTATATCCCTTACCAATGGCATCCCTGCCCAGTTCCGTGGCGTGGCCCGCATGGGTAGTGGTAACCAGCTCCACATCGTAAGCGTCATCGCTGAATAGAGTACTGATGGCCTGCCGCAGCGTATTCCCGAGGCCATGGCCCGCTTTAGGGTTGAGGATGAACCGGATCTTTTCCCTTGTTTGTGTCATGGGGTAAGCTGGTTTTGGAGCATGCGCCGGTTGAACTGCTGAATGCATGACTGGAGCAACCGCAAGGGTTCGGCATGGCTGGCCCCGCTGGTGTACAGGTTGTCCCGCAGCAATGGATCATTCCTGTGATTGTACAGCGCGGTTACGGATTCCCCGTTAAACTGGATCACCAGGCTGTCGTTGATGAGCTGGTAGGTGCCGTCAAAATATTGCACGGCGAAGTGCGGGGCACGGTTGTCAAAGAGGTTGTTGCCGAAAGAGACGAACGGGCCCGGGTACCGGAGCAGGCCCAGTACCGTGGGCATTATATCCGTTTGCTGGGTAACGGTCTCCATGCGGCCGGCAAGGTCCGAGCCTGGCAGATAATAAAGGAGCGGGATCTCGTATATGCCCTTCCGTGTCTGGTACAGTGGACTTTCATTGGGTCCGCTGTGATCGGCAGTGATCACGAACAAGGTCCGGTCAAACCAATCCTGGCGCGCGGCTTCCTCGAAGAACAGGCCGAGAGCGTAATCGGCATAGCGTACGGATTTATGAATGGGCAAGGTTCCTTCCGGGAACATGCCCTCGAAATAAGTGGGTACGGAATATGGATGATGGGAAGAAAGGCTCATGAAAACCGACGCAAACGGAGGGCTCATTTCGTTGATACGGGCAATGAAATAACGGTAGAACCGGTGGTCGAAAACTCCCCAGTGGCCGTCATAGTCATGGCTGCCGTATTCCTTTCTGCCCATGTAGGAGTCGAATCCGCCAGCGCGTGCAAGCATGTCGAACCCCATCGTACCGTTATTACCCCCGTGGAAGAATGCTGTCTGGTAACCTTCCTTTTTCAAGGCAGAGGCCAGTGAATTGATTTGATTCCCGCTATACATGGATGTGATAAACGGTTCGTCCATCAGGGCAGGCAGGGAGGCGATGGAAGCCGGCACCCCTTCGATCGAAACGCGGGTATTGGCATAGGCATTCAGGCACACCAGGCTGTGCGCGGCGAGAGAATCGAGAAACGGGGTATAGGAAGTGGTGCCATTAAGAAAGCCGCAGTATTCTTTTGAAAAACTTTCCAGCAGGATTAGCACTACATTGTATGGAAGCAACTCGGCATCGCCTTCAGCCTTCTTGTCCGTATTGAAAACACCCGCCGCTTTATCCTCATCCATATACCTTGTTTCGGCGACCGGCTGTTTCCCGAAAGACCGGATAATGGAAAAGGTGGTATTCAGCACAAGGGGTGCGTTCCCCGGGTAGGTGTGTTCCGCGGCGGCGATAATCCGCAGGGGTTTAAGCTGGATGCCACCACGGGCAGCCACGATGCTGCAACCAACCACCAGGATCAGCAGCAGGGCCTTTGCAAGGGCCTGTGTAATGCGGAAGCCCGGGGAAGGCCGGATCTCGCGCAGGGGTGTCCATCTCAGGTACGCCCACCAGGCGAGCGCCATGAACGCCGCCCAGAAGATGAGCAGAAACCAGAAATCGGCGAACAGGCTGGGGAGCGTGTTGGCCATGTCTTCCCCGAGGCGGAAAAGCTCGAACACATCGGCCGCCATTCGTTTCTGGATAAACGGAAAAAATGAAAAATCGACACAATTCATCAGGATGAAAAACGCGTTCGGCACCAGGAACACAAACAGGAGGGTACGCTGGTACCACCGGCGATGCCAGAACGGAAGCGGCAGGACGCTCAGCAATATGAATAACCCGTTGGACATCACGATTGCCGATGTGTCGAACCGGATGCCCAGGAAGAAGGCGAGCAGCAATTGCCCGCCGCTGTTAAACGAAAAATACGAGTAATTGAATGCCAGGAATGTCAGCCTCACAAGGAAGTACAATCCATACAGGATCAGCAGCCTCCTGGCTA
>JAHEKC010000020.1:0-14650 GCA_024638565.1 Bacteroidota bacterium
GGCCATGACGCCCTCGGTCCTGCTGTTACGAACGATATCGTAAATGCCCGCTTCGCGAATGGCATCATGGAATACAAGCGATGCCTGTCCGCCCGCGGGTCTGATCTCCGGTATGATGTCGAATTCCTTTTCCCGGTTTATCACATGGAACAGGTCTTCGCTTGCCGGCCTTCCGGCGATGGCCACTGACTGATCTTCACCTACCAGGTAAAAGAGTTTCTGCCTGCTGCCGCTGAGCAGGGCAACCCTGAAAAGCACCGGTACGAATATGGCATGTCGCGTGAAGTTACCGAAGGAGTGGTCGAGCGAAACGGTGAAAAGGTACAATGCCCCTTCGCCAACCGGGTACCGGCACATGAACGGAGTGCCGCCTTCCAGCCGCATGACCACTTCCCGTGCCGAACGCTGGCCCACCGCCAGGTCATAATGCTTCAGCGCCGCGGGCAGGTCCAGGTAGTCCCCTTCACCCGGCATTTTCTCGAAGACGTCCGTGAAAAGCGCGCTTGCCGTGGTCAGCATGCCCACCTTGTCCGCACTGTTGTTAAGCCCGGTGATCCCATCGGCCCCCGCTGCCCCCAGGAAGGTATTATAGCTTTCTGTATCGATGGCGGTATCGGGAAAAAGCACCACCGTACCGCCGTCGCGTGCATAGCGTACCAGTTCATCCGTCAGCCCTGAACTGATCTCGGGCAGGCCGGCGAGAAACACAACCTTATACCCTGCAAGCGCGGAGTAGTCCAGCCGGGTGGACGGCACATGGTCGAGGGTGAAAAACTCGCTTTTGTCGAAAAGGGCATGCAGGCTGGGGTCACGTGCGGTGTGATGAATGCCCAGGAGCCGCTGGTTCGAGTCCAGGTTGAAGGTGAAAAACCATTCATTGTCGAATGTGACGGGGTGGTCGCTGATCTCCAGTCTTCCTTTCTTGAGCCCTGGTGTGGTAACCGTGAATGTAAGCTTTGCGATGGCGCTGCCACCCGGTTCCAGGGGGGTGCCGGCAAGCGATTTCTGGACGCCGTTGACGGTCAGGGTGAGCGGTACGTTTTCCACCTTTTGATCAGAAGCGTTCACCAGGCGGGCGTTCAGCTCAACCGGCACGCTGGCCTGCACGACCGGGGCGCTGAACCAGCAGGAATCGATAAAGACATTGCCCGTGGGCTGCACGGAAACCGGGACAAGAAAATGGTATACCGATGAGTCCGCAACCACCTTCGACAGGTCGGCCTGTGAAGCCTGGAAGTCTGAAATGCTGTAGATGAACTTCGATTTTGCCGATGTGCCGGCCAGCAGGTCCTGCTGGCGGGTCACCACATCCGTCAGCTTACGGGACGCGGGGCTTATCTGCACATCATCGACCCAGTCCAGGAATTGTTCCCGGCTGATGATCCGCTGGTGCCGCCCCTCGAAATCGTTTGTGATAAGCTGGAATGCGTCCGTGGGCTTGCAGGCCATCGCGATTTCGCGTGCGCGTTTCCTGGCTTCATCCAGGTAGGTGCCCTCCCGCGAAACGGATTCCATGCTGAATGAATTGTCGATATAGACACTTACCGCCTTGTCGCCGGCCGGGGGCAGGGCATCGCCGGCAGGCATATAGGGCTGGGCAAAGGCAAAAACCAGGAAGGCAATGGCCAGGATGCGGGACAGCAGCACCAGCAGGTGCTTCAGCTTGCTGCGGGAGGTGGTCTCCTCCTTGATTTCCTTCAGGAATCTGACATTGGTGAACAGGACCTTCTTGAATCGCCTGAAATTGAAAAGGTGCACCACAATCGGGATGGCAATGGCCGACAGGGCATAGAGGAACTCGGGGTTAACAAAGCGCATGGCTGATGGGTGGGCCTGTGAGCAGGCGGCACGAAAATAACGTGACCAAAGATAAAAAATGGCGGGTGCCGTAAAATTTTACCCTGCTATTGCGCTGTGCAGCGTTTTCACGTACAGGTCCGTGAATGCATCCAGCTGCCGGCGCCGGTATTGCATCACCCAGCGGGGATGCGGCAGGGGCTCTACGTGCCTGAACCAGCCGTGTACCGCGTTGAGCTTTTCCAGGATTTCAAGGTTCTTTCCTGACCCGATACTGAAGCATTTATCGCGCCGCGCCCCGAAGGAAAGCTGCTTTTCGATGTGCCGTACCATGTCGGGGCCACACGCTTTCAGCAGGGCCGGGTCGTCGTAATAGTTCAGATTTTTGCCATCACGGGTGAAGCCCAGCGGAAAGACAGCCGTGATATAAAACCGGCTGTAGAAGCTTTCCGCACCGCCGTACCGCTCTATGAAGCGGTAAACGAAGGTGGATGAGAGTTCCGGTACCTGCGGGAATTCATTTGGCACCCCGCAGTTTTCCATGAGGTGCACGGGGTCGGTGAACGGGATGCCGGTCACCCCGGCACCACGCCGACCGGGGTTGATGCCGAACAGGAATACACGGGGCTGCCGGTCTCCGTAGTATTTAAGATAGAAGGAACGGCAGGCATCCAGCGTATGTGCATTTGAAAACGGGTTCAGCACCTGCACCCCTTTCGGTAACCTGAATCTGGCCTCCAGTGAACGGTTGAATGCGAATACCTGTTCTCCGAATGTCCCGGATGTTTTCGACCTGGGCATGATATTGCAATTCAGCCTGGCAACCCGGAATGCCTGCAGGCCCCGGCTACCGGAAAAGTTCAGCCGGGGAAGATGGTGTTCGTTCACCGGCTGCCATTGTTACTGCTGCTTGTTCCTCCCCGCTTTCAGTTCCTCTATCATCTCGGCGGTGGGGCCATAGATGAACGGGTTCTTGCCACCCATGGGACGGTAATAGGTGCTGAGCTGCCCGCGGTGATGGATCATATCGAACATAAAGGCAAAACAAACATCACGCAGGGGCCCCTGGCGCATCGTTTTGCCTTTGACCATGAAAGGAATCACCTTTTTGTCCCAGTCGTTGTCAGCCGCCGCTTCCACAAGCCCGGCTACCGTTTTACAATGCGCGGCGTATGCGGAAACGGCTTCCGCCAGATCTTCGAACGGCCACTTGCGACGGTGGTCGATCTGCCCTTCCCGGAGGGCCTGTTCCATGTCGTGGGGCTGGGCGATGACATGTTCTATAATTTCAGTGGCGGATCGTGTTTTGGGGTGTGGACGGTAATCGAGCTTCCCGGCAGGAAGCATGTTAAAGGCGTTGATGGTTAGGTCGACCTCACTGGGCCAGACGGCAAGAAAATATTCCCTCGTGTTCATCGGATGGATTTTTTGGCTGATGGTTCGTGTCCGCAAAAATAACCATTACCATCCCGGCGTTGTAACCTGACGGAATTACGATATTTGCCCTTCTCTCATGGAACAAAAAGAATTTGTCGACCTGCTGTTTTACCTGGTTCCCGCGGTGCTGGTATTCACCACTGCATTTTACCTAATCAAGAAGTTCCTGGACAACCAGCATAAGCTCAAGCTTATCGAGGCACGCCTGCAGACCCAGAAAGACATTATGCCGCTCAAACTGCAGGCTTATGAGCGCCTGACGCTTTTCCTCGAACGGATTTCACCCAACAACATATTGGGGAGGACCTACAAGCAGGGCCTGACGGTGCGTGAGTTTCACCTGGAGCTGCTTGCCGTGATCCGGCAGGAGTACGAGCATAACATTACCCAGCAGATTTACGTGAGCCCGCAGGCGTGGCAAATGGTGCGGGCTGCCAAGGAAGAGGTGATCAAGCTTGTCAACACGTCGGCTGCAGGTCTCGGGGTTGAATCCAAGGGCGCTGAACTCAACAAGCAGGTGTTTGAGCGGATGATGAAGGAGAATGTACATCCCACGCAGAAAGCCATCGACTTTTTAAAGGAAGAGGTAAACCGGTACTATTAAGCCACCCCGGCAGGCATGGAGGAAGACAAGAAGATCAGGACGGACTCAGGCATCGAGGTCAGGTCCGTTTACAGCAAACCCTCCGGCATGGAGGAGGCCCCTGGCAAGTACCCGTTTACACGCGGGGTCCAGCCGGAAATGTACCGCAGCCGGCTCTGGACCATGCGGCAATATGCCGGCTTTTCGACGGCAGAAGCTTCCAACAAGCGATACCACTACCTGCTGAACCAGGGCACCACCGGGCTTTCCGTGGCATTTGACCTGCCCACCCAGATCGGGTACGACAGCGACCATGAGCTGGCGGAAGGGGAGGTGGGCAAGGCCGGCGTGGCGATTGACTCCCTGCAGGACATGGAGATCCTGTTCAACGGCATCCGGCTGGAAGACGTGTCTACCTCCATGACGATTAATTCCACCGCTTCCATTTTACTGGCCATGTATGTCGCGGTGGCCAGGCAGCAGGGCGCAGATCTTAAAAAGTTGCGTGGCACGGTACAAAACGACATTCTGAAAGAGTATGCCGCCCGCGGAACCTACATATACCCGCCACGTGAGTCGATGCGCATCATCACGGATATTTTTGAGTACTGCAGCAGGGAGCTTCCCAAATGGAATACCATTTCGGTGTCCGGGTACCATATCCGGGAAGCCGGTGCGACCGCCGTACAGGAGCTGGCGTTCACCCTTGCCGACGGCAAGGCATACCTGCAGGCGGCCATTGAAAAAGGGCTTGACATAAACGTCTTTGCCAGGCGCGTATCCTTTTTCTTCAATGCGCACAATAACCTGTTTGAGGAGGTGGCCAAATTCAGGGCCGCACGCCGGATGTGGGCGCAGATCACGCAGGAGCTGGGTGCCACCGAAGAGCGGGCCATGATGTTGCGGTTTCATACGCAAACAGGCGGTTCCACCCTCACGGCGCAGCAGCCGCACAACAATATCGTAAGGGTAACGCTTCAGGCCCTGTCTGCCGTGCTGGGCGGAACCCAGTCGTTGCATACCAATGGCTTCGACGAGGCCCTCGCCCTTCCGACCGAACATGCAGCAAGGATTGCGTTGCGTACCCAGCAAGTCATCGCCCATGAAAGCGGTGCCGCGCAAACCGTGGATCCGCTGGGCGGGTCATATTATATAGAGCAGCTCACCAACGAAGTGGAAGCTGCCGCCTGGGATTACATCCGCCGTATCGACAAGATGGGTGGTGCCGTGGCTGCCATCGAGGCAGGCTATATCCAGCGTGAAATTGCTGCTTCAGGGTATGCGTACCAGCGCGACATCGAAAACGGGGAAAAGGTCATTGTGGGCCAGAACGCATTCACCGTGGAAGAGTCGCCTTTCGGCGACCTGCATGCCGTGGATGAGTCGGCGCGGGAACGCCAGCTGGCCAGGCTGAAAGAATTACGTTCGCGGCGTGATGCCGCCGCGCATGCCGGTAGCCTGGAAGCCCTTGCTTCAGCGGCGCGTGATGGCAGCAACCTCATGCCCCGTATCCTGGCGGCCGTGGAAGCCTATGCCACGCTGGGAGAAATTGCCGATACGCTTCGCGGTGTCTTTGGGGAGTACCAGGGGTAATGCAATACTCCCTGGCTGATGGCAGCCGGGAAAGTTCGGGGTTTCAGGGAACAGCAACCTTTAGCCTTACCTCTTCACCGTATCCACCATCCCGTAACCTTCATCCGTCAGCACGCCGAGGCCTGCTTCCCAGATGAACTTGTGCACGTCAGGATGGGCATGCAGGGTGAATGGCAGCAAAAACCCCACCATGGGGATGCCATTCACGCACTTGTACTGCCGGGCGAACTTCTTGCCGGACTCCTGGATCTTGGTGACATACTGCATGTCGGGCGTGAATTCGAATTCCGCGAAGTCGTTCAGCTGCTCATCGGTATAGCCGCTCTTTTCCATTCGGTCCAGCACCACGTTGAACAGCACGTCGCTGAACTGGTGGGAGGTGGGATCGAATTGCTCAAGCGCCTTTTCCGCATCCTTGTTGGGATCGACCAGGATCAGCGGTGAAATGCACAAATAGCGCATCTTGGTCTGGAAATCAGGATCAGGGATCACCTCTTTCTGCCGGGGGATCAGGTTCATCTTGCCGATGGAGATCGGCTTGTTGGCAAATACCGATTCAACAAGCTGTTCCGTGGATTCAGCGTTCCTCCCGGATACCACGAGTGTGATCTTGGACGAGAGGAACCTCATAAACCCATTCTGGATTTTCGACGTTCCCTTGAGCGAGGAGAAGTTAAACTGGCTACGATCGCTGGTGATCGGGTCGATCAGGCTGCCCAGGGCATCCGTTACCAGTTTCTGGTGATGCAGCGGGATGGAGTTGGAAGAGGACTGTTCACGGACAAAAGAAATTTTGAAGCGCATGACAAAAAGGTGTTATCAGGTTAGGTTCTTCCGGGTAAGCAATCCCGGGGGTGGCATACAGCATAAAAGAAAAAGAGGCAGTTATCAGGTTATAAGAAAATATTCCGGCGTCAGGTTATTCCGTGCAATACAATTCTTCCTCTAGACAAAGGTAAATTTTTTTGCCAAAAATGCAAACGGATGGCGCACAGGCTCAGCGGGGCAGATGCACGCGGCACATCACGGGATAATGGTCAGACAGCTTCTTGCCGTCCGGAATCACGAATCGGGATGATTGCAATTCAGGTGAAACGAGGATGTAGTCGATCCTGAACGCCGGGAACGGGCCCGTATACGTAGATCCGATGCCCAGGCCGGATTGAAGAAAAGCATCCTGCAGCAGGGAGGTGAACGCGCGGTAGGTGCGCGAGGAGGGGGTGTCGTTGAAGTCGCCGCATACCACCACCGGGTAGGGAGACTCCCTGACATGCGCCAGTACCAGGTCCACCTGTTTTTCCCGTTTGCCGAATGCGGTTCGGAGCCTGCCGAGGATATTCCCGAATCCCTTAAGCTTGTTTTCTTCCAGGCCTGTCCCCACCTGGTTGATGAGCTGGTAATCGGCGCGACCGAAGCGGATAGACTGGAAATGCAGGTTGTAGACCCGAAGCGTGTCTTTTCCGGTCACGATATCCGAATACATGCACATATTGATGCTTTGCCGCCCGTTCACGGGCTCATCCGTACCGAAAGGGATAATGCTGTCACGGGCAAGGGGTAATCGGCTGAAGATGGCCATTCCCCAGTGATGCTGGTTATGAAGGTAAATGGGCAGCTGCAGGTGCCGGTAACGATACCCGGCTTCATTGGTCAGGTACTCAACCGTTCGGAACTGGCCCGTATCGCTGGTGTAGAATTCCTGGAAACAGATTACATCCGGGTCTTCAGATCTGATCAGATCCATGATGTCTTCCCTGACCCTTGCCGTGCCAAGCCAGTTGGCCGTCCAGTTGTACAGGTCGAAATTCCGGACGTTAAACGACATGACCTTCACCGATGCCGGTCCCGCGTCATCCGGCACCTGCCCGCGGCTGAAGCCCAGAAACCCGGAGGCCGTGCCGAATCCTGTCAGCAGCGGAACGAGTGGAATCACCAGCAGCCATTTCTTGCGGTAAATCCAGAAAAGCAGGAACAGGGCGTTCAGCAGGTAAACGTACGGGAAACCGATACCCAGCAGCGCAACGGGCCAGTAACGGGCGGGTGAAACAAACGGCGCCAGGGAAGAAAGCAAGGTGACAGCAGCCACCACGAGCGATACGGGAAAAATGAATTTCTCGAAAAAGCTGTACTTGCGGGCCATCCTTGCTATTTTTTCCGGTTGCTGACCCGGAATAGAATTTCTTTCTCTTCGCTTGTGAGGCTGGCGTAACCCGATTTACCAATCTTATCCAGAATACGGTCTACGGTTTCCTGGTCGGGTTCGGAACCGCGCGGCTGTTTTTCCTTCCGCCAGGTCACCTTCATTTTCGCACCGGCTTTGGGCTGTGGCCGGAAGCGTCCGGTCAGCCAGTCCCCGACACTGCCAACCCAGGCCACGAGGTCACGCCCGTTGCGCAACTGGCGGATGAATAAAAATCCGAATGCCGCGCCGCCCAGGTGCGCAATATGGCCTCCGGCATTGCTGCCGCTGATACTGATAAGGTCTATCAGGATGGTAACAAGCGCTATATACTTCACTTTTACAGCTCCGAAAAAAACCAGGAAGATCGTGTAGTCAGGCACCAGTGTGGCCACGGCAATGGTGATGGCCAGTACGCTTGCAGATGCCCCGATGGCGAACGACTGCTCCACCACGCCGGAGAAAAGCGGAAAAACATTATAGAAGAGAATATACAAGGCGGCACCTGCTATCCCGCCGGTTATATACACACCCAGCAGTCGCCTGCTGCTGAGAAACTCAACAAAGATTCGTCCCATCCAGTACAGCCAGAGCATATTGAAAAGGATGTGGAACAGGTTGTGGTGCATGAACTGGTAGGTGATCACGCTCCATGGCTGGGTGAGCAGTGTGCCCGGCCAGGCAGGAACGGCCAGCTTGTTAGACAATACCTCCAGCCATACCGTATCGATCGTGAAAAGCCGCAAAAAGGTAAAGGCCAGGTTAACGATGATGAATATGGCCACATTGATAATGATCAGCCTGATCAGCATATCGCTGTACTGCAATTTGGATCTGATTTGATCGAACATGCCCATGAATTCCGTGACCGTCAAATGTATAACGTAAAAGGCTGGTACCGGGGTTGGAAAAATAATCAAATCATGTGTATTGCAGCGCGGTTGCCGTCTCCCGCCCGGTGCCGCTGGGCGAACCCGGACTTTTCGCGCATTATTGCTTGCTTTGCGCTACCGTTATGAGATTGGGAATCGTAATCCCGGCATTGCTGACGCTATGCCCGCTTTTATCGTCCGCCGCATTCGAGTTTACCCCGCGGTGTGACCAGGCGTACCGGGCCATGATCCGGCTTCAATTCGAAAAGGCCCATGTGCTGCTCAATAATGAAAAGGCAGCGGCACCCGGAAATTTTCTGCCCCATTATGTGGAGAGTTACATTGATTTTCTGAAGGCCTTTATTACTGAAGAACGGTCACATTATGAAAAACTTCGTGAAGGGCGTACCCGTCGCCTGAAGCTGCTGGAGCGGGAAGACCATGATTCACCTTATTACAGGATGTGCAAGGCGGAATTGTATATGCAGACCGCCGTCCTCCGGATCAAGAACAAGGAATACCTGTCAGCAACCTATGAATTCCGGAAAGCTAACAAGTTGCTGGAGGCTAATGCCAAACGGCATCCGGGATTTATTCCCAATAAGAAATGCCTCGGCATCATGCATGCACTTATCGGATACGTACCCTCCAATTACAAGTGGCTCGGCAGGATCCTGGGTTTCAGGGGGACGATCCCGCAGGGGCTGGGCGAGCTGCACGAGGTACTGGAAGCGTCACAGGATCAGGACCGGTACGGCTACCTGTTCGATGAAGCCGCCATCCTGCTGATGTTCCTGGAGTTTCACCTCAAAAAGGACCATGAGTCGGCGCTCTTGCTAGCGGAACGCATTGTGGAGGACGATCCGGGACCGTTGCACCTGTTCTCCGTGCTGAGCATATACCTTTATGCAGGCCGCAATGAACAGGCCGTGGAGATGCTCGAACACCGGGCACCGGCTAATGGCGAGTTTCCGCTTCACTACCTCGATTTCATGAACGGTATCGGGCTGCTCAACAAGCTGGATCCCGGAGCGGACGCCGCCTTCAGGCGGTACGTGGAAAACTTCAGGGGAAGCAGCTTCATCCGGTCTGCGTACCAGAAGCTGGCCTGGCTGTCATTTATGAAAGGGGACACGGCAGGGTACCACCGCAACCTGGACCACGTGCTGGCCGGCGGCGATGACTTTACGGACGAGGACAAGCATGCCACGGAAGAGGCGGAGAAACGGATATTGCCGAACCTGTACCTGCTGCGGGCGCGGCTGCTCTTTGATGGCGGGTATTTCGGGCGGGCCCTGGCTGAACTGGCGGGAAAAGACCTGGCGCTGTTCCCTTCGTTTGCGCATCGCCTCGAGTTCATTTACCGGCTTGCACGGATCTATGATGAAATGAAGATGGAAGTCAAGGCGGAAAAATACTACAGGAAGACGGTGGATATAGGAGAGGAACACCCTTATTACTTCGCCGCTAATGCGGCGCTCCACATGGGCCGCATGGCCGAACGGCAGGGCGACCGCACAAAAGCCGTCACCTGGTACAAGCGTTGCCTTATGATGCGCAACCATGAATACCAGAACAGCATCGACCAGCGGGCAGAGGCCGGGCTGAACAGGCTGGGGGCGCAGTAGGTTTTGGTGGCATGTGTGAAAAGGCAACAAGCAGCCGTTACGCCGGCAGTTATTCTAGGAACCTGGGTTGCATCATGAAAAGATATGGTAGCCGCGCTTAAGCCAGGGGCGATCCCTTCTTGCCCACCGTGGTGAGGGCCCGGACAGGGCGACGAGCATTAGAAAGCACTAACTGAAATATCTAGTTACATAACCCCACAATCAAAAATCCATGGAATTTATACCTGAAGAAATTGAAGCTTACGCTGAAAAGTACACGCAGCCTGAAAGTAAAGTATTGCAGGAGCTGAACCGGGAAACCTGGTCGCGGGTCATGCAGCCCCGCATGCTCTCCGGTCATTTGCAGGGCAGGCTGCTGTCCTTTCTTTCGGGGCTGGTGCAGCCGGACCGGGTGCTGGATATCGGTACCTATACGGGTTATTCGGCATTATGCCTGGCCGAAGGCCTGGCGCCCGGCGGCAAGGTGCATACGATAGAGGTCAACAGGGAGCTTGAGCACATGATCCGCTTGTATATTGGAAAAGCCGGAATGGAAGATTCAATCGCGTTGCACTTCGGCGAGGCTGCCGAACTGATCCCCTCCATCGAAGGGCCTTATGACCTGGTGTTTATCGATGCCGACAAGGAAAACTACCCGCGCTATTTCGACCTTGTGGTGGATCGGGTCAGGCCGGGAGGGATGATCATTGCGGATAACGTGCTTTGGAGCGGCAACGTGTTGAAGCCTGCACGGGAAATGGACGCGGAAACAAGTGCGCTGGCAGCCTACGCGAAAAAAGTTTACGACGACCCGCGTGTTGAAAGCCTGCTTTTACCGGTGAGGGATGGGCTGATGTTAGCGCGAAAGGGCGATGGTTAGAAATTAAAATGTAGGATTTAGGCAATAGGGAGTCAGCGCCGTTCCCCGAAAATGGCACTCCCGACCCGGACCATGGTGCTGCCTTCTTCCAGGGCGATAAGGTAATCACCTGTCATGCCCATGGACAGGATGCTGAACGGGTTAACGCCCCCCGTACCGGCAAATGCAGGTGCCATGCCATCAAAAAGAGTTTTGAGGGCCCGGAATTCGCCGCGCAGCGCCGACCGGTCATCCGTAAATGAAGCCATGCCCATGAGGCCCCGGATTTCAATATGATCCAGGTCCCTGAGTTCACGGCCCTGGGCCAGGTCGTGGGCCTCACCGGTGCTGAACCCGTACTTGGTGGCTTCCGTGGCAATGTGTACCTGCAGCAGGCAGGGGATCACCCGCCCGCACCGTTGTCCCTGCTTGTGTATCTCCCGTGCCAGCCGCAGGCTGTCAACCGACTGGACAAGCGAAACAACAGGTGCGATGACCCTTACCTTGTTCCGTTGCAGGTGCCCGATGAAATGCCAGTTTATGTCACCGGGAAGGGCAGCCTGCTTGGCTGCCAGCTCCTGCACATAGTTTTCGCCGAAGTGGCGCTGGCCCAGTGCATGGGCTTCAAGGATATCCTCATGCGGCTTCGTTTTCGACACCGCCACCAGGGTGGCGCCATAGGGCTTTAAGTCGGTGCGCAGCGATTCCAGTTTATCGCGGTGAATCATGGCTGGAAGATGGGAAGGAAGCCGGAAGGTGGATCAGGAAGGCAGGTTTTCCTTCCTCAGTTTTTCGATTTCATTCAGCGCAAAAGCCACCTGGTCCGCTTCGCTGAGAAGGGTGTTGTCAAGGACCACCGCGTCTGCCGCCCTGCGCAGGGGGCTGATTGCACGGTGGGAATCCTCGTGGTCACGCTCATTAAGGTTTTTCATGACTTCTTCAAACGTGACATTCACGCCTTTCTTCGTCAGTTCATCAAACCTGCGTTTGGCACGCACCATGGGGTCGGCGGTCATGAATATCTTGAGGTTGGCCTCAGGGAAGACGGTGGTTCCAATATCACGCCCGTCCATGATTAGGCTGTCTTCGTTGCGCATGGCCTGAAGGATCCCGACGATCTTATTGCGTACCTCGCCTATGCTGCTTACATGGCTGACCTGTTCGGAGACGACCGGCCGCCTGATCTCCTTCTCCACGTTCCTGCCGTTCAAATGCAATTCGCCTGCACCGGAAACCGGGTTGCGGTTAAGCCGGAGGTCGATATTGTCAAGCACGTCCTGGTACATGAAATTATTCATATGCTTGCCGGTGCCGGATGGCACGGGAACGTTGTTTTCAAGAAAGTAGTGGGTAATAGCGCGATACATCGCCCCGGAGTCCACGTAACGAATGTTCAGTTTACGGGAGATGGCCCTGGACAAGGTGCTCTTGCCACAGGATGAATAGCCGTCCACGGCAATGACAATGTGTTTTCCGGCCATGAATGACAAACTTAATGATTTTTAACTTGGAAGGACGTGTCCGGAAAGCGGGGTGAAAGCCTTGTTAGGTGCGGTGGCAACGGCTTTGTACGGGACTATGGTCCGGCAGGACCGATCCTATTGCTTCAGGATCCGGATGGTGCGCACAGATTCCTGTGTCACTGCACTCAGCAGGTACATGCCGGCGGCGAAGTCACCAGCCATACGGAAGGTGGTTTCAGTTCCGCCGGGCACCTTTGAGTTCAAAGTACGAACAAGCCTTCCGGCAGGATCCGTTACCGTAAAAACAACATCCAGGTCGCGGGCCGGATGAAAGGTGAAAAGAAGATCGCCGCTGAAGGGGTTTGGTCCTGCAAGCGCCAGGATACCCGGAGGTTCAGGCCCGTCTTCCGGCACGGAGAGGATATTGCATGCCTGCTGGAAATCAGGGATACCATACCCTAACAATGAATCAGGATTGGAAAACTGTGATGCGCTCATCCGGATGGCATCGATCACCTGCATGTTGGTGGCTGACGGCCTGCACTGCCACAGGCATGCTGCCATGCCGGCAATGATGGGGCTGCTGAATGAAGTGCCGTTACCTGCAATGGCACCCGCGTTAAAAAGCTCCGCCACGTATGTCTGGAAAGCCTGTGCGGCCACATCAGGCTTGACCCGCCCGTCGGCACTTGGTCCCTTGCTGCTGAAAGTAACGTATGTTCCGACGGAATCGACGCCGCCCACGCTGAGTATGCTGTCAGCGTCTGCCGGTGCGCCTATAAAGAACCATGATCCGTCCCCGTAGTTTCCCGCGCTGTTGCAGACTACCATGCCCCTGGATGCGGCCATGTCCGCGGCACGCGTTACGGGTGTCAGGTCGCCGTTCAGGTCGCTATAGGTGTGATCCTGCGTGGAGTCGTCAAATGCCGTATAGCTGAGGGAGGAATTGATCACGTCAGCACCCGCGCTGTCGGCAAATTCGGCTGCTTCCGCCCAGTCGTACTCTTCAATGATCAGTTCGGCAGCCCCGTATTCGGAGCGAAGCAGCAGATAGTCGGCATGCGGTGCAGTACCCACGAGCGTACCCGGCCAGTTGGAAGCCATCACGGAAAGCACGTACGTGCCATGTGTCCCGTCATCGTACACGTTGGCTTCGTCTTCCGTGAAATCCCAGGTGGCCAGCACCCGGCCCGCGTTGAACAGGCTGTCGAAAACGGTCATGCTGTCCGTGAGGTAGAAGCCCGCATCGATCACGGCAATGGTCATGCCGGCGCCTGTATAGCCGCTGTTATGGAGGGCGTCACCACCTACCATGGCAATCTGGTTCAGCGCGGGCCCGTAGTTAAACGCCGCGCTTTTCTGCAGGTGGCCACCGGTGGCGACAGGACCTGAAAGGCGTTCCAGGGCAAACTTTTCTGTCCGCGGATCCGGCATGCCGGGTGCAAGCCTTCCCACATTGTCGACCGACTGGACAAAAGGCAGCGCGTTGACGGCAGCGAGCACATTCGGGTTGGACGTCTGGATGGTCACCGTGTTGAGCCAACGGGAAGCGCCTTTCAGCTGCGCCCCGGTATTGGCGATCTGGGAAAGGTAGGCTGCGCTCACGGGCAGGTCGCTCGAATCGATGGCAATACCCTGGTTGGCCCGGCGCTGAATAGCCTTGGCAGAAAGGTATGTGCCCGGGGCGGAAATACTGTGGGTAGTCGGACCCTTGTATTTCAGCTGTACCGCGTACCGGTCCTGCGCCTGTGCACACATGCAAAAAGACACAAGGGCGAAGGTGAAAAGGTGTGATTTCATGAAGTCAGTTGGAATAGGATACGATGGTCTCCCTGTACAAAAGAAAATTGTCAAATTCCGTGATGCTGCCGGTCTTGTACTCACCGTTGAATTGTTCCTTGAAGATCATGCCGGCACCGGCGGCATACTGCTCAAACTCGAGGCTTCGGAGGATAAACAGGTCCTCGTCATTTTGAAGAACGGTAAGTGTGGAATCGAAAGCCAGGCCGTTAACGGCCCCGGCCACATTTACATCGGTAATCTCATACCGTTTCTCATCCTGGTCATTCCGGGCGTTGCCATTCCAGTCGAGGCCAAGTTTGGGCGGGAATACGAGCTTTACGAAGGTGACATTGTCTTCTTTTTTCTCCACTGTCTTGGTGTCGATGTTGGCTGTCCATACCTTGTAAATAACCCAGGGATCGCCCGGATTGAGTCTTTTGTACCGCTCCAGCCGGAGCGTAGGCCGCCCTTCGTTGTC
>JAHEKC010000020.1:14660-35105 GCA_024638565.1 Bacteroidota bacterium
TGTCGATGAATACACTTTCAATTACCTCGCGCACCTGGAATTGCACGGTGTCGACCATGCCGGTGAACCCATCCTTGTAAATGGAATCCACGTCATAAATGATCTCGTGCCCGACCTGGGACGGAAAATAGGTGTAGCCGGTGAATACAGATACTTCGCTGTCCTTTTTACAGGACTGGAAAACGGATGCCAGCGCCAGTATAAAAACAAACGGGATGAAGTGTTTCATGTTCTTCAGCTGTTCAGAACGGGCTTTTCAATGAATCCACCACCGATCACGTCGTCGCCATCATAAAACACGGCGCTCTGACCGGGCGCAGCGGCACGTACGGGTTTGTGAAACTCCACTTCCATGCGGTCGCCGTGCTGGCGGAGGGTACTCCACGTGCCCGGGTCCTTGTATCGCACTTTCGTGATGGCTTCCATTGGCTCCTTTAACGAAACAAATTTAACGAGGTTTATGTTTCGGACCCCAATTTTTTGACGGTCAAGCTCTTCCACCGTGCCCAGTACTACTGTATTGGTTTCCGGGATGATCTGTGTGACATACCGGGGTTCACCCAGGGCGATCTCCAGGCCTTTCCGCTGCCCGATGGTATAGAAGGGATAACCGGCATGTGTCCCGAGCTCGTCACCCGAGGTGGACACGAATTTCCCGCCGGCCACCTTGTCCTCCAGTCCGGGTACGCGGTGTTTGAGAAACGAACGGTAATCATTATTGGGCACAAAGCAGATCTCGTAGCTTTCACTTTTCTTGGCCAGCTCCCCGAAGCCCATGTCTTCCGCCATGGTCCTGATCTGATCCTTGCGGAATCCTCCAACCGGGAAGCGGGTGCGTGCCATCGCCTCCTGGCCCAGGCCCCACAGGACGTAACTCTGGTCCTTGGACGGGTCCATTCCCTTTGAAATGAAGTAGCGTCCGCCATCCCGGCGGATGCGGGCATAATGGCCGGTGGCGATGAATTCACAGTCCAGCATATCGGCGCGCCTGAGCAGTGCGTCCCACTTGATATGTGTATTGCACAGGACGCATGGGTTCGGCGTGCGACCGGCCATGTATTCATTCACAAAATCGTCGATGACATAGTCACCGAACTCAGAGCGGATATCAAGAATGTAATGCGGAAACCCCATTTGTACCGCCAGGGCACGGGCATCATTGATAGAATCCAGGGAACAGCAGCCGGTTTCCTTGCCATTAGCGCCGCTGGAGGCGTAGTCCCAGGTCTTCATGGTCAGCCCGATGACTTCATACCCCTCCTCGTGCAGCATCATGGCTGTAACGCTGCTGTCGATGCCGCCGCTCATGGCGACCAGTATCCTTCCTTTTTTGCTCATTTCACGCGGGGCAGGCAATACAGATTCCATTCAAGGCACTGAAAGCCAGTATAAAATAATGACAGCATCCCGGCATCCCTGCCGGCAGACCTGCACTCATTCAAAGATAAGGGGAAATTATCTTTCGCTGCGCTCCATCAGCTGCCCGTGATGGTAAACCTGGACGGAATCGCGCATGCCTTTTTCGTTATTGTAAATCCACTGCCCGTTCCGCAGCCCGTTGCGATACTGGCCGATAAACCAAACCTGGCCATTGGGGTGGAACATGCTGCACCTGCCTTCGAAGGATCCGTTTTCGTTGACAGCGGCGAATTTGGTTTTGCCGTTTTCAAAAAACTGCTTCATGGGCCCTTCCAGCCTTCCGTCCTTCCAGGTGCTTACCTCGGCTGGCTGCCCGCTGGCATAGTATATCTTCCAGGTGCCGTGCTTTTTTCCTGAAGCGTAAGATTCTTCAGCAGTCAGCCGGCCGTCTTCGTCATAGTATTTCCACAGACCGTCCTTTTCCAGGTTCACGTAGGTTCCTGTTACCATAATGCTGTCGTTGTCATGGTACCCTGTCATGGCCGACTGGTTGCCGTTATGGGTCACCACTGCCTTGCGCTTGCCGTTCGGGTAATAAGTCCGTGTGGCGCCAACGGGTTTCCCGCCCTTGTACCGGGTTTCCGTGAAAAGGGTATCACTTTCATAATACCTTCTCCAGGTACCTTGTTTCAAGCCGTTCTTATCCGTGACGTTGATCGTATCCCCCTTGTAAATGCGGAACGACTGTCCGGCGGACATGAAAGGAAGCAATAACAATAGGATGGCTGTAAGGCGTGCATGCATGCGGGCAAATATAACACCACCCTGCGGAAACGCCTTGCCGGCAGAGTGCCCGGGTATCATTGTTTCTGATATTGCATCCCGACCATGAAAATTTCCGTGCTGCCCTTTCGTACGCTTTTGGGCCTGTGCAGGTGCACGCTGGCAAAAGCGCTTTTCAGCTCCGCGTGGAATTCCATCATATCCCCGCTTTCGAAGATCTTGCAGACAAAATGCCCGTTAGGGCGGAGGCTGCTTTCGGCGGCGCTGAGCGCCAACTGGCAAAGCTCAAGGCTCCTGGCCTGGTCCGTCACCCTGTTGCCTGTCGTGGCGGGTGCCATGTCGGAAAGCACCACGTCATAGGGACCGGCCATCCATCCCGGTCTTTCGCTTTCCGGCCATTCACCGATGCCGGCCTGTATAAACGACGTATTGGGCAGTGTAATGCTGACGGGCTTGAGGTCAACACCTGTCACCCTGCCGCTGTCGCCCACCATGCGGGAGGCATATTGGGACCAGGAGCCCGGCGAGGCGCCAAGGTCCAGCACACGGAAACCGGGCTTCAGGATCCTGTGCTTTCTGTCCAGCTCCTCAAGCTTGTAGACGGAACGTGCCGCGTATTGCTCGCGTTTCGCCTTGCGGGCAAAATGATCGTTAGGCCTGTACGCCATGCGGTTCCTTTTGCATGCTGTGTTCAATCCAGTTGCGGAGCATTCTCCTGCCATCGGGCGTAAGCACGCTTTCGGGATGAAACTGCACGCCGCGGACCGGGTACGTCCGGTGGGCTACGGCCATCACTTCGCCTTCCGGACCTGTTGCGGTTACCGCCAGGTCAGCAGGCAGGTTTTCGCAAATCCACGAGTGGTAGCGTGCCGCCGCAAAACGGTCCGGCAGTGAACGGAAAAGCGGATCCGCAGGATCCTCAACCTTTACCTCGCGTGCCACGCCATGCCTGACCAGTTTCATTCTTTGAAGGGCAGCGCCGAAATATTCACAGATGCCCTGCATGCCCAGGCATACCCCCAGGATATTCGATTTGCGATGGCAGGCATCGATCAGCCGTGGCATGATACCGGCATCCTTCGGCAGGCCGGGGCCGGGTGAAAGGATGATGTGCCGGAATGCGGCCGCCTCCTCAACGGAGATACGGTCATTCCTACAGACCACGGGATCCCGGCCCGTAATCCCGGCAATATAATGCGCCAGGTTGTACGTGAATGAATCGTAATTATCCAGGATCAGGATGGCACCCGGTGACATTTGATCCATGGGGAGCGGGTCCTACCTGCCGGCGATGACCAGCGGACGGTTGAGGACCTGGCGGTTGCCATCCGTCAACCGAAGGCGGTAATAACCTTCGCTGAGCCTGGCGGGCAGGTTAAGCCTGAACTCTATGCCAGGCGCCAGCTGCCGGGAATAAACTATCCTGCCGGCCAGGTCCGTAAGTTGCGCCACGAGTGGTCGCCGTGTCGGTTCCGAAAGCCTGATGTTAACGAATCCCGATGCGGGGACGGGAAAGACATCGGCCGTAAGGCCATCCGCCTGATTGATACCCAGCGGGTCGTTGAGGTTGATGTTGTCCAGGTACAGGTAGTTCCCGTACTTGGAAACAAAGACAAAGCGGACCAGCAGGTTGGTGGCGGTGGCATACGCCGTGAGGGACACGACGTCGTTCCGCCATTCTGTTCCGGAAGGCACGAATGGCAGGTAGCTGTATCCTGATGAAGTCGACAGCGCAGAACCGAACTTGCCGTAAAGTTTGGTCCAGGTGGCACCGCAATCATCGGACACCTCAACGATCAGGCTGTCACGGATCGGCGGCGTGGTACGCTTGTAGGCCACGTCGAAGGTAAGCTGGGGCATGCTGAGTGCGGTCATGTCAAGCGGTTCGCTGGTCATGACGGCATATCCGCTGGGATGGTCGTAAAAACCCACCCGCATGCTTGAAGGCGATTGTCCCCATCCGCCGGCAGCGGAAGTCTGCGTGAGCATACCCGCTGCATCATCGAGCCGGAAATCGACAGGCGGGAAATTATTTTCAAAACCCTCGGTGACGGGCGCCGCAATGGATGTGCCTGTCACCAGCAGGGTGGCGGAGGCGGAATCGTTGAGAGCGTTCTGGTCGGTGCTGCCATTCGGGTTGGCGACAAACGCTTCAAGGGTATGGATTCCGTCCGTAAGTGTAAGCTGCGGCAGGGTGACCCCGGTCGTTGCGAGGGAGGCCAGGTTGCCCGACCAGGCATGCGTCTGTACCGGTCCCGCATCCACCCGGTAATTGATGTCGAGTGAGGTAATGGCGGCAGAACCGAAGTTCTGAATTTCAAGGGAAGGGATCACCTGCGGATCGCAATACTGCGAAGCGATACCTGTAAAGACCACGGCACCCGCATCAAGCGTATGGAAAGTGGATGTCGCCAGGTCGCTCTCCCAGAGTCCGCGTCCGTAGGTGGCGGCCCGGATCTTGCCGGTGGCCGTAATGATCTCCAGGTCGCTGACCATGACATTTGGAAGCCCGTCATTGAACGGCCGCCAGCCCGGCATCGAGTTATCCCTGTAATACATGCCGATATCGGTGCCCACGTAAACCATGTCATTCGAGCCTGGCTGGTACACGATGCAGTTTACCGGCAGGTTGGGCAGGCCGTTGTCGGTCAGGTTGGTCCAGTTGGCGCCGCCGTCCACGGTCCTGAATACCTTGTTATGACCCGTGTAACCGGAAAAAGTCACCCATACATGGTCCGGGTCCGACGTGGAAATGGCGATATCCGTCAACGCGATGCCACCCAGCGGAAGGCCGGTGCCGGCATAGGTGAATGTAAACCCGCCGTCCACCGACCGCTTGATGGAATTTAGCGTGGACAGGTACATGAAGTTGGGGTTCGACGGTGATATGCGAATCCGGTCAATATCGTCATTGCCGAATACGTTGGTGCTTATCGGCGTCCAGTTGGAACCGTTGTTGGTGGAGCGGAACAGGTCCTGGTAGCCCACGAAAACCGTGCTGTGGTTGACCGGATGGATGGCGATGGGGGTGACCCATGCGCCGGACTGGTTCGCGGGGGAAACTCCTGAAAAGTTATTCCCTCCGTCTGTAGTTCTCCTGAAATTGCCGTACTGGGAAGAGACAAAGGCAATATTGGAATTGGATGGGTTGACCGCACAGTCCATGCCGTCGCCGCCATACACCTTGCGCCAGAATGACCCTGTAAACTGGTCGGTGCCGTTATCCTGGGACCCGGCATAATAGATGGAAGGGTTGGATGCGCTGGAGGAAAAACGGTAATACTGCTTGATCTTGATGTCATCTCCCAGGTTCACCCATGTATTGCCGCCGTTGTATGTCTTGTAGATTCCGCCGTCGTTCGCCGCTATATAGGTATTGGCGGAGGAGGGATCGAATTCAAAATCCTTCTGGTCCACGTGCACGCCGGTGGAGCCCTGTCCGTTGTTGTCGTACCAGGTATTCCCGCCGGTATTTGAACGGACTATGTCGACACCGCCCGTCAGCACGACATTTTCATCAGAAGCGGATACTTCCAGAACATTGTCGTAATAGCCGTAAAAGGTGCTGAATATAGCCGGTGACGTTTTAATGTTGAAGGTAACGCCTTCGTCCGGTGACTTCCACAGGTCGCCGGATGCGCTGAGCGCATAGATCACATCAGGGTTGTCTGGAGTTACGGCAATGGACATCCTGCCGGAGGCGCCTGACAGTCCGGCACTGGAGAACCAGGACTGGCCGCCGTCGGTAGACTTGTATATGAGTGCGCCCAGCGCGGCATAAACCGTGTTGGGGTCGCCAGGCTTGAATTCGAGGTCGTATACCCTGCCGGAAAAAACGCGGATCCACGTTTGGCCGGCATCAGCCGACCGGTAGATGAAGTTCCTGGAACATGTCAGCAGGACATTTGGATTCTGGGGATTAATAATGATGCGGTTGAAGATCTGGAAGTTCGTTTGCTCGAAAGACAGCGAGGTAGGAGAGAAGGTATTCCCGCCGTCGGTAGACTTGAAGATGCCACCGGTGTAAATACCGCCCCAGAAGTCGCCGCCCACTTCGTAACCGTACCCGTCACCTGTGGCGATATACATGGTGTTCGGCTGCTGGGGATCGATGGCGATGTCAGCAATAGCAATCGAAGGCAACAGGTCGGTGGTGGTGCTCCAGGTAAACCCGCCATCGGTACTTTTCCAAAGGCCGCCGCATGCAGCGCCCACGAAAACGATCATCGGGTCGGCCGGATGCGTCTGGATCACGTTTATCCTCCCCGTGCCACCGTTATTGGAAGGGTTCACATCCTGGCCTATATAGGTCCAGTTGGCCACGGGTGCGGCTTTCAGGTGGGCGGTTTCTGCCCTGATCCGTCCGTATTCCCGCAACAGGATGGTAGGGTCGTACCTCCGTCCATCCGGATAGGTTCTGTAGCGCATCAGGTATTCATACCTGGCAAACTGCTGGTACCCTCCTTTTTCCGCATTCTCTGTTTCATCTTCCGAAACCTCGTACTGGCTCCAGTAGTCATCAAAGGCCGCTTTGAGGTCGTGCAGGGTAGCGGGCCTGGGATCACGGTACTCGTTGGATACCTGGGGGAGTCCGCGCAACCAGGGCTGGCCGTAGGAAGCTGTGTAACAGGTTATTAATAGGGCCAGTAAAAAATGTTTTTTAATCATCGGGAAAGCTGGATTGAATGGAGTTCAAAAATACGGAAACTGCTGATGATGCACTGTCAGGCACGTGTAAAGGGGGTATACCCCCTTCAACAATACAGCCTGGAAAATGTTTCCCGAACGGCTGAGTGACAATATGATGCCACGGGGTCCGTATCATGAACAAGGGTCCCGCGGCGGGTGCCGGCACCGCGGGCCGGCAGGTGGTCCCGGGGCTCACGCATGGGGTTCTGCCGTTCCGCATCCACGTAGCGCGGGGCCGGAAGGGCCTGAGGCCTTACGTGGCAGGGGGCCCGGCGTACCGGGATACCCTGGCGGGTGAAAGTGAAGCCACGAAAAAGAGCAGGTGGGTAGTGGATTTTCTCATCGGGATGGAGAGGCAACTGAAGGGATTAAATGTGGCGCCCGAGATCGCGCACACTTATGATCCCGTGAATGTAACCGAAGTTGCGGGTCCGCATTCAATCAGGCTGATCCTGGATTTTAAATAAGCTGCATGAATTCAGGTGCGTCTTTTCCGTTCCTGGTACAGGACAACCAGTGCGCACAGGGTGGTCAGCACGGCCATGCCGAAGAGTTGTCCGCCGTCACCCATAACTTCGATCCCCAGCCGTGTGAGGTGGGAGCCGATGGCGCCTGCCATCACACCCAGAGTGAGCCATGCGCCTACCCGGGACCTGGAAGGAATGAGAAGCGCTATTCCCGCGATCAGTTCCACAATCCCGGAACCGATCCGTCCCCATGGCTCCATGCCCATGGTTTCGAAAATATACACGGATTCAGGTGCGGCGGAGAATTTGAAAAACAGCGTCTGGAGCAGGATAAAGGCGGCCACGATGCGTGGCGCCCAGAACAGAAGTTTAGATCCCATGATTTCCGTAACGTATCAACATCCTGTTTGTTTTCGCGGCACCAGGCGCGGCCGGATCACTGCGCAATGGATCGCGGAATGGCTACCGTGTGGCGCGGTTAATCTTTTCGATCGCTTTCATGTTGAAGACCGTGATGCCATAATAGAACGGGTATTCCGGCGGGGCTCCCTGCCAGTCGCCGTTCGCGTGCTTCCCGTCTGATTTGTACCTGAGGCGGTACTGGCCGGCGGGAAGGGTCAGCCCGACCACCGCTTTCCGGTTACGCGGATCCCCGCCGGCATAGGATGTCTGGTCCAGGGTCATCTTCCAGACGGTGTCGTTATTGGCGTCTATGATCCATCCGTAATCGACAAGCGTTTCGCCTTCCACCTCGCCAAGTGCATAGATGAGGACATCCACGTTCCGGTGAACGGGTGCCGCGTACCGCACCTGGTCCTGTTCGTTTTCCACGCCCTGTATCTGGAAAAATACGGGCCTGGTATCGACCAGGTAGGACGAGGTATCGCGGCTGTTGAGTTCGCGGATTACCGCCCTTGTCTTTTCATCGATCTTTTCCAGGCGGATGGGCAGGCTGGTAGGCTGGTAGGCGCCTTCCGGCGATGCCTGTTGTGCCCGGCCTGGCGCCGGAAGCATGCCCAGTGCCAGCACGGCAGCAAGAAACTGTTTCATGGATTGCGATATTTATTTTCCGGATTACGGGGGGAATGATCTTTCAAAAGAAAGCGGACACGATGAATTTACGGTTAAGCCATGCACGTCAGCTATTTTTCACCGCTTCAAGCGCGTAAACAATGGGGATTTTGCTGTCCAGTCCCCGTATCCTGTATTTCCCCGGTTCATATTGTTCTGAACCGTTGAAATTGCTGTAGGGGGAATAATCGAACTCCCGTATTCTCTTCAGGACAAGGTCCTGGTCAATCAGGCCCTGGATCACTTCTCCGAGGCCGTGGTTCCACCAGACCTGTTCCTGGATTAGGTCCGCTGTTTTATCCGCATAGGTACCCTGTTCCGCTTCAATAATGGGACCGGTATTGAAGTAGCTGTACCTGATCTTCGAAAAGTCATCGTCATACATCCAGACGAAAGGATGAAATTCCGCGAAAACGAATCGTCCGCCTTTTTTCAGGTAACGGTTGATCAGCGCAGCCCATTTATCCACGTCAGGCAGCCAGCCGATGGTGCCGTAGCTGGAAAACACGATATCAAACTTCCTGTCCAGCCGTCCCGGCAGGTCGTAAAGGTCGCATCGGATAAACTCCGCATCCGACCGGGTTTCTTCGGCCAGCTTCCGGGCTTCCTCGATCGCCCTGTCGGAAATATCGACTCCGGTGGCATGCGCGCCCAGGCGTGTCAGCGAGATGGTATCCTGTCCGAAGTGGCATTGCAGGTGCAGGACCTGCTTGCCATTGATATCACCCAGCAGGTCGAGTTCGATGCTGTTAAGCGAGTTGCGCCCCTTGATAAAGCCATCGTTGTCGTAAAAATCAGATTTGATGTGGAGGTCAGTTCGCTTGTTCCACGAAT
Source organism: Bacteroidota bacterium (assembly GCA_024638565.1). Classification (GTDB taxonomy): domain Bacteria; phylum Bacteroidota; class Bacteroidia; order AKYH767-A; family OLB10; genus JAHEKC01. Next base: position 23,864 of record JAHEKC010000020.1, read on the forward strand.
CCCTGTTGAGTTTCTTATAGTTGGCGGACTTCATGCGGGCACTTCTTCCTTCAGGTTTTCTCCGGGGGTCATTTCGCTTCCTTGTCCTCCTGCCACATGCCGTGGATGTTCCCGGCCGGATCCTTGAAATAGCAAAGCCATCCCATACCCGCAATGGGCATTTTGGGAACGACTACCTGTGCGCCGGCCTGCTCGGCTTTCGCGGCCATGGCGTCGAGGTCATCGACCCGGATTGAATTCACCATGGGTTGTTGCGGATCGCGCTTCTTCAAAACCGCCCCGTTGATGCCTGGGTTTGCGGCATCGCCGGTAACGGCAAACCAGTAATCCTCATTGCCGAATCGCCGGAAATTCCATCCGAAGATGGAACGGTAGAACTCCATTGTCTCTTCCGGATCGTCGCTGGGGATTTCAAAATGTGTGATCCTGTTGCTCATATTCATTTTCAGGTTAGGGGGGTTTGCCTTACGGCCGATGGCGCTAAAAGTACAAAATCAGCCGGGCGCGATGCAGGTATGCACGGTTCAGGTGGCGCGTGATGGTTCGCGGGCAATCAGGTGTTCAGTACGGCAAGCAGAATTACCTGCATCACAATATTGGCGAAGACGCCCGCGAGAAGGTCATCGAGCATGACACCCCATGCATTGGGCAGCCTTTCAAGACTCCTGATGCCGAATGGTTTCAGGATATCAAAAAACCGGAACAGGACAAAAGCACCCAGCAACGTATGCCAGCTGTAGGGAACGGCGACCATGGCAAGTGTCATGCCTGCCATTTCATCGACGGTGATGCGGGGTGCATCATGGGGCCATTCGCCTTCCAGCCTGTGGATGGCATGCATGCCCGCGAAAATGAGCAGCAGCAACAGCAGTATCAGCAATCCCTGGTAAAGGTAGGTGTCGCTTCCGGCAGCGGCATGCAGGGCCGCAATGAAGCCACAGGCGACTGCTGATCCGACGGTACCGGGTGCAAAAGGTGCGTATCCGCTTCCGGCTCCGCTGGCAATAGCTTTATAGATGGACTTCAACCTTTACAGGCATTAATAGTAACAAGAGATAAGCATCCCGGGCGACAGGCCGTCCCGCGGCACGGGCGCGTGGCTTTTAATTCCACCGTTTCAGGGGGTCTTTTCAGCAAGCGCCTCGTAGTAATCGAGCCCGAGATGGGTAATCAGGTCTTCACCCATGATGTGGCGCAATGTATTTTCCAGTTTCATGAGCTGCTTGAAAATATCATGTATGGGATTGAGCCCGGGCGCTGTTTGCGGGGATTTAAAGTAAAACGAAAGCCACTCCTGGATGCCTGACATCCTGCAACGCTGGGCCAGGTCAAGGAAGAGTGCCAGGTCGAGCACGATGGGTGCCGCGAGGATGGAGTCCCGGCACAGGAAGTTGATCTTGATCTGCATTTCATAGCCCAGCCATCCGAACAGGTCAATGTTATCCCAGCTTTCCTTGTTATCGCCACGGGGCGGGTAATAGTTGATATTTACCTTATGGTAAAGATCCTTGTACAACTCGGGGTGGAGGTCCGGCGGAAGGATATCTTTCAGCACACTCAGCTTGGAAACTTCCTTGGTCTTGAAGCTGGAAGGGTCGTCCAGCACCTCGCCGTCCCTGTTCCCGAGGATATTGGTTGAGAACCAGCCCTTGATCCCCAGCGCACGCGCCGCCAGACCGGGGGCCACGATGGTTTTCATGAGCGTCTGCCCGGTCTTGAAATCCTTGCCGGCCACGGCGACGTTGTTCAGCACGGCCAGTTCGAGCAGGGCAGGGATATCGCAGGCGAGGTTGGGAGCGCCGTTCGCGAAGGGAACACCACACTTGATCGACGCGTAAGCGTATATCATGCTGGGGGAGATGTCCGCGCTGTTTTCACGCAGGCCGTTTTCGAAGCTTTCGATGGACTGGTGGGTCGCGGACAGCTCCGTGAATACCTCGGTGGAACCGCACCATACCATGACGAGCCGGTCGCAGTTGTGCTGCTCCCTGAAATTCCGGATATCGTCCATCAGCAAGCCGGCCAGCTCCATTTTAGTGGTGGCCTTCTTCACCCAGTCGCCGTCCAGGTTTTTCACAAACTGCTTGTCAAAAACAGCCTTCATGGGCTTGATGGCGGACAATTCAGTCTTCACCTGATCGAGCATTTGGGCGTTGATGACATCCGCTTTCACGGCGGCGTCATATGCGTTATCCTCAAAAATATCCCAGCCACCGAAGGCTATCGCGTCCAGGTCCTGGAGGGGAACGAAATCCTTGATGAGTGGCTGCCTGAAATCACCTTCTGTCCTTTTGCCAAGCCTGATGTTGCCGAGTTGCGTAAGCGAACCCACCGGACTTCCGGCACCTTTCCGGATGGCGAGCACACCGGCGATGAATGTAGTGGCGACGGCACCCAGCCCGGGGGTCAAGATGCCCAGGGTGCCTTTCGGTTCCTGTACCTGAATTGACATGATTTATATTTTAAATGGGTAAGTATGATGTAAGACGTTTGTGCGGCATGGAAAAAGCCGCATAGCTGTTATTTCTTCGCGAGGAAGCGCAGCTTGTGGTAGAAGGGGGTTTTGCTGTGATCTCCCTTGACCACTGCCTTCCCGCTTATGATCGGTACGTACATGGTAATACGTCTGCTTTCCGGGCCGGTCAGGGGCGACATGGCCACGCGATGCCAGATGGCGCCGTTATGAATTACCAGATCACCCGCTTCTGCTTCCACAAGCACTTCGTTCTTGTCTTCGCGCATACTGATGAACTGCTTCTTCCTGAACAGCAGCCTGTGGATACTCTGGTTGTGCGTGCCGGGCAGGACCCTCAGCCCTCCTTGATCCTCCTTGGAGTCGGTGAGGTAGATCCCCACATTCAGCATCGGCTGAACCTTGTGAAAGTAAAAGATATCCCTGGCGCTGTCCGTATGCCAGCCCATCTGCTTGAGCCCGCTCTTCTTGTGGTTGACATAATGATTCACCACCACACCGTCTTTCTCGTTCTCTGCGATCCGCGCGTCGGGGCTCGGCAACAGTTTCAGGAAAGAGTCCAGGCGGCCGCTCGACAACAAATTTCTGATCTCGGGGGAGAACAACGATGTAAAGGGTGATCGCTGCACGATCCGGTCACCGTTTTCATCCTGTCCGTAAACGATCGGGATGCCGTTGACCTTCTCTCTTCCGTCACGAATCCATTGCGCATGCACCTCCCGGACCGAATTCAATAACGCAGCAGTTTCCTCCTTGGATATAAACTGCTTAAAATGGATAAATCCATTTTTATTGAAAAAGGCTATGTGTTCAGCAGTAAGCTCACCGGCAGACGTAAATACCTGGTAAGGAGCCTGAGCCTGAATTTGATTCATTGCTTTTCCGTTTTCCCTGCAAGGATTTGCAAAGGTATGCTTTCTGTTTAAATATTAAGCAATTATTAACCGCCACCGGTGCCTTATGTCCTGATTTCCCGTCATTCACGAAAGGCTGGAAAACAGGCATAAACTGCGGTTATTCCGGTAGCTAAAATAGAAAACGCGCAAAACCTTGTCCCGCCTGAAACAGGCCAGGAAATCATTTTCTAATTTCGACCGCTGTTCACGAAACCCGTGCCTTTCCATGCCTGAATCCAGCCGTCCCTGGTGGCGGACTGAATCCGCGATGCTGCTGTTCCTGCTGGCGGCCTATTGCCTGTGGGTGGGCTTTGCCGTGGGCTTCCGGGGCGACCATTATTTCCTCATCCTGCTTTCTCTCGTATGCTGGACCATGAGCCCGGCTACCCGCCGTTTTATCAAGGCCCTGGGCGTGTTCATCCTGTATTGGGTGATATATGACAGCATGCGCATCTGTCCCAACTACGAGGTCAATGACGTGCATATAGGCGACCTGTACCAGCTCGAAAAAACCCTGTTCGGTTTGCCCTCCGGCCTCACCCCCAACGAATATTTCGGGATTCACCATAACCCGGTTGCCGACTTCCTGGCAGGCGTTTTCTACCTCAACTGGGTTCCGGTTCCGCTTGCGTTCGCGATATACCTGTACTTCAGGGACAAGGTTTATTATCTCCGCTTTGCATGGGCATTCGTAGCCACCAATATCGTCGGGTTCGTGGTTTACTACCTGTACCCGGCGGCGCCGCCCTGGTTCGTTTCCGACTATGGATTTGAGTTTCTGCGGGATACTCCGGCCAGCCCGGCCGGATTGCTGCGTTTCGATGACCTGATCGGATTCCCGTTGTTCGGATCCATCTATTCCAAGAACGCCAATATTTTTGCCGCCATGCCCTCCCTTCACTCCGCGTACCCGGTGATACTCCTCTATTATGGACTGAAAAGGCGGTCCGGTCCGGTCAACTGGCTATTCCTTGTATTCCTGTTAGGCGTATGGTTTACAGCGGTTTATAGCAATCACCATTATATCCTCGACGTGGGGGCCGGGGCATTATGTGCACTCGTGTCCGTGGTGGTGTTCGAATGGCTGTTCAGGCAAAAGCGTGTGAAGCGATCCTTTGAAGCCATGGCCGCGGGGATTTAACCGTCCTGCATGCTTAACTTTGCAAGGCATGTTTCAGATCAAGAAGACCTTCCTGGTCACCGCGGGGCTCCTGGCGCTGGCGGTATGTTCCGCTCCGGACAGGGGCGGAATGGTATTTCAGGCCGCGTGGGCGGATTCCACGGACATCAACCCGAACGGTTCCAGTGAACTCTCGCTTTTAATGAGGGAAATGCACGTACATGCGTTAAACGCCCGGGCTGACGTAATGGCCGACATGCTTCCGTCGGATTCCGTTTATTTCGATGCACTGCATTCCGCGGAACCAACCTCGGATCACACCAAGAACGAGTACTACAATACGTTTGCCGGTTTGTACCTGAATGCGCTCAGGCAATACCAGGATAGCCGTGCGGAAAACCTGCGATCCAATTATGAGAATCTCGTTTCAGCCTGCATTGCCTGTCATACGACGCATTGCCCGGGACCGATGGTGGTGATCCGGAAGTTGTCACTGCAGCAGGAAGATTAGGGTTTACGGTCCGCCCGCCCGGCGGCGTTCAGGCAGGGGATTGCGGTTCCGGTGATTCGTCATTGCGGGGCCAGACCCATAAGGGACGGAACGACGCGGCAATCACCAACGGATCAGACAACTTTTTGGGATTTAAGATTCAGGCATGAGAATGCTTCGTGCCGCCTGTCGTCGCCGCTGGCAATAACGAATGCTGTAAGGTCACCGTTCACGGATTTCCGATTACGAATCACTTCACCAGCCTTACAGGAAGTTCAGCCGTTCCATGAATGCATCCTTGTACGACTTTCCAACGGGAATGGTCTTGTCGCCAATTTTAACCGTGTTTTCGTCGAGGACGCTGATTTTTTCAATGGGGATGATATAGCTCCTGTGTACCCGCAGAAATTTTTTGCTTGGGAGTTTCATCTCTATATCCCGCATGGTGGAATGGATGATAAACTGGTCCGTGGTGGTTTGGATGATCACATAATTGTCCATGGCCTGGATCCACTGGATGTTTTCCAGGTACACCTTTACGAGCATGGAAGATTTCTTCACGAAGAAGGAATCCTGGATAACCAGGTTGTCGAACGGCAGGGGAGGGGCGGCCTCCTTGCCGGTGCCATCCGAGGTTGATTGTTCCGAAACGACAAAGGCACAGCCGATCAGCTGGTTTTTCTCATTCTGCACCGGGGAGGAAGTAAGGGAGCCCTCGAACGCCTTTGTCTTTCCCGCGGTGACGGCCACGCGTTCAAAGCTAAAATCCTTGTTCTGCGAGATCAGGTGCTTGTAGTTCACCTGGTTGATCAGTTTCGCTTCGCTGCATTCGAACTTTATCAGCGTTGAAATGTCCTTTCCGGCCGCCGCATCGCTGCCCGCGCCGGTCAGGCTTTCGGCTTTCTGGTTCAGGAAATTCACCTTCCCGTCAATATCCGTAATGATGACCGCTTCTGACAGGTGGCTGAGGGCCTTTGCATACAGGTTCTTGTCGGCCCGGGTCGCGTGGTCCTTCTGGAATTTGTAGAGCGCCATTTCAATGGTCGATTGGAGGTCGGGTTCATTGAAGGGCTTGACCAGGTATCCGTACGGCTCCGTTACCTTGGCACGGTCAAGGGTGTTTTTATCGGTGTAGGAAGTCAGGAAGATCACCGGGATATCGTATTCGGTCTTGATCCGTTCCGCGATCTGGATACCATCCACATCGCCCTTGAGCCGGATATCGAGAAAAACAAGATCCGGCTTTACCTCTTCAAGCTTTTCAAACGCCATACCGGCTGATGATGCGGTGGCAGGCACTTCGTATCCGAGCCGGGAGAGCGTATTCTGGATATCCTTGGCGACGATATTTTCGTCTTCTACAATCAGAATCTTGGTTTTGGCCATGCGTTTCATTTACCAGGTTGGGATGTAATTATCAAAATTTTTTCGCTATGAACCGGAAAGGTTTTGTTAAAGATATAAACAGATACGGGCTTGTCAGGCTTTCACGAATTCGATCACGAAGCGGCTTCCTTTTGCCGGTTCGTTTCGAACGGTCCCTTCCAGCTGGTCAGTGAGGGCGGTCACCAGCTGCATGCCAAGCGTATCGGCCTTCAGCAGGTCGAAGCCGGCAGGCAGGCCTATGCCATCGTCTTCGATCACCAGCCGGTGTTTTCGGTCTGCATCCCTGCTGAAGGATACAAAAATGGATCCTGTTCTTTTGCCGGGAAAGGCATGCTTGATGGAATTGTTCACCAGCTCGTTAATGATCAGTCCGCAGGGAACGGCGGAGTCTATATCAAGTGAAATCTTCTGCAGTTCGAACTTCATCCGCACCCTTTCCTGCAGCCCGTCAGCCGATGCCAGGAGGCTTTCGCAAAGACGTCTGATATAATCGTCGAAGTCGATACGGGTGGTCCCGTCCGCCTGGTAAAAGCGCTCATGGATCAGCGCCATGGACTTGATGCGATCCTGTCCCTCGCGCAGTGCCTTGTAGGCCTTGTCATCGTCAACGTAACCGGATTGCAGGTTAAACAGGGAGATGATGATTTGAAGGTTGTTCTTGACCCGGTGATGAATCTCCTTCAGCAGGAGTCCTTTTTCTTCCAGCGATTCCTTGATCTGCTCTTCCATTTCCTTCCTGTACGAAATGTCGGTATCCACCACCACCAGGTTCATCAGCTTTCCTTCGTCATTGAAGATGGGGTTGAGGGTAGACGAGAGCCATATCGATTTTCCCTGCTTGGTATCGAAGACGCTCTCATACGTGGCGGAGGATTTACCCCGGATGCATTCCGTGATGATGTCCCTGATAACCGGGTTGCTCGAGATGTCGTAGATCGTATTGCCGAGCCCGGCTTTTACTTCCCTGAGGCTGTACCCGGTTTGTTTTTCGAATCCCACGTTCACCCACTCCAGTTCCTTTTTCTCATCGAAGATCATAACGGCATTATCCGTTTCGCTGGCCACCAACGACAGTTTTTCCAGTTCGATGTTTTTCTCGTTAAGCTCCGTGGTGCGCATCTCCACTTTTTTCCTTAGCATGAGTTGTGACATCCGCAGTTTCCGTGTCCGTACCTGGATGAACAGCACGATAAACCCGGCAGCAATTAAAATGTACAGAATGTAAAAGGCCGGCGTTTTCCAGACCGGTGGTGTGATGGTAAATGCGAACATATCCGGTGCCGACCAGTCTTTCAGGTTAGCGGTCGCCTGGACCTTGAACGTATATTCACCCGGGGGAACATTGGAATAATTAGCCACGGATTGTTTCGTTACCGGTGACCATGTCTTGTCGAATCCCTCCAGCATGAACCGGTAGGTAACCTCCTCCGGCGCGGTAAGGTAAATGCCCGAAAAGAAAAAGCTCAGGTAATTCTGGTTGTATTCAAGTACAGGGTTCAGGGGTAATCCTGTACGCCGGTCCACGTTATCGGCTATGTCGGACCAGTCGACATCATTCAAAAACAATTGAATGTTGTTGAGATTAACCAGCGGAAACTGCTGCCGCCCGATTCCCTCGTCAAGCCGGTACCGGATGGCACCGTTTACGGTACCAAACCAGACATCACCGGTTTTTTCATTGCTGGCAGCATTGGCTTCTGTTCCGAAGAAGCCATTGCTTTTTCCTAAATGCGAAATATTGACCTGTCCGCTTTCGAGAAAATAGTCCCAATGCACGGCGTCGAGTCCCTCGGGCGTACCCAGCCACAGGGTTCTGTTCCGGTCCAGGTGCGCGAACAGCAGCCTGTTGTTATTCAGCCCTGATGTCTTGTTCAGTTCCCGGACGCGGCCTTCGTCCTTATAGTAAAGGATCAGCCCGAAGTCATAGGTACTCACCACCAGGTTGCCTGCGCCGTCCTGGATGATCGATGTAACCGGTGCGAGTGGCAGCCCGTGTTCATTGTTAAAGCTTCGGGCGGAATCGCCGTCGAGGTAGAACAATCCCCTCATGGTGCCGATCCATATCGTTCCATCCCGGTCTTCATACAGGACCCGTGCCTTTTCCTCGAACAGGCCGTCATCCACACCAATCTGGTCCAGCACCACCCCTTTGCGCGTAAATACGCCGTTGTCGGTTGCAAAATATATATTGTCGGTCTTCGTAACCAGAACTTTATGTACGACTCCGCTTTTCAGGTAGGTGAACGGGAAAGTAAGCGTGCTGTCCGTGAGATCCATCAATGCGGCACCGCTGGTGGTTCCAAGCCACAGGCGCCCTTGCTTGTCCTGGGTGATGCTCCAGATCGTGGAATTCTTCAGTTCATCGGCAAAAGGGAGGGAACTGAAACCGTTTTTATCAAAGCAGGATATACCGCCGGCCAGGGTGCCGAACCAGGTGCATCCGGATGAATCCGTAAATACCGTGAGAATGTAATTGTTGGTCAGGCCGTCATCAGTAGTATAGGTCTCGAACCTGTTGCCGGAGTATCGCGACAGCCCCTTGTCGGTACCGAACCAGAAATTGCCCTCGCGGTCAAGCTGCGAAGTGAATACGTGGTTACTGGCCAGCCCGTCATCGGTCGTGAAGCTGTTGGTCACCGTGTCTGCATCCAGCGTCACGACGCCACGGCCAAAAGTGCATACCCAGACCCTTCCCTTCCTGTCCCGGGACATATGCTGCACCCTCGTATTGGCAAGTCCGTACGAAGGATTGCGGTTGGTCACCGAATCACCGCTGATAACGGAAATACCGTCGTAGGTTCCGGCCCAGACCTCGTTGCCGGACAGGACGGATACGTAACTAATATTATGCGTGAGGCCTTCATCGATCCCGAAATTCCTGAAGCTTTTTCCATTGAACCTGCTTATGCCTCCCAGGGTGGAAATCCATAAATGGTCACCGTCGGCCTTTATATCATAAACCGTGTTGCTGGCGAGGCCTCCCAGGTCCGTGTAAGGATGGAACTTCGTTCCGTCGTACATGTTCAGGCCGTCCCGGGTGCCGATCCAGATACGTCCCTTGTTATCTTCGTTGATTGCGTATATAATGTCACTAAGCAACCCGTTATCCATGTTAAAGAAAGTAAACCGGCTGCCGTCGAACCTGCATAATCCTTTGCGGATCATGCCCAGCCAGATGTGCCCCTTGCTGTCTTCGAAGATGGCGCGTACGGGATTCTGCGACAAGGCGTTGTCCTGCTCGAACGTGTAGAAGTTCATGCCGTCGAACCGGCAGGCCCCCTTTGCCGTTCCGATCCAAAGCAGGCCGTTGCGATCCTGGATAACACTAAATATCTGATTATTAGGAAGGCCGTCCGCAATAGAGTAGGTGGTAAAGTGATAGCGCTGGGCCTGCAGGGGATGCATGATCCCCAGCAGGAGCAGCACGGGAAAGAGCAGCCGGCGCAGCAAGCCCGGCATCCCGGTAACGGTCATCGGATTGATATTCAGGTTGGTTTTACCGGCGGCTGATGGCACCATGACAATTGACCGCCGGATTCAGGTCATTAACCTGATAAACCCGACGGTTTGTCCAAAAGTGAAGTTTTTTTTTTTTAAACGGGTACTTTTGTTACCGTGTTCGAAAAAAAACAGCTGCATAATGCCGTTTAGCAACACAAATGGTTAAATTAGAAACAACGAAACAGGCACCAAATAAAAACTCGATGCATATGAAAACTTTTACTGGAAAACTTAAAATGACAGGCCTGCTGGCCGCTGCGGTTTTGCTGCTGGGTTCCGCCGGCTATGGCCAATCGGTTTCCATAGTCGGTCCCACGGTAAACTGCCAGGGTCAGTCTCTTGTACTGACGGTTAACATCAGCGGGCTAAGCGGCCCCTACGCTTATCAATGGAACAGTGGTGAAACGACGGCGACCGTCGTGGTAAATTCGTCCGCCCTTCGCAGGGTTACGGTAACCGGTACCGCGGCAAACGGCAACACAAAGAACGTTAAAAGCCAGCCGCGGTTGTTCCTGTTCTTCCCGTCACCGATTGCGAGCATATCTTCCAACGGGTCGACGAACCTTTGTGACAATCCTAGCGTCAGCCTTTCGGCGAATGCACAGGGCTTCTTTAAGTCGTACCAGTGGAGCACGGGTGCTTCCTCCCAATCGATTAATGTCACCCAGCCCGGCCTGTACGCGGTCACCATTACCAACCAGTTCGGTTGCTCCGGACAGTCGGAACAACTTGTAAATGCTGTGCCCACCGCTGTGCCCGCTGTTTCGGCCCAGGGTCCGCTCACGTTCTGCAAGCCCGGCAATGTAATGCTTGACGCCGATGGCGGTACCTCCTCTTACCTGTGGAGTTCCGGGGAGACAGCCCAGTCCGTTCAGGTGGCACTAAGCGGATCCGGAGGCCCGTCACTCGATACGGTATCCGTATCATACCTGTACAAGGCCGGTGAATTGTGCGAAGCACAGTCTGAAGTGGTGGTGGTTCGTTCGATCCGCCAGGTCGACCTTGAAGCGCCTTTCTGCCCGAACCTGAGCCTCGCCCTTTCGGACAGCATCAAGGTGCAGCGCGTACTGCATTATGACGGTGTACTGCCATCCTATGAATTTGAGTTCACGGATGCTTCCAATCCGGGTAATGTATCCACGCACACTTCCGCCTCACGGTGGGTTAAGCTCAGCGATGTACAGCCTGCGCTCCAGGTGGGCAGCTTCTACGATGTACGTACCCGTGCGGTTATTGACGGGGTGGGCATGTGCTACGGGAACGTATGCCAGATTGGTATTTCCAGTGCCATGCCGCCCGCAGGTAACTATACCCTTCGCACGATCATCGACGAAAGCGGTGAAGTCATCCAGGTGCGTGATGGCCTCAACTTCGGC
>JAHEKC010000101.1 GCA_024638565.1 Bacteroidota bacterium
AAAAAGGATGCCATCCTGGCCTATCCCAATCCTTCGGGAGGATTGCTGTTACTGGACAACATCCCGGAAATGGCCCTCTATACGATCTCTGACCTAAACGGAAGAACCGTGCTGAGGGGGCATTACCAGGAAGGGATCGACCTTGGTGAACTGCCACCCGGGAAATATTCCTGTGCCGTTTACCGTGGAAAGGATCTTTTGGGAACGGTAATGGTCATTCGTCCGTAAGTCCGGACGTGGCCGGCAAGCCGGCTTACAAATACATGACGGATTTCACCGCTTCGGCAATACGTGCCGGGTTGGGCAGGTACGCTTCCACCAGGGTCGGTGCATACGGCATGGGAGCGTCGGCGCCCATCACCCGATGCACGGGAGCATCGAGGTAATCAAAAGCTTCCTTTTGCACCTTGAAAGTCAATTCCGTGGCAATGGACCCCAGGGGCCAGGATTCCTCGACCACCACCAGCCGGCCGGTCTTCCTGACCGAACGGATTACGGTATCATAGTCGATGGGGCGAACCGTACGCAGGTCGATCACTTCCACATCGATATTAGACTGCTTCAGGGATTCGGTGGCTTCATTCACGAGGTGCATCATCTTTCCGAAAGACACCAGCGTCACGTCACGGCCCCGACGTATGACGTCAGCCACTCCAATGGGCATGAGGTATTCTCCTTCCGGCACCTCGCCTTTCATGCCGTACAGCTGTTCGCTCTCCATGAATATGACAGGGTCGTCGTCCCGTATCGCCGACTTGAGCAGCCCCTTGGCATCGCCCGGATTGGCAGGCACTACCACTTTCAGGCCCGGGCAGTTGGCGTACCAGCTTTCAAACGCATTGCTATGCTGTGCGGCCAGCATCCCGGCGCTGGCAGTGGCGCCCCGAAACACAATGGGGACATTGAACTGCCCGCCGCTCATCTGCATCATCTTGGAGGCGCTGTTGATGACCTGGTCGATGGCTACCAGTGAAAAGTTAAACGTCATGAATTCAATGATGGGCCGCAGGCCGTTCATGGCCGCGCCTACCCCGATACCCGTAAACCCAAGTTCGGATATCGGCGTGTCAATCACGCGCTTCTTGCCAAACTCGTCGAGCATGCCCTGGCTTACCTTGTAGGCACCGTTGTATTCCGCCACCTCCTCCCCCATGAGAAATACCGACTGGTCACGCCGCATCTCCTCAGACATGGCCTCATTCAGTGCTTCACGAAACTGCAGTTCACGCATGGCAGAAATCCGTTGCTGGTCTTAAAGATGAATTACTTCCCCGTAGGCTTCCGCGACTGCTTCCATGACAGCCTCGCTCATGGTCGGGTGCGGGTGAACGGACTTGAGGATCTCATGGCCGGTCGTCTCAAGCTTTCGTGCCGCAACCGCCTCCGCGATCATTTCGGTTACATTGGAGCCTATCATATGACAACCCAGCCACTCCCCGTACCTGGCATCGAAAATCACCTTAACGAACCCTTCGTTATTGCCGGCAGCGCTGGCCTTGCCGGATGCGCTGAACGGGAAGCGTCCCACCTTGACCTCGTGTCCCTTTTCCTTGGCGGCCTTCTCCGTCATTCCCACCGATGCGATTTCCGGCTGGCAATAGGTACAACCCGGAATGTTGCCATAGTCCACTGGTTCCACGTCCATCCCCGAAATACGCTCCACGCAGGTAATCCCCTCATGGGAGGCCACATGCGCCAGCGCCGGGCCGTGCACGATATCGCCAATAGCGTAATAACCCGGGATATTGGTCTGAAAATATCCGTCCACCAGCACCTTTCCTTTGTCCGTGGCGATCCCGGTATCTTCCAGGCCAATGCCTTCAATGTTGGAGCTGATGCCTACCGCGCTCAGCACGATGTCAGCTGAAAGCGTCTCTTCCTTTTCACCCATCCTGACCGAAACCCTGCACCCTTTGCTGCTCGTTTCGGCCCCTGTAACCTCCGCACCGGTCATGACCTTTATGCCCTGTTTTTTGAATGAACGGGCGAGGGCCTTTGACACCTCTTCATCCTCCACCGGAACGATCTGCGGCATGTATTCCACAAGTGTGACCTTGGTGCCCATCGTATTATAGAAATAAGCGAATTCGCTCCCGATGGCCCCTGAACCCACTACTATCATGGAAGCGGGTTGTTTTTCAAGCACCATGGCTTCCCGGTACCCGATAATTTTCTTGCCGTCCTGTTTCAGGTTCGGAAGCTCTCTTGAACGCGCCCCCGTGGCGATGATGATATGTGAAGCGGAATATGCCGCTTCCTTGCCGTCCCGGCTCTTTACCGAAACCTGCTTGCCCGGCATAACCCGCCCGGTGCCGGCGATCACGTCAATCTTGTTTTTCTTCATAAGGAACTGAACGCCCTTGCTCATCTTTTCCGCAACCTTCCTTGAACGGTTCACGACAGCGTCGAAATCCTTGTCAACCTCACCGGCACTCAGACCGTAATCCTTGGCGTGCATCAGGTACTCGAACACCTGGGCGCTCTTAAGCAGGGCTTTCGTCGGGATGCAACCCCAGTTGAGGCAGACACCCCCGAGCTCCGCCTTCTCCACCACGGCCGTCTTCATTCCCAGCTGTGAAGCCCTGATGGCGGCCACATACCCGCCGGGACCGCTTCCAAGCACTATCAGATCGTATTTCATCCTCTTTTAAAATTTGGGTCTGCGAAGATAAAGATTATGCAATTGTCGGGTTCCTGTAACTTTCAGGTTCTGAAGCACGTGGTTCATGGAAATTTCCGAAATTGCTTTCCATAATGAGCGTGGTGCGGGCTCATGAATTCCGCTGTCCTCCCTTCTGTTTTCAAAGCCATGAAAAAAATTATCGCGTTTCTTTTGTTAGGCGTCGCTACCGGAAAGGTGAACGGCCAGTTCAACCTCCAGTTGCTCGGCCACCTTCCGTTCCCGGGCACGACCTGTGCCGGTGTCTGGCATCATGTGGATTCAGCTGGTAATGAATATGCACTTGTTGGCGCCGGGAACGGCCTGGCCATTGCAGATGTGACCGATCCGGCCAACCCGACACTGCTGCTGACCGTGCCCGCGGCGAACAGCCTCTGGCGTGAAATCAAGACGTTTGGAGATTATGCCTATGCCACCACAGAAGGCGGTGGCGGGGTTACCATTGTAAACCTGGCATACCTTCCGGACAGTGTTCAGCATAAAGTGTATACCGGCGATGGCCCCATTGCCGGCCAGCTGGGTTCCGCGCATACATGCCAGGTGGATGACGAAGGTTACCTGTTCGTTTTCGGCTCCGATATCGGCAACGGCGGGGCCATTATCTGCGACCTGAACCCGGACCCCTGGAACCCGGTGTTTACGGGGCAGTACGACCTCGAATACATTCATGACGGGTACATCCTCAATGACACACTGTGGGCGGGTGAAATATACGCGGGGCAGTTTTCCGTGATCGATGTGTCGGATCGTTCCAACCCTGTGCTGCTGGCTACCCAGCAAACACCCGGGCAGTTTTGCCACAATACATGGTTATCCGATGACCATGCCACCCTGTTCACCACCGACGAGGTAAAGAACGCTCCCCTGGCCGCTTATGACGTCCGGGACATTACCAATATCCAGCTTATTGGAACCTACCTGACAGATTCCATGCCCAGCGAGGAAGTTCATAATGTACGGGTGATCGATGACTTCCTGGTAAACCCATCCTATGGCAGCCAGCTGACCATTGTGGATGCCGCGCGGCCGGGCAATCTCATCGAGATTGCGAATTACAAGACCGGGAACCAGCTATGCTGGGACGCCACACCGTATTTACCTTCCGGCCACATTGTGGCCACGGATGAATTCGACGGCCTGTATGTGTTCGCACCGTATTACGTCCGGGCCTGTTACCTGGAAGGCAATGTAACGGACAGTGTGACGGGCCAGCCGGTGGGCGGGACCACGGTCAGCATCCTGGGAGCCGGGAAGACCACCGCTTCCGGCTTTTCTGGTGATTACAAGACGGGAACGCCTTCACCGGGAACGTTCGATGTGGCATTCAGCAAAGGCGGGTACATCACCAAGACCATCAGCGGCGTCGCACTCAATACAGGGGTGCTCACCACGCTGGATGTTGAACTGGTTCCTTTCTTTGCCGCCGGGCAGGTGGTGGAAACCGGAACCGGGAACCCGATCCCGAATGCTCATGTCCTGATCGAAGATGCCGGGGGCTCCTCGTTTACGCTGTCGACAGACGCGACTGGTAACTTTTCGCTTTCCGGCGTAACATCCGGCGCAACGGTATTTACCGCGGGAAAGTGGGGATTCCATACACGTTGCCTCACGCAAACCCTGCCTGCGGCTGCACCCCTTGTGATCAACCTCGACCCCGGGTATTACGACGATTATACGTTTGACTTCGGGTGGACCGTCACCAGCACCTGTACGGTAGGCGATTGGGAACGGGCCGTACCTGTCGGCACAGGCGCTGCCATCTGGTTCAACCCGAATGAGGACGTGCAAAACGACTGTTCGAACCAGTGTTACGTGACCGCCAACATAGGCGGGAATCCGGTCATGGGTGATGTGGACGACGGCTATACACAACTCTCATCGCCTTTGATGGACCTGAGTACATATAACGACCCGTATATTAACTATGCCAGGTGGTTTGTGGACATTGGGGTTAACGTTGCAAACAACGATACGCTATTTATCCGCATGGATAACGGCGGCCCGGCCGTGGATATCGAACAGGTCTTCAACGGCATGACCCCCACCTCGCAATGGGTCACGCAGTCACTGCGCATTGCGGATTTCATCACGCCGGGCCCTGGTATGACAGTGACCGTCTTCACCGAAGACAAACCGGGGACCGCCAGTACGCTGGAATGCGGTTTTGATAAGTTCTTTATCAGCGAAGGTCCCGTGGGAACCGGTGATGTACTCAATCAGGAGCGGGCCGGTCAAGTTTTGCTGTACCCCAATCCCGTTACGGAGGAGGCGGTTCTCTATTCACCCTTGTTTGCAGAAAACGAAATACGCCTGGATCTGGCTGATGCCACCGGAAGAACGCTGGAGCAACGGAAATTTTCGATGCAGGCAGACGGGATCATCCGGATGCCGGTCAGCCACCTGGCCCCGGGGGTATACATCGTGCTGTTGCAGGCAGGGGATAAGTTACTATCGAAAAAACTGATCAGGAAGTAACCGCTACTGAAGCCGGCTGATGCTCTCACGGATGCGTTTGATGGCCTCCATCAGCATCTTATCCGAAGCGGCATAGGACAGTCTTATACAGCGACTGTCGCCGAATGCCTCACCGGTTACCAGTCCCACCTTGGCATCGTTCAGCAGGTACGTGCACAGTTCATTGGGCCCGTCAATGGTGCCGCCCTTGTGTCGTTTTCCGAAACATGAGCTGACATCGGGAAAAACGTAAAAAGCACCCTGCGGTTTGTTCACTTTCCAACCCGGGATCTCCGAAAGCAGTTTCAGCACCAGTTCACGCCTTCTCTTAAATGCGCTGAGCATGTGTTCGTGTTCCGGGTTGTCGTTTGTCAGGGCTGTAAGCGCAGCCATTTGGGCTATGGATGAAGCCCCGGATGTGATCTGACCCTGAATCTTGTCACAGGCTTTCGCCAATTCCAGCGCAGCGGCCATGTACCCGATTCGCCAGCCGGTCATCGCATAGCCTTTTGAAACACCGTTTACCAGGATCACACGCTTGCTGACGGATTCATGGGAGGCTATGCTTTCATGCTTGCCGTCGAAGATGATGCGTTCGTATATCTCGTCGGAAAGGATCCAGACCTGCTCATACCCTGAGAAAACCTCGGCCAACGCTGCAAGCTCATCCCTCGAATAGACCGTTCCCGTGGGATTACACGGGGACGAGAATATGAACAGCCGGGTTTTGTCGTTAATGGCGCCGGCAACCTGTGCCGGGTCTACCTTGAAATCCGAATCGATGCCGGTTTCGAGGAACACAGGATTTCCGCCTGCAAGGCGGATGAGCTGGACGTAGCTGACCCAGTAAGGGGACGGCACCAGTACCTCGTCGCCCGGGTTCAGCAGGCTCAATATGGCATTGGCGATGGATTGTTTGGCGCCCGTGGAGACTACAACCTGCTCCGGGGTGTATGAAAGCCCGTTTTCGCGATCCAGCTTTTCAGCAATCGCCTTTCGCAGGTCAGCAAAACCGGATATCGGGGGGTAATAGGTAATGCCATCGTCGATGGCCTGCTTGGCACCTTTCCTGATATAGGCTGGCGTGACAAAGTCAGGTTCTCCAAGGCTCAGGCTGATGACATCATGTCCCTGCTCCTTCAGTTCCCGGCTGAGCCTCGCCATGGCAATGGTTTGTGATTCCTCCAGGTTTAGTACGCGTTCCGAAAGCTGCATAGCGTTGTGCGATCGGCACAAATCTATGAAAACGGCAATGGATTCGAACTTTCTAATCCCATCATCAGCCTGTGCACATGTCCAGGCTGAAAGTCATTATATAAAAAAACCCGCCTGCGGGCGACGTACGGCGCCGGAGCAGGCGGGAAACCCGGGACTCGTTTACCCTAACCGTAATTCCTGATATACCTGTCCAGCTCCCTTACGCTGCTGGAAAAGGTAAACGCATCGTTCACGATGAAGAAACGGTCCTTGTCGATTACACTTTCGTAAGCGTACTTGGCCAGCTTCAGACGGGTGGACTCGAAGGTCATGAGTTCCATGAGTCTTCGTACCTGCCCTGCGGTCATGAAATTGCCATCCAGTCCCTGCCTGGCCACCAGCAACCTTGAACTGTCAAAATGCTGATCGCGTACCGCATCCATGAGTTCCCTGAACCTGAATTCGTCCATGGCATACGGCACGGGGGGTGCATAATGGTGTACGACCGGCACATGACGGGGGATGATCTTTTTGATACGGAATGCACCCCAGCGATTGACCTTGCCCTTGACCAGCGCTGCTGCAGGCAGGTCCACGAATCCGCGAAACAGCAACCGGCCATGCCCGAAAGGTCCGTGCGGATGGTTGCCGTATCCGATCACTTCAAGAAAGTGACGACCAGGGGAAAGCCCCGTGAACATCAGTTTCTGCTCCGGGTGGCTCAAAAACCCATGATCCACGGAAGCACTGATCCAGGTATGGTCGAAAGCGACAATTTTCAGGTCAGCGGACAGGTGTTCCGCCCGGGCCGAGATGGCTGATGCCAGCAACACGACAAGTAAAATCTTTTTCATCAGGTGCTCCTTTCTTTTGGTGGTTGTATTTCAACACCCATGCCATCGCGGGCGTCATTCATGACCGCTTCATGTCCGCAACCTGTTTTCATGGTTGTTTGTATGTTCGTATGATGCGCATCGCTCGAACGATAGCTGAACTCCGCGGGTTCCTTGAAAACCTTTCCGGTGCAACCGGCTTTGTCCCGACCATGGGCTCCCTTCATGGAGGCCATGCATCGCTGGTTGCTGCCAGCAGGAAACGGGACCGGGTGACGGTTTGCTCCCTATTTGTCAATCCCCGTCAATTCAATGATTCCGCCGACTTCCGGAATTATCCCCGAAATGAAGCCGCAGACCTCGGGCTGCTCGAAAAAAATGGTTGCGCCCTGGCGTTCGTGCCTGTTGCGGATGAGCTGTACCGCGGTTACGACCCGCCACCCGCTGACCTGGGCCGCCTGGACCGGGTGATGGAAGGGACCATGCGTAAGGGGCATTTCCAGGGTGTGGCATATGTGGTCAGGCGCCTGTTCGAACTGGTACAGCCGGAACGGGCCTACTTTGGCGAGAAGGACTTTCAGCAACTGGCCGTGATCCGGCAACTGGTCCGCTCAGAAGGCCTTCCGGTTGAGGTCGTGGGATGTGCCACGGTACGGGACGAAGACGGGCTTGCCATGAGTTCCCGGAATGTCAGGCTTAGCGCCGATGAGCGGGCTGCGGCCGGGATCATATACACGGCTATGGTGAAGGCTGCGGAGCGTTATGCGGCAGGCATTTCGCCACATGAAGCAGAAAGCGAAGGCAGGCGCATGATCGAGCAGCATGCCTTGTTCACCGTTGAGTATTTCGAATTCAGAACCAGGGATACGCTGGTCAGGCTGTCCCGTCCAGGCCATCCCGGACCTGCACGCCTGTTTACTGCCGTACAGGCATCTGCAACCCGGCTTATTGACAACCTGGAAGTCAGGGAGCAACAGCAACCGGCCACAGCGCCACCCGGCAGGGACTGAAGACTGTACTATTCCTGTCTTTCACATCCAGTTGCCCTGCATTGGTTAATTTTGCAGGCATGCATATCCAGGTGTTGAAATCCAAGATCCATCACGTCCGGGTAACACAGGCTGAATTGCACTACGTGGGCAGCATTTCCCTGGACGAAGACCTGATGGATGCCGCCGATTTGATTGAAAATGAACTTGTTCAAGTCCTAAACATAAATAATGGCCAGCGCTTTGAGACTTACGTCATCAAGGGCGAAAGGGGAAGCGGTACCGTGTGTCTGAACGGGCCGGCGGCCAGGCTGGCCCAGGTGGGCGATGATATAATCGTGGTATCCTATGCCATGGTTGACCGTGAGGAAGCCAGGCGCCATAAGCCCGTGCTTGTATTCCCGGACGAAATGAACAAGTTGCAGGAGGCGTGACCTCACGCAGGAAAGTCGTAGGGGTCATCAGGTACCTGTCCCTGTCCGCGGTGGGTGTTTTTTTACTTTGGCTCACCTTTAAGGATATTGACCTTGGAGAGTTGCTTGACAAGATCAGGCACGCCAACGGATGGCATATTTTCATTTCCATGGTCCTTGGATTCACCGCATTCCTGATCCGCGCATACCGCTGGAACATGCTCATTGAACCGCTCGGGTACAAACCCAGGCTGTCCAGTTCATCCTTTGCATTGGGCATCGGCTACTTTGCCAACCTCGCCATTCCGCGGATTGGCGAGATCACACGTTGCGGGGCCCTGGGCAAGGCTGAACATATCCCGGTGGAAAAGCTCTTTGGTACGGTAATCACCGAAAGGATCATAGACCTGATCATGCTGGCCTTTTCAATGCTGTTGGTGGCTGTAGTTGAATTCGCATTGTTCCGCGATTTTATGATGGAGAAGATCATTATCCCCATGAACGAAGCCACGGGCGGACAGGGTGGCAACGGCATGTTCTGGTTGTTGCTTGCCGCGGTGGTGGTCGTCGGCGCCGGGCTTGTATTCCGGTTCAGAAAATCAGCTTTCGTTTCGCGCGTTCTGCTGCTCATCAAAGGAATGGGAACGGGAATTGTTTCCGTATTGAAGCTCCGGCGCACCATGCTGTTCGTCTTCCACACCGTCCTGATGTGGGTGATGTATTACCTGGCAACCTATGTCTGTTTCTTAGCACTGGATTCCACTTCGCATCTGGGGGCCAAACCGGGGTTATTCATCCTGGTGGCTGGCGGCCTGGGCATGTCTGCACCGGTTCAGGGCGGCATTGGAACCTATCATTATATCGTATCCCAGGCCCTGCTGCTTTTCGGCGTGGCGCTGACGGACGGGGTCTCATACGCCACGCTGGTACATACGGCACAAATAC
>JAHEKC010000159.1 GCA_024638565.1 Bacteroidota bacterium
AAAAGTATTCTTCATCATTCAGGTTGATGACACGGATCTCACCCGGCGTCGGCTGCACCAGGGTCATATGCAGTGCCTTGTCTGTGTGATTGGCAAAGTGGGACACGAACAGGGATTCGCCGCCGAGGAATTTTTTCAGCAGGCCCTTGATGAAGCTGCCATTGAATTTCGCAGTGAGATCGATGTCCGGATGCATCGAGGACATGGCGTCGGACTCGGCGATGATGGTGTCATCGGGTTCCAGATCGATGTCCAGGTAAGAAAAAGAAGCGCCCCCTTTAATTTCCGCCTTCATCCCCTGTTGACTCCTCATTTGCTTCTGCGACAAATTGTTCAACTTCGGCCTTGAGTCGCCGGAACGGTTGTTCCAGATCCCGGTAACCCGATGATTCATTCTCCCACATTGATCTAAGATTATCTATCCGGTCCTGGGTCGCCGGGTGGGTGCTTAAAAACCCCAGTGTTCTCTCCACCATCTCCCGGGCATTGTCATTTTCGATCTTCGACATCATCTCATCTTCAACATCCAGCAGCTTTTCAAAAAAGCGCGCCAGGCCGCGGGGATCAATACGCGCCTCGGTCAATAACGCATGGCCGGTCTCGTCGGCCTCGGTTTCAAAGTCGCGGGAATAACTCTGTCGCAATAACAGGTAGGAGGCATCGGTGATTATCCCCAGCACGCCACTCAGGTCCCCCAGTACCGCGGTGATGATGATATAGATGCCCGCCGTGTTGATGATGTTCCTGAGCCCGTGCTGCTCTGTGACGTGGGCGATCTCGTGGGCCACCACGCCGAGCACTTCCTCGGCCGCGTCCGCCGCCTCGATGAGGCCGGTGTGGATCACCACGTAACCACCGGGCAGGGCAAAGGCATTCAGCGATTCATCGTGCATGATGTAAAAGTTAAAGTCGTAGCGATCGCCAGGCACGGACGCCAGCAGCGGATCCACCAGCGGGGCGAGCAGGGGATCGGAACGTTCCTGCTCCATCATCGGGTTGTTGGACTGGAAATCCGAGATGGCGGAGGCACCGAGCTGCGCCTCCCAGTCCGCCGGGATCTGCGCCGCCACACCGCGGCTCAACAGACCAATATTCGACAGCAGGATCACGGGAATAATAATGAGTGCCAGACAGACTCCGATGGCCACACTCCAGTTGAAGATCCGCCGGCGCCGGGCCCGCACCAGTTGCTTGCTGACGAAGGGATCGTGGGCCAGGTGCGGATCATTCAGAATCGAACGGTCCCGGCACGACAGGGTCCAGTCCGGGTAACCCGGATGGCGCATCATGACGATGCGGTCACTGGCCCCGCCCAGGCTGATCACCGCCCCCGAGATGGGAAATTGCACCTCCCCCTTGTCCGACTGAAAATGCAACCCCGCCGGCGTCACCCTGACCGTGCCGTTGATCCTGCCCCGCGCCAACTTTTCATTGGCGGCATAACACTGGTATGTCTTAGCCTGACTCACCCGTTCACCCCACCACCTTGCACAATGATTGTTACAGTTACTTTAGCATGAACTCCATTGTTCTTTTCGTCATTCCCACGGAAGCGGGAATCCAGTTATAAAAGTCCGTGCTTTGCGCGGTCATTAATTATATTGGATGTTGGTATACACCAGCATGACGAAACGCGTCGTCATTCCCGCGGAGGCGGGAATCCATGCGTCGTATATAAAGAAGCAAATGTAATTAATCCGGATATTGAAAAACCCCGTCATACTGGCGAATAGCCTGCCCTGGAATGTTTTAATCCAGGGCCAGTATCCAGTCAACAAAGCGCGCCGTAGGCGCACATTCAATCGACTGGATTCCGGGTTCTGCTTCGCAGCCCCGGAATGACGAAGAGGAGGGACCGTCATTCCCGCGGAGGCGGGAATCCATGCGTCGTATATAAAGAAGCAAATGTAATTAATCCGGATATTTGCTTCACAAATTCCGGAATGACGGGAAGGAAGTGACGTTTTTTTATTTACTTGCAGCTATTACCCTAGCTACTTCCTTTTTCGAAACGCCAAGTGCTAGTAAAGATTTCATTACCAGATCAATAGACACAGATGGATCACCCGCTTCAATCTTCGCAACTCGCGACTGGCTGGAAGCGATCTTTTTTGCAAAGGCAACCTGACTTAAGCGTTTTTCAATTCTTTTTTGCTTCACGGAATCACATAAAGCCAGCTTCATTTTTATATAAGCTGATTCCTCCGGTGTGAGATCAAGAAATTCTTCAGCAGAGCCTACTTTCCAACCTGCTTTCTCAAGTTTTTTCTTTTTACCTGGTTTCATGGAGATACTTATATTGCGGCCCGGATAATGTATACAATATATGTCAAATATGACATATTAACAAATACATAATAAACTTTGAC
>JAHEKC010000102.1 GCA_024638565.1 Bacteroidota bacterium
AGGAAGAAGGCGAGCAGCAATTGCCCGCCGCTGTTAAACGAAAAATACGAGTAATTGAATGCCAGGAATGTCAGCCTCACAAGGAAGTACAATCCATACAGGATCAGCAGCCTCCTGGCTAAAATGGACAGTTGTATAATATACGGCCGCATACCGCAAAATTAGGCATGCATACAAATAAAAAAGCCCTCCGTCTGGAGGGCTTTTTTATGGTGGAAGCTTTTATTTCTTGGAATCAAGACTAAAAAGTACTGCAATGTGCAGTCCGCCGAATGCGCGGCTGGTTTTGGCATACCCGAAGGTATCGCCAGTATCAGTTTGTTTGTTATGAGCAGCTGCGGTTGCGAAAGAAATAGAATTAGGCGCCGCCGCGATGGCAGCCGCGAGTGCGGCTTCGGAATACTCAGCGGTAACATCGGTAAATCCATAGCCCAGGCGCAGCCCGGTGGTAATGATCACGTTTTCCGAGGCTTCAATATCGACGCCAAAACCGAGAATTCCGGAAACATTACTGCTTTTCAGCGATTCCTTGGTGTTTGCATCACTCACGGTTACGCCGGCAAGAGACCCTTTTCCGGTAAACTCGTCCTTGGCGGACATGAGGAATCCGAACTGCGGGCCGAACTCGAAATAAGCACCCTTTGAGCCCCCGCCGAACCTCAGTAACACAGGAACGTCAAGGTACCGGATTTTTACCTTGGCTTCGTAAATGTCGTTGCCAGACTGGTCTGCACCCTGGTATTTCTGGTTATGGCCGGAAAACAGCAAGCCGAAAGAAAGACCGATGTTGTCCTGAAAATAGTACATCATGTCCAGGCCAACCTGGCCACCAAATGTGGCCGCAAAATCAAGGTCGTCGCCCTGGTCGGAAGCATTTGTATTAATCAGCCAGGTGGAGTAAATACCGCCCCCCAATCCCACTTTAAACTCCTGGGCGTAGGAAGCAGCTGTAAGGCTCACCACAATAACTAGGGTCAGTAATTTTTTCATAGGAAGTTAGATTTAGTATTTATATTTGAAGACAAATTTATCATATTTTAAGGCAGAATTCAAAGCAATACGGGATTAATGTTTGCCCGGCTAACTCTCTGAATGGCTTTACTTTCCGGAAAAAACGCGCTCGTCACGGGGGCATCAAGAGGTATTGGCCGAGCCATAGCGCTCAGGCTGGCATCCGAAGGGGCAAATGTGGCATTCACCTACCTGTCCTCTGCGGAGAAAGCCGCCGCTTTGGAGGATGAGTTGAAGGGTATGGGCGTGAAGGCGAAAGCCTGCAAATCTGATGCGGCAGATGCCACAGCGGCTGACGTCCTGGTCAAGGATATTATTGAAACTTTCGGGTCACTGGAGGTCATTGTCAACAACGCGGGGATTACGCGAGACGGATTGCTGATGCGGATGACCCCGGAGCAGTTCGACGAAGTCATCGACATTAATTTGAAATCCGTTTACAATGTGACCAAGGCCGCATTGCGCCAGTTGCTGAAGCAGAAGAACGGTTCCATCATTAACATGAGCTCGGTGGTTGGGGTGAAGGGAAACGCCGGACAGGCGAATTATGCCGCGTCAAAGGCCGGCATCATCGGCTTCAGCAAGTCTGTCGCACTTGAACTGGGCTCGAGGAATATCCGTTGCAACGCCGTGGCCCCGGGATTCATCGAAACCGAGATGACCGCTGCCCTTGATCCGGCTACGGTAAAGAGCTGGGGAGAAGCCATCCCGCTTAGGCGTGGCGGAACCACGGACGAAGTGGCGAACGTGGTGCTGTTTCTTGCCTCTGACCTCTCATCTTACATCACCGGTCAGGTTATTCATGTAGATGGGGGAATGTTAACCTGATTGAACATCAAGAATCCAAATTCCAAAATTTATGAAAGCTAAATTGTTCTTAGTGCTAATGCTGGTGTCCGGCATGGGGTCAGCCAGGGAGCCGGGCGTGGCCATGCAGCGTGTACTGCCCTTTCCGATATTCGAAACACAACTTGAAAACGGATTGAATGTGGTAACCGTACCTTATAACAGTCCGGGCGTAGCCGCATTCTATATCGTCATGCGGGTCGGTAGCCGTGAGGAGGTGGAGCCAGGGAAAACAGGGTTCGCCCATTTCTTCGAACATATGATGTTCCGCGGTACGGAGAAATACCCAAAGGAGAAATACAGTGAGGAATTGAAGGCCATCGGCGCAAGCGCAAACGCCAATACCTGGCTGGACAGAACGGTTTATCATATGACAGGAAACGCATCCATGCTTGATAAGATGTTCGAGTTGGAAGCAGACCGGTTCATGAACCTGAAGTACAGCATGCAGGATTTCAAGACTGAAGCGGGCGCGGTGAAAGGCGAATACACCAAAAATTTCAGTAACCCGATGATGAAACTTTACGAATCCTATGCTGATACCGCATTCGTGAATCATACGTATTCCCATACCACCATGGGGTTTATAGAGGATATAATAGATATGCCCAACCAGTATGAATACTCGACTGTTTTTTTCGAGCGGTTCTACCGGCCTGAATATGCTACCATTATCGTGGTTGGTGATGTCAATCAGGACAATGTGGTCGGAATGGCGAAAAAGTATTTTGGCAAATGGGAGCGGGGGAGCTATCAGGCAACAATCCCAGTTGAGCCGGCCCAGAATGAATTAAAGCGGGTGCATATGAAAGTGGATAACTATCCTGCCCAGCTGGTCCTTTCCTACAAGGCCCCTGGCTTTATCGACACCTCGCGCGAAGCAGCCGCGTTATCCCTGCTGGCCTCTGTCATCGGATCGGAGAAATCGCCGTTGTATAAGAAACTTGTACTGGAAGAAAGGAAAGTAAGGTCTTTCGATGCCACCTATTTCTTTACAAGAGATCCTTTTTTGTTTTTCATTGACGTGGCAATGGTAAATGAGGATGACCTGCAATATGTAAAGGATGAGATTGATAAGTATGTCAGGGAGATAATCAAGAAACCGGTTAGCAAGGAATTCCTTGAGCAGATCAAATCAAGACTCAAGTACAGCCTTGCCATGCGAATGGACAGCCCGGACGCCATCGCAAATACCCTTTCCTATTTTACCTGGGTAACCGGTGATCCTCAATCGGTAAACAAATTCTACAATACCCTCAAATCTATTACTGGTGGCGAGGTGGCAGCGGTAGCAGAAAAATATCTGAAACCGGAAAGGCTTACGCTCGCGACAATTTCATCCAGTGAAACACAAACTATCAAGTAGCCTGAAATGAAGACAACTGTAAAATACCTGGCAGGACTCATGCTGGCGGTGCTATGTTCAGCAGCGGCCGTTAATGCGCAGAATGTAAGGCCTGAGCACAAAGAGCTGATCAAGAAAATGCAGGCTGAAGAAGCGGCCAAACTAAAAAAAGCCGAAGAGGAAAGGAAAATCGAAAATCCCACAGGCGATGATGCAACTGATCAGGACGTCCACAGCAAGGTCGGTGGCGATGAAAAGTATATCATGCTCCCCATTCCCGGCTCCGGTAAGATCGTGTTGAAGTATATGTTTTTGAATGGCAGCGCGAGTGATCCGGGTGGCCTTGAAGGGCTCACTTATCTGACAGCCTCATTGATGGCTGAAGGCGGCACCAAAAAAATGACCAGCACCCAGGTCAAAGATTTTCTTTACCCGATGGCGGCACGGACCTCGGCAAGCATTGACAAGGAAGCGGTGGTGTTTACTTTTGAATTTCATAAGGATCATGCAGAAAAAGTTTACCCGGTGATATCCAGTCTTGTGTACGAACCCCGGTTCGGCCAGGATGACTTTGAGCGACTCAAGTCTAATCAGCAGAATTACGTGGATGAAGTGATCAAAGCATCTTCTGATGAACATTACAGTAAGATGGCACTTGAGGAAAGACTATTTAGGAATACCACGTACCAGCACCTTAAACAGGGGTACTCGCAAAGCATCAGGTCATTGACGCTCGAGGAGGTGAAAGCACATTATAAAGGCTTTTTTACGCAAAACAACCTGATCATCGGAATCGCCGGTGATTATACCGGAGGATTTGCAAAAACCGTTGAAAACGACAAAGCGAAATTGCCGAATGAGTACCCGCCAAAACCTGATTTCGTACATCCGGAAATGCCGGAAGGGCTGCAGATTGAAATTATTGCAAAAGAAGGGGCGCTGGGAGCTGCCATTTATACAGGCACCCCGCTTCAGGCAACTCGGGCCGAAGATGATTTTGCCGCACTTATGATCGCTAACAGCTGGCTTGGTGAGCACAGGAAGTCCTATAGCCGGCTCTACCAAAAGATCCGTCAGCAGCGATCAATGAATTATGGTGACTACTCATACATCGAATGGTATGAAAAAGGCGGACAGAATATGTTGCCACTTCCTGGAGTGCCAAGATCCCTGAATTATTTCTCTATCTGGATACGGCCTGTCCAAACGGCAGCCGGCCTGAACAAGCAAATTGCAGATCAACCAGCGGGAATGCCAGCTGATAAAGACGCTGAACAGGATGCCGGTAATGACGTGGAAGCAGGGCCGGAAAGCCAATCCCGTGAAATTGAATACGGCCACGCTTACTTTGCCCTTAGGATGGCCATACGGGAGATGGATAAACTGATAAATGAAGGGATGTCCGCCGAAGACTTTGAATTAACCCGGCAATTTCTCACTTCATACATGAAGTTGTACGTACAGACACCGGAAAAACAACTTGGGTTCCTGATGGACAGCAGATACTATGGAAGAAAGGATTATCTGGCTGAAATGGAAAACCTGTTCGAAGGCTTGAATTTAGAAGACGTGAATAATGCGATGAGACAATACTGGTATACCCAGCGAATGCATGTGGCCATAGTAACAGACGCTGCCGAAGCAGAAGCACTCGCTGAAAGCATGCGTGGCGGAGAACCTTCTCCGATGATTTATTCGCCGGCGCTGAGGGAAGTTCTTTCAAAAGAAATCCTGGCCGAGGATGAAGAGGTAAGTGCGTATCCCCTGGAAATAGTGAATGTCCAGGTAACCCCTTCCGAGTTGTTTTTTAAGGAACCGCTTGACTAGCAGGTCAGGCTGGTTGCTTTTCCACGGCTTGTTTGTTGATAAGAATGCCTGGCATACCATAGGGCTGGCTGGGTCGCGGCTAACTTTGAATAGTGTCGCAAGTACTTCAGCCCCTCCATGTGTTCCCGAATTAATCGGGCTTCCTGGCTCACCCTGATATTTTGCCTGTGCATTGGCCCGGCCAAGGCCCAGCTGAATGCCGCCTTTTCCTCTGCTGTTACCCAGGGATGTGCGCCGCTCAGCCAGGTGGCCTTTATGGACCTGTCCACCGGGAATCCCACTTCCTGGCTCTGGAATTTCGGCAACGGCAACACGTCAACCCTTCAGAATCCTACCGCGTCGTATCCGAACCCGGGCATCTATACCGTTTCCCTCACCGTGGGAGACGGATCACAAACCGATACAGAAACAAAAACAGGGTACATCACCGTTTTCGAGGGGCCCGTTGCGTCGTTTTCCTTCTCGCCGGTCAATCCATGCGCAGGAAATCCCGTGACATTCATTTCCAATTCTCTACCGGGTGACGCTCCTGTGGCCACGTGGAACTGGGACTTCGGCGACGGGAACGTGTTGACCACGACCACCGGTATGACCTCCCACACCTATTCGGCCGGGAACGCCTATCCCGTAAGTGTGATCATTACGGACACCAATGGCTGCTCGGATAACTTTGATACGGTGGTAGTAGTGGTACCGGTACCCGTTGCCGGACTTTCATTCTCCCCGACCTTCTACTGCAATGTGCCGGCCACGGTGAGTTTCAGTAATAACTCGGTTGCCGCGGGCAATGCCAGCTACCTGTGGTATTTCGGCGACGGAAGCACTTCCAGCCAGGTGAATCCCCAGCATACATACACGTCGCCGGGAAACTATTTTGTTTCCCTTGTGGTGGAGCTAAACAGCAACTGCAGGGATTCGATCACCTACGCCACGCCGGTCAATGTAGGCGGCCCGGTGATCACCTTGAGTGCCAGCGATACCTCGGTATGCGACGGGGAAGCCATACTGTTTTCGTTTAACAGCGTCCCGCCGCCGGTGGCCTATCAATGGGATTTCGGGGATGGCACCACTTCAGCCTTTTCCCCGATCTTTCATGTGTTTCCCGGGCCCGGCAACTATTCCGTCTCGGTGACTGCATTCGACGGCAACGGATGCAGCAGTACCGAATCCTTTCCTGCAGTCGTGAATCCGGCGCCGGTGGCCGCGTACGGACCGGTGGCCGCGGCAGGCTGCCAGGTGCCCTACAGCGTGCAGTTCCAGGACAGCTCCCAGGGCGCCATAGCGTGGAACTGGAATTTCGGCGACGGGGATACGGCCATCGTCCAGCAACCTTCACATGCCTATTCGGCGCCGGGAACCTATAGTGTCACCCTGGTAGTGACCAACAGCTTCGGATGTACGGATACGACCACGGGCACCGTGGCCATCGTACCTCCCACGGCGGGAATGTCACTGAGTCCCCGTGACGGATGCCTGCCGCTTAATGTGAGCTTTACGAGCACAAGCAACGCTATTGAACCGATCAGCCAGTATTACTGGAACTTCGGTGCGGGACAGGGCGGAGACACCACATCGTCGCCCGGCACCGCGTACACGTACAATACCGTTGGCATCTACACGGTATCGCTCATTATAGAGACCATGAGCGGGTGCAGGGATACCATCACGGACACCGTCCGCGTGGGCGACCACGTGACGCCAAACTTTACAATCAGCGACGATACCGTATGCTACAATGAAACAGTGTCCTTTATGCTGAATACCCCCGGGGCGAACGGCTGGTACTGGTACTTCGGTGATGGTTCGGTGGATTCGACCCAGCAAAACCCCACCCACCAGTACGGGGATCCGGGCACCTATACGGTTACACTGGTGGCATGCCAGAACGGGTGCTGCGATACGCTGGTGATGCCTGACCTGATCACGATCCTGGCACCCAAGGCGCAGATCTCCCCTGATCCGCACGATTGCGCAAATCCCTATACCATCACCTTTAATAATACATCCGTGGATGCGGATTCCTCGGTTTGGGATTTCGGTGACGGTAATATGCTGGTGTCAAACGCGGGAAGCGTGGTGCATACATACGGGAGCCGAGGTACATACGTGATCTGGCTGTTTACCTGGAACTTCACCACCGGCTGCGTGGACTCTATATCATTGACCTACCAGGTCACGGACCCGGTGGCGGATTTTACCGCCACACCGCTCAGCGGCTGCTATCCGCTCCAGGTCGCCTTCGCGGACTCCTCGATCGACGATAATGCACGCACATGGGATTTCGGTGACGGTAATTCGTTCCCGGGAGCGCCGAACATGGTCACGCACACCTATATGGCACCCGGTTACTATACGGTTACCTATACCATTGCCGATGTACATGGCTGCATTGACAGCATAGTCAAGAACCAGTATATACACGCATATGGCCCTGTGGCGGGCTTTTCCGCCAGCCCGGTATCGGGGTGCAGACCGCTGGTGGTTTCCTTCAGCGACTCCACCGTATCGGAATACCCGGTCGTGCAATATATCTGGGATTACGGTGACGGCTCTTCGGATACCATCGCCACGCCAGGTGCCAGCCATGTTTATGCCTCGAACGGAATCTATTCCGTCACATTGATTGCCATCGATTCCACCGGCTGTACCGATACCCTGCTGATGCCGCAATTGATCAATGTAACTTATCCGGCTCCTGCCATGGCCGTTGACACATTCGCCTGTATGAACGAGGTGCTGACGTTCAACGGGCAGAACTCATCAGCGGCCACCCCGGTGAATGTGTACTGGGATTTCGGGGACGGCACGCTTGATACTACAGTTTCCGCGGTTACCACACACGCGTATGCCACGGAGGGATCGTATACCTGGCAAATGACCATATCCGACGTGAATGGATGCGACTCCGCCATCAGCGGAACAGTGCTGGTGGAGCATCCCGATGCCGGTTTTACCTACACCGAAAACCCGGGCTGCGGCTTCAACCAAATCATGCTCACGGATACATCCACGGGTACGGCCATTGCCGGTGCCTTCTGGTCGGCAACGAACGGATTCAGTTCTACCAACTGGCCTGTCGCAAACGCGAACTTTGTCAATCCCGGCGCATATAGCGTCACGCTGGTATCCATCAATGCCGCTGGATGCACGGATACGGTCACGGAGAACAATATCATTGTCGTTCCCGGGCCGGTGGGTAACATGACCTTCGTACCGGATACGGGCTGTGTTCCGCTCGTGGTGACCTTTACCCTGTCCAGCCCCAATACGCTTTATTACATTCTGGATTACGGCGATGGCGGACTGGATTCTCTGCCAAGTTCGACAAGCACCATTCAGCACACGTACCTGAATGATACCACGATCACCCCGATCCTGTATATGGCCACCCTGCTGCCCAATGGCTCCACATGTGAGATCCCGTATACCTTCGGCTCCATCGTGACGACTTCACAGGTCACCGCTTCCATCTCCGCCGATGGGGATACGGTACCTGAAGTCCAGGCAACCGCTGGCACGGTAGTACAGCTGTCAGCAATCTCCGGTGGCATGCCGCCGCTGAGCTATCTCTGGTACCCCGCGGCAGGGCTTACGGGTACCCTCATACAGGATCCGCTTTTAACAGTGCCTTCCGCCACCGGCTATTATTTTGTGGAGATAACGGATGCGAACGGCTGTACGGGCCTGGATTCGATTTTGGTAAGAGTAGTGGACTGCAACGAGGACATCGGGACATATAATGTCATCACACCTAATGGTGACGGACTCAACGATGAATTCGTCATTACCAATCCATGTTATGACGGATTCCTGCTCCTGGTATTTAACCGCTGGGGACAAAAGGTATTTGAATCCGGTAATCCGGACAACCGGTGGCGGGGCTATACCACGGACGGCAAGGAACTGCCCGAGGGCACCTACTACTGGATCATTAGTTCCGGCGAAAGCCAGCTCAAGGGCTACGTCCAGCTGATCCGGAATTAATCCGTGTTTCCGGATTTAGTTTCCTTCGTATATTCTTGTTGCTTATTTACAGGCCATTGAGCATGCCGGCTCATGCAACCCATGCCTACCGGGCGCCGTCATATTATTGTGC
>JAHEKC010000160.1 GCA_024638565.1 Bacteroidota bacterium
CATTCGTGGGTAGATTCGTGCGCCTGGAAAAATGACGTTGAACGCGCCGAGCCATAGCCTGCGGCCGTCACCGCAACCGCGTGCTCACCCGGATGCAGCTGACCGAGCATATCTGGGGTGACATCATGGAAGACGATTACGAATCGAATTACATCGACGTCCATATCAAGAACCTCAGGAAAAAACTGTCCGGACACAGCGACATCAGCTGGTTTGAAACGGTGCGTGGCATCGGCTACCGTTACAACCTGGGCAACTGAGGGGTTTAGCTGATCTTCATCCGGGTTGGGTAGCTTTGCACTTCAACCGGCCCCGTATATAATTTCAACAGCTACCGGCTCCCGTGAAACTCCGCGTCAAGTTCGTCATCTACAATGCTGTCTCCAAGGCACTGATCATCGGTGCCTTCGGGCTGCTGCTGCCTGTCGTCGTGGAGCGCGTGGTGTACACGCATATCGACAACAGGCTGGAAGCCCGCAAGGACCTGCTGCTGAAGAAGATCAGCGTGGGCGGGCTGGACCAGGCCATCCTGGAGGAAGACTGCAGTTTTGACGATTACAACATCTTCAAGGAGGAGTTCATCAAGATTCAGCCGGCCATTTCCGTGCCGGCAGACAGTGCCATCACACCGGTCATCACCAACGAGGAATGGAGTATAGAGGAGACGGTCATGCAGATGCACCGGGTGATCCGGATGCCTTTCCTGTACGACAACCAGTGGTATGAACTCAACATAGGCGAGGGCATCAGCTCGATCGATTCCCTGAAGGACACGATCCTGCGCTTTTCGTTCCTGGCCATGATCATAGTCATTATCGCCAGCGTGTTCGTGGATCTTGGATTCGTGCAGGTGCTGATGCAGCCATTCCACCGCATCGTCCGCACCAAGTTGCGGCCGGCAGGCGATCCTTCCAGCTTCAACGTGGAGCCCATCAGGAGCAGTACGTTCGAATTCTCGCACCTCGATGAAAGCATCAATGAAATGATGCGCAAGATCAGGGATGCTTTCAACATTGAACGGCAATTCATCTCCAACGTCTCGCATGAGCTGATGACGCCCATTTCCATCATGCAGTCACGCCTGGAGAACATCGTGGTCGATGAGAAGACGCCACGCGAGGTCAGCGAAAAGATCATCGAATCGCAAAAAACACTGAAGCGGCTCAGCCGTATCATCCGGGCCCTGCTGATGATCTCCAAGATCGAGAACGAGCAGTACCTGAAGAATGAAGAGTGCTGTATTAAGGAAATGACCGGCGAGGTGCTTGGAGAAGTTGAGGAGCGCCTGGACCAGCGGCAGGTTACGGTCGACAACCGCGTGGAGCAGTACGGCTTTTCACCCTGCAACATCTCGCTCGTACATACGATGATCTTCAACCTGGTGAACAATGCCATCAAGTACAACAAGCCCGGGGGTAAGATCACGCTGACGGGCGGCATGGAAGACGGACAGTACGCCTACAGGATCAAGGATACCGGCATCGGCATCAGTAGCGATCACCTGGAAGCTGTGTTCGAGCGGTTTAAAAAAATCCAGAAAGGTGATGAAAACAGCTTCGGACTGGGCCTGCCCATCGTGCGAACCATTGCCCAGTTTCATCGTATCCAGATCAGTGTCAAGTCGGTAGTCGGTGAGGGCACGGAATTCACCCTGCGCTTCCCGGCGGCCTGAGCCGCTTCACCGCGGGTTCATACGAAAATGCCATCTTTGTAATTGCCTGAAATGAAACTGTTCCGCCATATTTTCTTCCTTTCCATGGCGCTGTTGTTCGCAACGGCCGGCATGGCACAGGAACGTCGTACCCAGCAGCGTCCGCAGCCTGCCAAGAAAGCGCCGCAGGAGGTTCGTAAGGCACAGCCACGCAAGGTGCAGCCTGCCAAGCGCGAGAATGTCCGCCGGCAGCCCGCCCGCCGCTCGGTAAAGCGCGACAGCCATATGGAAACCGGCAAGGTCCGCCAGGTGGAAAAGCGCAGGGCACCGAAGCGGTAAGCCCGGTCACCAAGATTTTTATTTAAGAATAGCTTTGCAGTGCATGGGAACCGTTCACGGTTCGCCTCGCCCTCCCATCCGGTGTCCGGGATGATCTTCGCAGTTTAAGGATGTTGAACTGTTGAATTGTTGAAGAATTAAAAGGACATGACATCCCGATCCTCAACCTTCAACTTTCAACAATCCGGCTCGCTTCCTGCCTGAAAAATCCTGTTAGACTTCTTATGAAAGACTGATCACTGACTTCGTCATCCATGCCCCTGGCGAAGGCGGATTGCTGTTCGCCAGTCACGATTAAATGCAAATACTTATTGCATAACGCGTAATGCATAATGTAAACAAGTC
>JAHEKC010000021.1 GCA_024638565.1 Bacteroidota bacterium
CACGGAAATCATTCCCGTGGCTACCTCCCGGGATTCCGAATTGCTGGTCACGCAGTTCGAAGGCCGCATTATCGAAGATGCGGGCGTTATTAAAATGGACTTCCTGGGCCTGAAGACCCTCACGGTCATCCGGGATGCCCTTACGCTGATCAGGCAAAACCATGGAAAGGACATTGACATTGACCAGGTCCCGCTAAACGATGAAAAAACCCTGGCGCTCTACCAGCGGGGTGAAACGAACGGCACCTTCCAGTTCGAATCCGCAGGGATGCAGAAATACCTGAAAGAGCTGAAGCCTGACAAATTCGAGGATCTGATTGCCATGAACGCCCTGTTCCGACCCGGCCCCATGGAATACATTCCCCTTTACATCCGGCGTAAGCACGGCCATGAAAAGGTGGTGTACGACCTGCCAGGCACGGAAGAATTCCTCGAAGAAACCTATGGGGTAACCGTTTACCAGGAGCAGGTCATGCTGCTTTCACAAAAGCTTGCCGGCTTTTCGAAGGGAGATGCCGACATGCTGCGGAAGGCGATGGGCAAGAAGCAGAAATCGGTCCTCGACCGGATGAAGAGCAAGTTCATGGAAGGCGCAACGGGGAACGGGCACCCGGAGGACAAGTTGAAGAAAATCTGGTCCGACTGGGAATCTTTTGCGCAGTATGCGTTTAACAAATCCCATTCAACGTGCTACGCATTCGTGGCATTCCAGACCGCTTACCTGAAGTCCCATTACCCCGCGGAATATATGGCGTCCGTGCTCACACACAACCTGCATAACATTGATAAGATCACCTTTTTCATGGAGGAATGCCGGCGCATGAACATACCCGTGCTCGGGCCCGAGGTGAATGAGAGCCGGTTTGACTTTTCAGTTAATGAAAAGGGAGAAATACGTTTCGGGCTGGGGGCTGTGAAAGGGGTTGGCGAGGGGGCCGTGCAGGCCATGGTGGAAGAACGCGAACAGAACGGGCCCTACGAGAATATATTTGATTTGTTGTCACGCGTACAGATGCGAAGCGTGAACAAGAAGACCGTCGAAGCACTTGTCAAGGCCGGCGCCCTGGATTGCTTCCCGGATATTCACCGGGCACAATACCTGGCCGTGGCCGGCAACGAACGTGACAACGGACTGGACAAGGTGTTCAGGTATGCCTCCTTTATGCATGATGCAAAGAACCGGAAACAGCAATCCCTTTTCGACGATGCCGGCTCCGGGACAGATCTTCCGCCACCCGCACTGCCCGACCTGGAGCCATGGGCCGTGCTGGAAAAGCTTCGCTATGAAAAGGAAGTGATCGGGTTTTATGTATCCGGTCACCCGCTAGACCTGTTCCGGTACGAAATGCGAAATTTCTGCAACCGCACCATCAGGGAAATCGCGGATGAAAACAACTGGCCCAGGCTTGCCGGCAAAGGGTCCTTCAGGATCGGCGGAATCGTGACACGGGTGGACCACCGGATCGGGCGGACCGGAAAGCGGTTTGGCATATTTACCATCGAGGACCTGACCGGTTCGCTTGAAGTGCCCATCTGGAATGAAAAGAAATACCTTGAGTTCGAGAAATTCCTGAAGGAGGAAATGTTCCTGCTGGTGCATGCCGTGGTCCAAAACCGCTTTAACTCGGATACCCAGTTCGAGATCCGTGTCCAGGATATCAGGCTGCTTTCAGAAACCGGTGCGGAAATGACCAAGAGCATCACGCTGATTACCCGGGCCCGCTCCGTGGATGAACAATGGGTGGAACGCATCGAAAACCTGGTAAAGGCCCATCCCGGCAGGATTCCGCTCCGGATTGCCCTGCGGGATGACCGGCTTAAAAGCGAGGTCAGGGCCGGTTCCAGGAAGCTGCGTGTGGGTTTTGACAGGGAACTTTTCGAGGAACTGGAGACCATGCAGGACCTGGAGTACCGGATCGACGCCTGAACAGCGACATCCTTTATAGCTCAATCCCCTGAAAAACAGTACCAGGCAGTAGTTTCCGCGGTATGGATTCGTGCAGAATCAGGGAAAAATGCGATATTTGCCGTCCTTTAAAAAGGCAGGCCGCTGGTGCGGCCCGCCATTATAACAGCACACGGTAAAGGCGGTTGCCCAGGCCGTGGAGCAAAGAATAAAAAAGATGTCCAGGATTTGCGATCTCACCGGCAAGCGTTCCATAGTAGGAAACAACGTTTCTTTTTCCAATAAGAAGACCAAACGGCGGTTCAACCCTAACCTTCAGGTCAAGCGGTTTTTCCTCCCGGAAACCGGAGAGTGGGTGAGGCTCAAAGTCTCGACATCGGCCATCCGGACGATTCACAAAAAGGGAATCTCCAAGGTCATTGCTGATGCCCTGAAAAAGGGAAAGGTCTGACCATTCCGGCCCGTCGATGTGCCTGAACCGAATCGCGCTGGCATGCCTTTGCATGCTGGCCTTTTCCCCTGGAACGCTGCCCGCCCAGGAAAACGAGGTTCGAAGGGTTATAGCGGACTCCTCGCTTTACGATAACGACTTTCTTCCCGCCTCCTTTCACCAGTCGCGTCGTGCCTTATTGCGTGAAGCATTGCCTGACAGCGGCATGGCAGTCGTGTTTTCCGCGCCTGTACGCGTGCGCTCCAATGATGTCAATTACGTATACCACCAGGACCCCGGCTTTTATTATTACACGGGGCACCGGCAGCCCGGTGCTGTCCTTTTGGTATTTAAGGAACCCCAGGTCATCGGGGACACGCGGTCTGACGAATTCCTGTTTGTGCGCAGGCCCAATGCCCTTTCGGAAACATGGACTGGTCGCATCCCTTCATCCGGGGATGTGGTAGCCTATAGCGGTGTACCGGCTGTTTTATACAACGGGGAATTCAAGGGGCTGGCCCATGACTTCAGCCGGACACCATACGTCTGGGTTTCCTTTCCGGCGGATGTCAACGAACAGGAGGCATTAAAAGGTACGGCAGGATGGCTGGCAGCCAGGTTTCGTGACGCAGCCGCAACTGTTCCGGACGTCACCTTTGATCAACGGTCCCTGCGGCGGGCCAATGCGCTGTTTCGCGAAGTCAAGACGGACAGCGAGATCGGATTACTCAGGAAAGCAATCATGCTTACCTGCCGGGGATTCATGGAAGCCTTGCGGGCTTCGGAGCCGGGCATGCACGAATATGAGCTGGAGAATATCAACGAATACATGTGGCGCAAGGAAGGTGCAGAACATACGGGCTTCCCGTCAATCGTGGGAGGCGGCCACAATTCCTGTGTCCTGCATTATGAAACCAACAGGAAAAAGCTGCTGTCAGGCGATATGGTAGTGATGGATATGGGTGCGGAATACCATGGCTACACTGCCGATATTACCCGCAGCTTTCCGGTAAACGGACGCTTTACCAGGGAACAGGCTGTCATATACAACCTCGTGCTGGCGGCACAGGAAGCGGGACTGGCCGCCTGTGTGCCCGGAAACGGCTTCAATGAACCCCACCGGGCAGCACTTAAGGTCATCGCGGCCGGGTTGATGGAGCTGGGCATCATCGATGAATCATCTGAAGCCCGGAATTATTTCATGCATGGTACTTCTCACTACCTCGGACTGGATGTGCATGATGCGGGTACCTACGGTCCGCTGAAACCCGGCAGTGTCATCACCGTGGAGCCGGGTATCTATATCAGGGAGGAGGCCGCGTGTGACCGGCGGTGGTGGAACATCGGTGTCAGGATAGAGGACGATGTGCTCATCACCGCATCCGGGCATGAAGTGCTGTCAGGGTGTGTCCCGAAGACAATTCCTGAAATTGAGGCTATTATGCAGGAAAGAAGCCTCTTCAATGACATGCAATAGTCCGTTGGAGCGCTCCGGGAATTCCAAAAAACGCTATATTTGCACCCCCTGAAAATCAGGGAGGACGAGTAAAAACAGCACAGGTTATGGCCAAGAAGGAAAACAGGGTTCAGGTAATCCTGGAGTGTACCGAGCATAAGAAGAGCGGGAAGCCGGGTATGTCCCGTTATATCACCACGAAGAATAAAAAGAACACCCCGGACCGGCTGGAACTGAAAAAGTACAACTCCGTGCTTAGGAAGATGACCGTGCACAAGGAGATCAAGTAAGGGGAAAATCCGAATCGTATGGCAAAGAAAGTTGTAGCAACACTCAAGTCTGGAAAAGGCAAGGACTTTTCCAAGGTGATCAAGATGGTAAAGAACCCGAAGACGGGTTCGTACGCGTTCAGGGAGGAGGTCGTGCACAACGACCACATCAAGGATTTCCTCAAGCAAAACTGACAACCCGGCAACAACGGGGATGAAGCTTCTTTCCGGGACGAAGGAAGCTTTTTTGTTTTAGGGCCACGGCCCCCGCACCCAATCGGAAACCATGGCATTATTCGGCTTATTCAAGAAGGAAAGCAAACAGCAGCTTGACAAGGGCTTGTCGGCCACACGCGAAAACCTGTTTTCCCGTGTCGCACGTGCCGTGGTGGGAAAGTCGAAGGTCGACGAAGAAGTGCTGGACAGCCTGGAAGAGATTCTGCTGTCGTCTGATGTGGGAGTGCCCACTACCCTCCGGATTATCGAGCGGCTTCAGGAACGTGTGTCACGCGACAAGTTCGTGGGGACCACCGAACTCAACAGGTTGCTGAAGGAGGAGGTAGCCGGGTTGATGGCTGATTCCGGAAACGGACAGGAAGACGGCACCATGCCCATGCCATATGTCATTCTTGTTGTAGGGGTGAACGGCACGGGCAAGACCACGACCATTGGCAAGCTGGCCTACCGCTTCAGCAAGGAAGGCAGGACAGTGTTGCTGGGGGCGGCGGATACTTTTCGCGCGGCGGCGGTAGACCAGCTGAAGATATGGGGAGAGCGAACAGGCGTTCCGGTGGTCCACCAGGGCATGGGTGCTGACCCTGCTTCCGTGGCTTTTGATACCGTCAAGTCCGGGGTGGCCCAGGGGAGCGAGGTCATCATCATAGATACGGCAGGCCGCCTGCATAACAAGGCCAACCTCATGGACGAGCTGGCAAAGATCAGGCGCGTCATCGGAAAAGTCATCCCCGAAGCGCCCCACGAAGTGCTGCTGGTGCTGGACGCCAGTACAGGTCAGAATGCGCTGGAGCAAGCCAGGCAGTTCATTTCAGCCACGGAGGTGAATGCACTTGCGCTGACCAAGCTGGACGGGACGGCGAAAGGTGGAGTGGTGATCGGGATATCGGATCAGTTCAAGGTGCCGGTGCATTATATCGGTGTAGGGGAGAAAATGGAGGACCTGCAGGTCTTCCATGCGGCCGACTTTGTGGATGCTCTCTTCGCCGAACCCGGTAAATCCATGACAAACAAGTAGTTCTGGCATACCTGCTGCTGAAATTATGACGAACAGGAGCCGCTACGTGATTGCATTTATTTTTACATTTGCTACGTAATTTTCTTGAAACCTTAATCTATTAAAAACCAATTTGTATGAAACAATTGTGTACGAAAAGTTTGCTTGCTGCGGCCATGATGGTCCTGACGTTCGGCTTCAGCCAGGCGCAAAACAAAACCATGCCCTCCATGGCAGAGGCGGCATCTCCGTCGGTCGAGCGCGCACTGGTGGGTGTACCCGAGCCGGAAAACCAGGCATTATGGGATGTCAATTACGTGTATGACCTTCTGGCCATGGGCGGCACTAATGGTAACGCCGGATGTATCTTCTTTAACAATGAATTCTGGGTTTCCCGGTGGGCGCAGGACACCATCCTGCTAATCGACGATATGGGTAACCTGCTGGCGAAGTTCAGCGTTCCCGGTCTTTTCGGAACAGGCGGCAATGCCCGTTCGTTCACCACGGACGGCACGAACATCTATGCCGGCAACAATACCGCTGCCATCCAGGTCATCGATCCGGGTACAGTTTCGATTACGAGCACCATCCCGGTGGGCGGCACCGTACGTTCGCTTACCTATGACCCGACTGCCAACAGCGGCGCCGGTGGTTTCTGGTATTCCAACTTCAGCACGGATATCACCCTGGTCAGCATGGCCGGTGCGGTGTTGGACGTGATTTCCACCGCCACGCACGGGCTGACGGCCATGTACGGGTCCGCATTTGACAACTGGACCATGAATGGCCCCTTCCTCTGGGTGTTTGACCAGGGCGGTGCTGGTGGTGCAGACCTCGTACAGATCAATACGACTACCAAGCTGCAGACCGGCGTGATCCATGACGTAAACTCCGATGTGGGTGTACAGAACGCTTCCGTGGGTATTGCCGGCGGTGTCTTCCTGCACGTGCGCAACAGCCAGCTCGAGATGTCCGGAGTCCTGCAGGGGAACGACCCCACGACTCCCATCGACGGACTCTTCGGCTATGACATGGATGTCACCGTGGGCCTGAGTGAAATCGAAGGTCCCAAGGATTTCCTGAACATCAATCCTTCAGTGACCTCGCACATGGTTAACGTGAACATCGACAAGCAAAACAACGACCCGGTACAACTCCAGATCATGGACGCTGCCGGCAAGCTGGTGTTCGACAAGACCACGCACGGTATCAATAACTACATCAACGTTTCCGGCTATGATAATGGCATGTACTTCGTTCGTGTCATTTATGACGGGGAAGTGATTACCGACCGTTTCATCAAGAACTGATACAACCCTATAATACACCAAAACCCGTTCCGGCTGGCCGGAGCGGGTTTTTTCAATTCAGGGCATGCCGTTAAACAGGTCATCCATCGTTTGCCTTATAATTATGGCCTTGCCTGCGATACAGGCAGGTGTCATGGGCCAGGTACCGGTGGAACGCACGCTTCTGCAGGTGCGTGACAGCCTTTCGTACGGCTCCGTTAATGTCTATAAGGTCACCGCGGACAGCCTGTGGATTACCGCTGTGTCGGACTATGGGCGTATGCCGGTCCTTTACCTCAGGCGGGAATTGACGGACGCCGAGCGCCAACGGGTAGATTCATTCCTTGGCAGCCTGCATTTGGATTCCCTAGAGGATGCCTACCTGGGTGATGACGCCAGGGTGCGTGAAATCACCGTTCAGGGGACAACGGGCATGCGAACCTTCGCCACGAGGATGACCGGCTGCTATTCAATGGCGGTGGCTTCCTTCTGTACGTTTATCAACGGGCTGGTGCCGGAGGAGGCGGCTATCAGGCTGCGCAGGGAAGACTATTCCGTCATCAGGTAATGTGCAAGCCTGGATTCACCTTTACGCATTATGAAAACCCGAAAAAAGAATAGGCACCCCGTCAGGATCGTCACGCTTGGATGTTCGAAGAACGTGGTGGATTCAGAGGTACTTTTCAGCCAGCTTGCCGGCGGGGATCTTGCCGTGAGTCATGAGCATGATCCGGGACCTGAAGGAACAGTGGTGATCAACACATGCGGATTCATTGATCATGCAAAACAGGAGAGCATCGATACCATCCTGCATTATGCCAGGGAGAAGGGTCAGGGCCGGATCGGCAAACTTTACGTGACCGGTTGCCTTTCAGAACGGTTCATGCCGGAACTGGAAAAGGAAATTCCGGATGTGGACCAGTACTTCGGGACCCATGACCTGGTACGCCTGCTGGCTACACTCGGCTGTGACTACCGGCATGAACTGGTGGGGGAGCGAACCACTTCCACCCCGGCACACTACGCCTATTTGAAGATCTCCGAAGGCTGCGACCGGCCCTGTTCATTCTGTGCCATTCCACTCATGCGCGGAAGGCATGTATCAAAGCCCATGGAACAGCTGGTAACGGAAGCCGGACGCCTTGCCGCAAAGGGAGCCAGGGAGCTGCTGATCATCGCACAGGATTCCACCTACTACGGGTTGGACCTGTACAAATCAAGACAGCTTGCACAACTCCTTGAACGCCTGGCCCGGGTAGATGGAATCGATTGGATCAGGTTGCATTATGCGTATCCTTCCGGTTTCCCGGAAGACGTGCTGGAGGTGATCAGGGACCACGCTGCTGTTTGCAGGTACATTGATATGCCTTTGCAGCATATCAATGACCGGGTCCTCGCCAGCATGCGAAGGGGAATCGGCGGCCACCGCACCCGGGAACTGGTTGAGCGGATCCGCACCCGCATCCCGGAAGTGGTGCTCCGCACGACACTGATTACCGGCTATCCCGGCGAAACGGAAGCAGAACACCGGGAACTGGTTGAGTTCGTGAGGCAGGCCAGGTTTGAGCGGCTGGGTGCCTTCACCTATTCCCACGAAGAGCAGACCCATGCAGCGAGTCTTGCGGATGATGTGCCCGCTGAAGCCAAGGAGGAGCGCAAGGCCGAGATCATGGCCGTACAACAGGAAAATTCAAGGTCGTTCAATGACGCGATGGTCGGTAGGGAACTGAAGGTCCTGGTAGATCGGAAAGAAGGAGATTTTTTCGTTGGCCGCACCGAGTTTGATTCGCCGGAAGTGGATAACGAAGTGCTCATTGATGCGGCAGATTCCTACCTGAGGATAGGTGACTTTTCGCGGGTGCGGATAGAATCCGCAGAGGACTTTGACCTGATCGGGGTACCATCCGGCAGGGTGCCCGTTTCCGCTGACGAATAATATGCGGCGACTGCTGGGACAACCTTATCCGGGTTCCGGGAATCGCAAGACCCTGGGGCAGGCGTTGATCGTAGGATTGTTCGTGGGCCTGTTCCTGATTGTATTCAGGCCTTTCGGGCTCTCCGAACTCCGTATGGTCAACCATCAACTGGTCATCCTGGGTTACGGCGGTGTCACGCTGGTGATATTTGCCGGGCTCGAACTGCTCATGCCATGGCTCTTTCCATCGTGGTATGCCGAGGAACGGTGGACCGTGGGCAGGCAGATCCTTCAGACCCTGCTGGTGGTATCAATGATCGGTTTCGGCAACCTGGCCTATACTGCCCTGCTGCCCGGCCACTTCGTCCTTAACCTTTGGACCGTCCTGTATTTCCAGGGGATTACGCTGGCGGTGGCCGTTTTTCCCGTAACCGTGATGACGCTCGTCAATGAGCTGCGGCTGGCCCGCAGAAACGCACGTGAGGCGAATAAGATGACCGGCAGTTTCCGTGACGGCAGGCAGGTGAACCGGCGGACGGTCGCATTGGAAGGCGAAAACCTGGATGAAAGCCTGGAGCTGCCGGCTGACCAGCTCCTGTATATCGAGTCCGCGGACAATTATGCGATCGTGTATTTCCTGCAGGGAAGGCAAACAGCCCGCAAGGCTCTCCGAAGCAGCCTGAAGCGCCTGGAAACGCAACTTTCCGGTTCACCCCTGGTTCGATGCCACAGGGCCTTCATCGCCAAT
Organism: Bacteroidota bacterium; assembly: GCA_024638565.1. Classification (GTDB taxonomy): domain Bacteria; phylum Bacteroidota; class Bacteroidia; order AKYH767-A; family OLB10; genus JAHEKC01. Next base: position 9,245 of record JAHEKC010000021.1, read on the forward strand.
CTCGACAAGGTGGTGTCGGTTTCCGGGAATGCCCAGGGATACAGGCTCAGGCTGCAGGGGGTGGACAGGGAGATCCCGGTATCGCGTCAGTATGGCAGGCGGATCCGGGTGCGCCCGGGACAAGCGGCAACCGGCTGATGCCCGTCCCGGGGTTTTGACACCCGTCCCTAAGGTTGATACCCATCCCAATTCCGACACGGGGAACACCAGGCGACCATACATTTGCCGGAAACCGCAAGAAACATGGAAAGGGTATTCGACATTGTGCTGGCTGTCCACATTGCAGCCGGAATCCTGGCCTTCATTGCCGCGCCGCTGGCCATGCTGGTTAAAAAGGGCGGCAGGAACCACCGGATATCGGGGAAAATATTCTTCTGGGCCATGACGGGGGTCTGCGCGACCGGGTTCGCCATGTCTTTGATACATCCCAACATATTCCTGCTTGCCGTTTCGGGGTTCAGCTATTATCTCGTGCTTTCAGGATACAGGTGGACAGCGCATAAGCGTATGCATTCGCTCCGCGACTTACCCATCGCCGACAGGCTGGTCATGGCGGTAGCTGGCCTGTTCAACGGATTCCTGCTTTTCCTGGGTCTTTATGTGATCATGAATAACCCTGGAGCGGCAGTGGGCTATATTGCCGCCGTCTTCGGGGTTACAGGTGTATTATTCGTGGCAGGAGACATCAGGACCGTACGCCGGTCCGCACGGGAAAAAGGCACGTGGCTGTTCCGTCATATGGGCGGGATGGTTGGCGGGTACATTGCGACGGTGAGCGCCTTTTCAGCGGTCAACTTCGATTTCCTGCCCATGGTGATCCAGTGGCTGTGGCCCACAATCATAGGGGCGCCGTTGCTCACCGTATGGATTGGTACCTACAAGAGAAGGATGGCAAAGCGCGGCCAGGTCGATGGCGTTATATAAACGGGATAACCGGATCGATGAAGCACCGGCTGCGGGTAAGCTCCACAACCGTGCCGTCCGCCTTCATGTATTTGAAATACACATGGGATCCTTTCGAATAGCCTTTCATGAAAATGACCCGCCCGTCATCGGATAAGCGTCCGTTTACAGGGCTGCAATCATGCTTGTGCCGCAAATCCATGATCTCGATGGCGGGCTCCTCCAGGTAAAACTGGTACTCATCCGGCGTTTCGGGATTTTGCGCCGGGAGAGCGAAAAATGAAAGGCAAGCGAAGAAGGTCAGGAAAATTCTCGCGATTCCGGCTGCTGTAGCAACGGCAGGTGAAATAAAGCGCGCGGTTTTTTCCATGCTGACTATTTTTGCGTAAACCAAATATACGAATCTTTATGCAGGCCAGCGCTCATGATATTGAATTCCGGATTTTAGGTGACGACATGCAAACCGTTGAAATCATGCTGGATCCAGGGGAAAGTGTTCGTGCGGAAGCCGGCACGATGTTATTTCTTGAAGATGACATCCAGATGCAGACCAACACGGGCGGCGGCGTATTTAAGGGCCTCAAACGCATGATCACGGGGGAAAGTTTTTTCATTACCAACTTTACCAACCGGGGTCCCGGCAAGCGCAAAGCTGCCTTTTCAGCACCCTATCCCGGAAAGATCCTCCATGTCAACCCGTCGGAATTCGGGGGGTCCTTCCTTTGCCAGAAGGACGGGTTCCTTTGTGCCGCCCAGGGAATCGAGATTGAAATTGCATTTACGAAGCGCATTGGCGCGGGGCTGTTCGGTGGCGAAGGTTTCATCCTTCAGAAACTTCAGGGCGATGGCAATGCCTTCATCCATTCAGGCGGTACGATCATTGAACGTGACCTGGGCGAAGGGGAATCCCTGCGTGTCGACACCGGCTGCCTCGTGGCTTTTGCACCCAGTGTGGATTACGATATCAAGTTCATCGGCGGTTTCCGCAACGTGCTGTTCGGGGGTGAAGGATTGTTTTTTGCCATGTTAAAGGGGCCGGGCAAGGTTTTCCTTCAGACCTTGCCATTCTCCAGGCTTGCCGACCGTATTGTGGCTGCATCGCGTTTCGGGCGCAACAAGGAGGAAACCCGCGGCATTGGCGGTATCCTGGGAGGCTTTATCTCCGGCGACCGGTCATGACCGGTACCGGTTGCGCGACTGTACTACGGCATGTCCCCCGTGCGCAACATCCCGTCATTTAGCGGAAAGGTGAACCCTTTCTTGTTACATTTGTTTCAATATCAGGCAATCAGGCGATTGTACGATTTGGGGATTAGCACGAGATCTCACTCCATGATGGTAGGTGGGCTGCTCGGAATCCAAATCGGCAATCATCCGTATGCACATATAAGCGTAATCTCGGCAAGATGAAAAGGCAGGTGCTAAACAGGTGGATCTATTCCTTTGCCCTGCAATTGCTGGTCATGCACATCAAGAAGAACCAGATCCTGGTTCTGTATTGGGTGTTGCTTTTCGGCTTTGTGAACCAGTGGATTGCAAATAAATTCGGCATACCGTTCCTGTTCCTGGATCCTGAATACATGGGGGAGGTGAATGGCAGGTCGTTTCTCATTATGGGGCTTGCGACCGGCGCCTTCATCATGGCATTCAACATTTCCAGTTTTATCCTCAACAGCTTCAGGTTCCCGTTTCTTGCCTGCCTTTCGAAGACTTTTCAGAAGTACGCGATCAATAATTTCATAATCCCGCTTGTATTCGTCCTCGTATATGTCATCGCGGTTTTCAGGTTTCAGTATGTGAGCCAGCTGAAGCCCGTTAGTGAGATCATGATCAATATCGGTTGCTTCCTCGTAGGTGTGGCCGCTATCGTGTATTCGACATGGAAGTACTTCCTTGTAACGAACAAAGACATATACAAACTCTTTGGCGTGGAGGATGCGGAAAGCGAGATGTACGAGAATCTGAAAAGCAGGGACCGGAAACGCAGGGAAAAAAAGGAAAAAAGAAAAAACAAACGTCGTTGGCGCGTGGATACATACCTGACGCTGCCGTTGAAAACGGCACTGGTCAGGGATACCTCTCATTACGAGCGGCACATGCTCCAATCCGTTTTCAAACAAAACCACATTAACGCTGCGGTTGTGGAGATCATCATTTTCGGTGTCTTCATTGTGCTTGGCCTGTTTCGTGATTACCCGTTGTTCAGGATTCCTGCCGGAGCCAGCATTTTGTTGCTTTTTACCATGATTATCATGCTGTCAGGGGTATTCCGGTTCTGGCTGCGGGCCTGGGCCAATACGGCCCTCGTATTGGTTTTCGTGGGCCTGAACTTCATCAGCCAGTTCGAATCCATCAACCCGCCCAACAAGGCCTACGGCATGAAGTATGAAGGTATGCGGCCCGAATACAGTGTCGAACGGATCGAATCTTTTTATAACAGCAAAGTGCTTGAAAGGGATCGCAACGTGACCATCTCGGCATTGGACAAGTGGAAAGCGGACATGGCCGAAGCGGGTTATGAAAAGCCCAGGATGGCACTGCTTTGCACCAGTGGCGGCGGTTTACGGTCGTCGCTGTTCACCTTCCGGAGCATGCTGGCACTTGACAGCGTGGTGAATGGCAACCTCATGCAGCATACAAGATTCATCAGCGGGTCCTCCGGAGGATTGATCGGCGCAGCATACTACAGGGCCCTATACCATCAGAAGCCAGACAGCCTGGCAATGGCGCTTGTGGATCCAGGGAATTCCTACCAGAAAAATATCAGCAAGGACCTGCTCAATGCCGTGGCCTTCAGTTTTACCGTCAGCGACTTGTTCCTCAACATGCAGAAGTTCGAGGACGGTTCATACCGTTACGTAAAGGATCGTGCCTATGCGTTTGAAAAGCAGCTTAACGAAAATACCGGATACCTCATGGATGTGCGCATGGAAGACTACAGGGAGGCTGAGCTGGCAGCGCAGATCCCGCTGATGGCCATTACGCCGACCATCCTGAATGACGGGCGCTTTGTGGTGATCTCTTCCCTTCCTGCATCCTACCTGCTGCAGGATTACCGGAAGGACAACAATGATTTTCATATTATCCCTGACGGGATAGAGCTCAATCATTTTTTCAGGGAGCAGGATGCCTCCAGGCTCAGGTTCACAAGCGCACTGCGGCTCAATGCCACGTTCCCCTATATCATGCCTGCAGCATCCCTTCCCTCGAATCCGCCCATCGAAGTAATGGATGCCGGCATCCGGGACAACTACGGGATCGTGAATTCCGTCAGGTTCCTGTACGCTTTTCGCGACTGGATCCGCGAAAACACATCAGGCGTGGTGGTCATCCTGATCAGGGATACATACAAACGTGCAGAAGTGGAAAAGATAAAGGGGAATACCTTTCTCGAACGGATCATTTCACCGCTGAAGAACGTGACCGGGAACTTCATCCTGATGCAGGACTATAACAACGATCAGGACCTGCTCACCGCACGGTCATGGTTTGGAGATAGTTTCGAGATCGTGCAATTGGAAATGCCGGAGATGGAAGACAAGATCAGTCTCAGCTGGCACCTGACGGAAAAGGAAAAGCAATTCATCATTGCATCCGTCAACAATTCCGACAATACGAAAGCACTCAAGAAAGCGGAGTCGTTGCTCGCGTCACCAGCAGCTCCGGCATCCGCTCCGGAGGATTGAATCCCGCCCGGCAATATGCCTGCCGCGTCCACCAGCCAACAGTCAGCAATGAAAATAAAAACGAGCCTGTAAGCCGGGTTCTGTAATCGCCTGTCATTTATCTGCGATGGCGGTCACCCGCCACCTGGATCAGCCTACCCGTAACGGCGCCGCCCTGGGGCGGCATGCAGCGGGCCGCTGCATCGTTACTTATTTGGCCTTTCAACCCGCAAGGTTTGCCCCGCCGCGTGTCACCACAACGGCGTGTGAGCTCTTACCTCACAATTTCACCCTTATCCCGACATACGTCAGGACGGTATGTTTCTGTTGCACTGTCTGTCCGCCGCGGATCACTCCACGGCAGCCTTCCTGTTAGGAAGTGCGGTGCCCTGTGCTGCCCGGACTTTCCTCCCCTTCTCCCTGGGGAAAAGGAGCGACAGGCCGGCTCGTTTTTATTGCAGGCAAAAATAATGAATCAGTCAGTACCCGGCACCTGTACCATTACTCCAGCACCTTCCGGTATGCTTCATGGAAACGCCTTCCCACAGCCTCTTTTGAAAAATGGCTGACGGCGTATTCCCGCATGGCCCCTACATCAAAACTGCCTGGCGTGTCGAGCGCCGTTTCCAGAGCGGACAGCAATGCATCCTCATCTTCAGAAGGGATCAGCACACCGAATGGCGGTAACAGACGCTCACGAATACCACCCACATCGGTTGAGATGACGGGTACACCCGATGCCATGGACTCGATAATAACGCAGGGCAGGTTCTCATACCTGCTGAACATCAGGAACAGATCCGCACCACGCATCTGATCAGCCACTTTTTCAAGCGGCATAAACCGGTGTACATGAATCACCCTGTTGTAAAGGCCCAGCTCGGTGGCCTGCTGGACGACGTGATCGGGATCCAGTTCACTGATGAGGTGCAATTCGAAATCATCACGACGTGCCGCCAGGCGGGCAATCACGTGGAGGATGCCGGAAATGTTCTTCTGCCGGTCGTCCAGCGTGGAAACATGCAATACCCGTTTCTTCCCGTTCGCACGGGCGCTGGCGGGCCGGAACAGCTCCGTGTCCACCACGTTCGGTATCGTTTGGCGCGGGGTCCGGATCCCCAGGTGGGCGATGGCATCACCCAGGTTATCCGATACCGGGCAGATCAGCCGGGCATTCCGGCCGATCACGCGTGCCAGTCGCCGCTCCATTGGCCCCGGCCCGGTCTGGAACATGGTGGAATGTTCTGTGATCAGGTACGGAATTCGGAATCGCCACCGCAGGTAAAGGGCAAACAGCCCCGCCGGCAGCAATACGTTGAGGTGCACGAGATCTGCCGGGCTCCTGAAATATTCCATTACTAATTTGTAGCCTCTCCAGTGGGCGCGCATGTACCTCCAGAACCTCCACATCCGGAGTCTCGGTCTGCGGTAATAGACCACCACGCTTCGGACCCCTTCAGAATCCGATACTTGGGTCTCGTACGCTGGCGCACTTGATTCACGCGCGGCGCAGACAAAAAGGGCTGCCACCTGGTCGTAAGCGGCCACGGCGCCGGCATGTCGCCTGACAAAATTTCCCAGCGCCGGCTGGTACCTGTTGGGGTACCAGCTGGCCAGGAAAAGCACGTTTAAACGCTTGCGCATGATGACCTGCGAATGTAGGGTAAATCGGAAACAGCCCGCTCGAGAGCGGAATCCGGTCGGACCAAATTGCGTACCTTTGGGTATCTTATTCAGTGATAGTCAGTGAAGTTTCCTTCCATTTTCAGGACCCCTGAATACAAGCGATTCAACTTCAAACCCCGGTACTATAATGAGCGTACCGAGGCCATGAAGGACCGTGTGGCATCCGCTTCCGGAAATGAATCTGCGAAAACGGGAAGCCGGATGCGGGAAGCATACCGGCGCCACCGGCTGCGACCAGCCGCATCGGCCAACCGTGCTTCAAATTTCCGGCTTGCGATAATTGTGTGCATCCTGTTTTTGCTTTTTTACCTGGTCTTCTTCTGATCTATGTCTGACATCATCCGTTTATTGCCTGATGCTGTTGCCAGCCAGATAGCGGCCGGTGAGGTGATCCAGCGCCCGGCATCTGCCCTGAAGGAGATGCTTGAGAATGCGGTGGACGCAGGGGCCCGGCAGGTACAGGTGATCGTCCGGGACGCCGGGAAAACGCTGGTCCAGGTGGTGGATGACGGGTGTGGCATGACGGAGAACGATGCACGCATGTCCTTTGAACGGCATGCGACAAGTAAGATCCGTAAAGCCGAAGACCTGTTTTTAATCAGGACCATGGGCTTCCGGGGTGAAGCACTTGCATCCATCGCCGCCATTGCGCAGGTGGAATTACGGACACGCAGAACGGAGGATGAAACCGGAATCCTGATCAGGATCGATGGCAGTGATGTGAAAAGCCAGGAAGTTGTTTCCTGCCCGCCCGGCACCTCCGTGTCGGTAAAGAACCTGTTCTTCAACATTCCGGCCCGGAGGAATTTTCTGAAATCCAATGCGGCCGAAACCAGGCATATCGTGGAAGAGTTTCACCGGGTAGCCATTGCCCACCCGGGCCTGGCTGTTTCCCTCCGGCATGACGGCAACGAGGTTTACCGCCTCCTCGCCGGTAACCTGAGGCAGCGGATCACGGGCATCTTCGGTAAACCATATAACGAACGGCTCGTCCCCCTTGAAGAATCGTCGATGTCTGTCAAGATTTCCGGTTTTATCGCAAAGCCGCAGTTTGCCAGGAAGACACGGGGAGAACAGTACTTCTTCGTCAATGGCCGTTACGTCCGTGACCCTTACCTCAATCATGCGGTTTGCGGCGGTATGGATGAATTGCTGGCCACGGGAACCTATCCATCATACTTTATCAATATCGAAGCGGATCCGGCTCACCTCGATGTCAACATCCATCCCTCGAAAACGGAAGTTAAGTTTGATGACGAGCGGCTTGTTTATTCCGTCATGAAAGCCACGGTGAAACGGGCCCTTGGCCGGTTCAGTGTAACCCCCACCCTTGACTTCGAAAATGAGCGCGCCTTCGAGGTGCCGCTGGAAAAGGCAGGCCAGACACCGAAGCCACCGGCCATCAGGGTAGACCGCAACTATAACCCGTTCACCGCGGATAAGCAGGAGGGAGGCGGCCGTGCCCCTGCCGGCTGGGAGCAAATGTTCCCGGAACGCGGCCAGGCGGCCAATGCCGGCGTGGAGACCCCCGGCCGGCTGAGCTTTGAAAGCAGTGAGCAGGCGTTCATCGCCGGTATGGCGGCGGAGCATTTCGGGACGATGGGACACCGGTACCTGGTGGTCCGAAAGCCCGGTGAGATCATGATCGCATCCAGATTCAGCGTTACCGAACGCATATATTACAGTGAGCTTTTGCGCCATGCCGGGAGTAATTCGGTCAGCCAGCAGGAGCTTTTTCCGCAGGCGGTCGGGTTTAATGCGGCTGATTTTACGCTGCTGAAGGAAATCGAGGCTGATGTGCAGCGGCTGGGATTTGATATCCGGGAATTCGGAAACAACACGTTTGTCGTGCATGGAATCCCTTCCGGTATGGAAAGCTCAGATACCAGGCGTGTGCTTGAAGAGGTATTGGAGGAATACAAGCACCATGCCACGACTTTTAAAAGCGCGAAAAAGGAAGCGATCGCCCGGGTGATCGCACGCAACCGGGCACGGCAGTCACGGGATCCACTTTCTCCAGCGGAGGTAAAGGAGCTGGTGAATACACTTTTTGGAAGTGACAAGCCCTATTACGCGGTGGACGGTACCCAACTGTTTATACGGATTACCGAAGAGGAACTCAACGAGCGATTCCAGGCGCTCAGATCACAGGAATGAGCTACCAGCAATTCAGGCCTTCTTCTTTCAAACTGCTACCTGATGTCGTTAAGAATCTGCTGATCATCAATTTCCTTCTTTTTCTCGCCAATTACGTTTTCGCGAGTAAGCTCGGGTTCAACCTGAATTTCAAGTACGGGTTGTATTTCATAGGATCCGAAAATTTCTCCCCGATCCAGTTTGTCACACACCTGTTCCTTCATGGTGGGTTCTGGCACATCTTTTCGAATATGTTCGCCCTATGGATGTTCGGCAATTTACTCGAGAACGTATGGGGTTCGAAGCGGTTCCTGGTTTATTATTTCTCATGCGGACTCGGAGCCGCTTTTATCCATATGCTGGCCACCACGTGGGGCATGTACCAGTTGCAGATCGCCATCAATGAATACGCCCAGAGTCCCAATATTGTCGATTTCACGGCATTGGTGACTCAGCAAAACGTGGGCGGAGACCTGCTCATGCGGCTGGGAAACTTTCTCAGTCGCTGGCAAATGGAACCGGACAATCCTATCCTGGCCCGGCAGTCCGTGGAGGCCGTACAACAACTGATGCAATACAAGGCGAACATTCCCACTGTTGGCGCGTCCGGTGCGGTATTCGGGGTATTGCTGGCATTTGGCATGTTGTTCCCAAACACGCTGATATACCTTTATTTTGCCATTCCCATCAAGGCCAAGTACTTTGTGATTTTCTACGGGCTGTTTGAACTGTATGCCGGCTTTCAGAACAACCCCGGTGACAACATTGCGCATTTTGCACACCTTGGTGGCATGCTGTTCGGTTTTATCCTGATCAAGATCTGGAATAAACGACGCCGCAAGGACTTTTTCTGAATCTTACTTCCGGAACCGGGAACGTTACTTCACCAAGGTTGCAGCACAGCGCGTTTGGCCATAAAAAAACCCCGGTGCAAACCGGGGTTCAGCAAAATGTTATCCGGGGATTACATGCCACCATCACCGCCTTCGCCTCCTGCATCGCCGCCCATGCTATCCGAGTCGGCCGCAGTGTCACCCGAATCAGTGGCATCAGCCTTTTTGACACTGACCGCGTTGGGGCCCTTCTTGCCATCGGCCAGGTCAAAGGTCACCGCATCATCATCCCTGATCTTATCAACAAGTCCTGTATGGTGGACAAAAATTTCTTCTTGGGTTTCGTCGTCTACAATAAACCCGTAGCCCTTCGATTGGTTAAAAAACTTCACTTTACCTGTTTTCATTGATTAAATTTGTTAGTGTTAGATATGAATACAAAGGTATTATTTCCGCCCACCCGGCCTAGTGATTTTAAAATTTTATTGACTTGAAAAACAGCCTGGAAGCCAACATATGGGATCCCGCACGAGGGAAATGCACCGGGGGAAGGCTCGAATGGAGCGGTGGCAGGATCACACAAGTCACATGGACCAACCGCACGTATGACCGATATGTGCTTCCGGGATTCATTGACGCACATGTACACATTGAAAGTTCAATGGTCACGCCATATGAGTTCTCCAGGATAGCACTTGTACACGGCACGGTTGCCACGGTAAGCGACCCGCATGAGATTGCCAATGTCTGCGGCGTCAGTGGAATTGAGTTTATGCTGGACAATGCCGCTCAAACACCTATGAAGTTTTTTTTCGGTGTGCCATCATGTGTTCCGGCTACCGGATTTGAAACCACGGGCGCACACCTGGACAGCAAGACAGTGGGAGAATTGTTGCGGCGTGACAACCTGTACTACCTGTCCGAAATGATGAATTACCCGGGCGTGCTGTCGGAAGACCCGGAGGTATGGCGGAAAATCCGGCTGGCACGGGAACTTGGTAAACCAGTCGACGGACATGCGCCCGGCCTTACGGGAGCGGACGCGGCCAGGTACATTGATGCCGGTATCACCACGGATCATGAATGTGTTTCGCTCGAGGAAGCTGAATTCAAACGGGCGAACGGGATGAAGATCCTTATCAGGGAGGGGTCCGCAGCCAGGAATTTCGACGCACTGCATACACTTATCCGTGATCATCCCGAATCGTGCATGCTTTGCAGTGACGATAAACACCCTGACGACCTGCTGGCGGGCCATATCAACAAGCTGGCTGCCCGGGCCGTTTTGATCGGACATGATCCCATCGACGTCATTCGTTGCGCATGCATGAACCCGGTTATCCACTACGGGCTGCCTGTCGGCCAGCTCCGGACCGGCGATGCAGCGGATTTTATAGTGGTCTCCGACCTGCATTCGTTTGACGTGCTGCAAACCTGGGTAGACGGTAAACTGGTAGCCGAGCATGGCAGGTGCATCCTGCCGGCCATGCCACAACCGGTTATCAATGCATTCAATTGCGAACCGAAACAGCCTGTTGATTTCCGGGTGGCGGATGCCGGTGGCCCCCTCCGGGTGATTGAGGCGGCAGACGGACAGCTGATAACGCGTGAGGCGTTCCACGAGGCTGCTATCCGTGACGGTCTCCTGGTACAGGATCCCGAACGGGACCTGCTCAAGGTTGCCGTGGTCAACCGTTACCGCAATGCCCCGCCTGCCGTGTCTTTCATTACGAATGTCGGGCTGAAACGCGGTGCCATTGCCGGAACGGTGGCACATGACTCCCACAACATCATAGCGGTTGGTGCCGATGATGAAAGCCTTTGCCGCGCGGTGAACCTGGTGATCGGTTGCCGCGGCGGGCTGTCATGCGTGGATGGGGAGAAGACAAAGGTGCTGCCCCTTCCCGTGGCGGGGCTGATGAGCGACCGGCCGTGCGACGAAACCGGAAAGGCCTATGCGGAAATCACCGCCATGGCACATTCACTGGGCAGCGGGCTCCGTGCGCCTTACATGACCCTGTCCTTCATGGCCCTCCTCGTGATCCCGGACCTGAAATTGTCCGACAAAGGGTTGTTCAGCGGAAAGAAGTTCGCATTCGTAAACCTGCAGGGTTGAGGTTTTCGGTTCGCGGATCCGTCCGGCAGGCGGCGTTCAGGGTTGCGGATTCCAGGTCCCTGAACTCAAATTGAAGCCTGTCCAAGCAGGATCACCGGATTCTCCAAAAAGGCCCTGAAAGTTTGCAGGAACTTCGAACCGGTGACCCCATCCACGATACGGTGGTCACATGAAAGCGTAACCTTCATTACATTGCCGGCACGCAGCTTGCCGTCACGCATGGTAGGTACCGCACGAATGGTACCCACTGCCATGATGCAGGCGTCCGGCGGGTTGATAATGGCAGTAAACTCCTCGATCCCGTACATGCCCAGGTTTGAAATGGTAAAAGTGTTTCCTTCCCAATCGGCAGGCTGCAGTTTCTTGTCGCGGGCCCTTGTCGCCAGCTCTTTGACCTCCCCGGCAATTTCGCTCAGTGTTTTCTGGTCTGCAAAGCGTACGACTGGTACCAGCAGCCCCTCGTCCACCCCTACGGCAACGCCCACATGCACATGGTGGTGCCTGTAGATGGTTTCACCCATCCAGGATGCGTTTACCTCCGGGTGCTGCCGCAGGGCAGCGGCTGCAGCCTTGATGACGAAATCGTTGTATGAGATCTTCACGTCCTGCACCTTGTTTACGCTTTCACGGGCATCCACACAGCGGTCCATGTTGATTTCCATGGTGAGGTAAAAATGAGGTGCGCTGTACTTGCTTTCCGTCAACCGTTTGGCAATGGTCTTGCGCATCTGGGACACGGGCAGTTCATCATGCCCCTCTTTTTCCTGTCGGACAGGACTTGTGCTGACAACATTACCCGGCTTGAACCATTCTATATCGCGTTTAACCACCCGGCCTGCATCTCCCGTGCCCACCAGCCGTGAAAGGTCGATGCCTTTCTCCCGCGCCAGGCGCCGGGCAAGCGGGGATGCTTTCACCCCGGCCTGTTCGGCTGGCGCTGCCCCCGGGGCTGATGGTACGGCAGGCGGCGTTTTATAATCCGCTGCAGGCTGTTTCGTTTCCGCCACACCGGCGCCATTGGAAGCCGCTGCTTCTGGCGTTGCCTTTGCTGCCGGTTCCTTCACGGGTCCGGCTTCGGCCTGTTTCTGTTCCTCCTCCTTTAACAGGGCCTTGTAGTCTTCTCCCTTTTCACCAAGGATCGCCAGGATGCCGTCGACGGGTGCGGCCTGGCCTTCCTTCACGCCCTGGTACAGCAGCGTACCGGACTGGTACGACTCGAATTCCATGGTCGCCTTATCCGTTTCGATTTCCGCCACCAGGTCTCCGGAATTAACGGGGTCTCCGACTTTCTTATGCCATTTGGCGACCACACCTTCCGTCATGGTGTCGCTCATTTTGGGCATGCGTACGATTTCAGCCATGGATATTCAAGTAAAAGTTAAAATCCGGTTTATCGGTCCGTTGCAGTTTCCGGCCTTCTTCAATCCCTGATAAAGGGGTAATCATCCTGCTTGTACACGTCCTTGTAAAGTTCGCTGGCATCCGGGTATTCCGATTCCTCGGCGAATTTCACGCTGTCTTTTACCGTATCCGCCACTTTCGATACGATCCCTTCAATTTCCTTTTCAGATGCCAGCTTCCTTTTCCGGATCGTTTCCAGCACCTTGTTCAGCGGATCCTTGGACTTGAAGTCTTCCACCTCCTGCTTGCTGCGGTACTTGGCGGGATCGCTCATGGAATGCCCTTTGTACCTGTAGGTATTCACCTCCAGCAGGTAAGGACCCTTGCCACCCCGCACATGATCAGCGGCCCGTTTCATGGCCCGGTGAACCTCTTCGACATTCATGCCATCCACCGGCTCTGCCGGCATGTCATAGGCTTCCCCTATGGTATAGAGTTCGGTGACGTTGCTGGTACGGGCAACGGAAGTGCCCATGGCATAGTGGTTATTCTCTATAATATAGATAACGGGAAGCTTCCAGAGCATGGACATGTTAAACGCTTCGTGCAGGGCGCCCTGCCGGACGGCCCCATCACCCATGTAACATGCACAGAGTTTGCCGGAAGCACGATACTGTTCCGCGAACGCGATCCCGGCACCCAGCGGAATCTGACCGCCCACAATCCCATGACCTCCGAAGAAACGGTGTTCCTTCGAAAAAAGGTGCATGCTGCCGCCCTTGCCTTTGCTGCATCCTGTGGCTTTGCCAAAGAGCTCGGCCATCACAGCCCGGGCGGGAACCCCCTTGCCGATGGCATGTGCATGGTCACGGTAAGCGGTCACCATGGCATCTTCCGGGTCCAGGGCGCTGATCGCTCCTGCCACCACGGCTTCCTGGCCAATATAAAGGTGACAAAACCCGCGAATTTTCTGAAGGCCGTAAAGCTGCCCGGCTTTTTCCTCGAATCGCCGCATAAGCAACATGGATTCATACCATCGCAGGTAGGTCTTCTTGCCGAATTCGTTCTTTCCGGACTTCATTTTTTGCTTGGCAGCGGCGGTGCTCATGAGGCGGTAAATATACGGCGTTATCGCCTAAGCGACCGTTTCATCGCCTGTCAGGCGCCCGGTGACAGGTGCCCGGGGCTAAAGCAAAACGGGAGCAGGTTCCGGATGGAGGGAGATACAATAATGCTTCCATCCGCATCTTTCATGATCAGGCGGATGTTTTGCCCGGTCCGGTATTCAATCTCCAGCAATGCCTGCCGGCAGGAACCGCAGGGCGTGACGGGCCCGGGCTGATCGCCGTGCAGTGCTGCTACAGCCACCGTATCGAATGGCACGTCCGGCCAGGCATGCGATGCATGAAATGCAGCCACACGTTCGGCACACAGGCCGTCGGGATAGGCCGCGTTTTCCTGGTTGCTGCCTTGAACGATGGTTCCGTTTCCCAGGCGTATGGCCGTCCCGACCCGAAAGCGGGAATAGGGAGCGTAGGCCGCACGGGCAGCAGATTCCGCTTCTGCAAGCAGGTGGACGTCATCCCCCGGCAACCCGGAAGCGTCGGCATGTTTTTCAAACAGGATTTCTGTCCGTTCCCGGCTCATTTTTCAATACGGTTGATAAGCACAACGGCATAGGCGGTGACACCTTCGCCCCGCCCGACAGGGCCCATCTTTTCGTTGGTTGTCGCCTTTATGGACACGTCACCACTTTCGATACCAATGGATGCTGCAATGACTTTTTGCATTTCCGGCACGTGGGGGTTGACCTTTGGTTCTTCGAGCAATACCGTGCTGTCAATGTTGGATACACTATACCGGTGGTCTGCGAGGAGCCGGGTCACCTCCCTGAGCAGGGAAAGGCTGTCCGCATCTTTGTATTTCGCATCCGTATCCGGGAAATGGTGACCGATATCGCGCAGGTTGCATGCGCCCAGCATCGCATCACAGATGGCATGCACCAGCGCATCCGCATCAGAATGACCGGTGGGTCCCTTGTCATGAGGTATGGTTACGCCCCCTAGCCGAAAAGGACGACCCTCGACCAGGACATGCGTGTCGTACCCGAAACCGATCCTGAATTTCACGAAGCAAAAGTAGTCAACCCCCGCCGTTCAGGCCGGGATAGGCAGAAGGCACGTATGGGTTAATCGAACGACTCCGGGTCGTCAGAAGTCTCGTCCTCGAATCGGAAGGTGAGGGTGAACCGCAGTGTATTCTCGAGCGGATTGCGCTGTTCGGTAGGGATGAGGTATGAAAAATCCAGTCCGAACACGCTATACCTGAGTCCGGCACCCAGTGTGAAATATTTCCTGTTGCCTTTAACGGCTGACTCGAAGAAGTAACCCGCACGAAAAGCGAACTGCTTGTCGTACCAGTATTCCATTCCGCCGGCAATGTTAATTTCCTTGAGCTCCTCGGAAAAGCCGTCCGGCGCATCACTGAACGACTGGAACATACCGGAAGCGACACTCACATCCGGGTTTTTACCGAACAATACCGCCAGCTCGCCGTTGGCAAGCACAGCGGTGTCAAAAATCGGGGGGCTGGGGACCAGGAGTTTGTTAAAGTCGATCCCGAACGCCAGCTCATTGTAATCGTTCAGCTTCAACAGGAGGCCCGGGCCTATCCGGAGATTGATCGGGATAAAGTCTTTTTCACCCGTCTCCGTGTATGAGATCTTGGAACCGATGTTGGTGATGGCAAATCCGGCGCTCAGCACGGCATCCTTGTTGCCGAGTTCAATATCCTTTCTGTAGTACCCCGATATGTCGGCGGCTACAGAATTCCCGGCCTTGGAAGTAAGATTCGAGCCGGGGATGGGAATGCCGCCGGTAAGATTGGAATGGATGAATCGCAGGGCGATGCCACCGGAAAAATCCTCGCTTAGCAAACGTGCATATGCCACATCAAAGGCGAATTCACTGGGCTTGTATGAACCCAGCGGCGCGCCTGTGCTGCTTGTGAAGTCAATATTACCAAGGGAGAAATACCGGATGGAGCTTCCAATTGATTGCCCGTTTTTCAACTTGAGGTGTCCCGAGGCGTATGCCAGGTAGATATCATCGACCAGTTGTCGCAACCAGGGCACATAAGCTATGGAAGCACCACCCTTGCCTTCGGTAAACGCCAGCTTGGACGGATTCCAATGGATGGAATTGGCGTCCGGGGAGGTGGCTACGCCCATGTCGCCCATGCCTCCTGCACGGGCATCAGGCGGAATCATCAGGAAAGGAACCGCCGTGGTGATGGTATTGATCCTGCCCTTGAGGTCTTCCAGGTTCTGTCCCAGCTGGGTGGACTGGGCAGTGGCGGGGCCGGAGAAATAAAACAACAGGCCGCAAAGGATGAGCCCCGTTTTATTCAGAAGATAACGCATGGGATATTTTATTGATTCGAATTTAGGGTGTTGCAGTCAGATGTACGTAACGTATTGAAACCCTGTTTATTTTAATAAAAGGACGCAAATATAAACGAAATATACCGGAGAATGTTTTATTACCTGAGAAGGACGAGTTTTTCAAATTTTTCGGCAGTCTGTCCGTTCGAGTTTCGCACCTTCACCCTGTACACGTACACGCCCCTGCCAATACGGTCCCCGAAGGAATCCGTACCGTCCCAGGTGATGCTTTCAGACCGGTAGCCATCGCAAAAAACCTGGTCTTCTATCGTATTTACCAGTTTGCCGGAAACCGTGTAAATCTGGATCTGGACCTTGAGTCCGTCACAGGCCTGGTTATGCTCGAAAAAGAAGGTGGTGTGGGTGGTGAATGGGTTCGGGTAATTCAGCACGTGGGCCAGCGCAATTTCAGCGGACGGTGCCACGACAAATTCCGTTTGGGCCGTCGAGGAATTATTGAAGATGTCCCAGACCTTGAGTTGCAGCGCATGCGTGCCTTCTGCCAGGTCCTTCAGGTTGTAGAGAATGCGCCCCTGCTGGTAGTCATCCAGGTTGGCTTCATAATAATCGTTCAGCACAAGTGGTGCCGTGTGGTTGCCATCGAGCGTCGCCGTGATATCGTGCCCGATGCCGTTCCCAACGGTATTGATCCCGCTGCTGTCACTAAGGAGCGCATAAATACTCGGGTTTTCATTCGTCGTACCACCGAAGACGAACTTCTCATTGTTCATGTACAGCTTGATCTCAGGACCCGTGTTGTCAGAGGAGGCATTAGGGTCGAAACCACCAATGATCAGACTGTCGTAATAACCTGATGCGTCATCCAAGCCGTCCTGCGCATAGAAACTCAGGCGTCCCGTACCGTAATGGTATGCAATGTCCTTCGGGACGATAAAGGTGAATGAAAACGATCCGTTTTTTACGCTGGCTTTGCCTTTATACAGTATGTTTTTCTGCAGGGCGAAGGTAAGGACAGGACTGGCCGGTGCATCCTGTCCCAGCGTTTTAGCAAGAACGGCCTTGTCGTAAACTGCAGGATAAATGACCCCATCGAAGTTATTCAGTTTTTGCCCGTTGTGGCGTACCTCACCGGAAATGGTCACCTTGCTGAGTGCACGTATGGTATCTGCCGTGCCGCCAAGCGCCTGTTGGTTGATGGCGGTGGCCACGATGTCGTACCTGGGGAAGTTGAGCAGGAGGGCCGGGTCACCCAGCAGCGTGAAGTTACGCGGATTGATGCCCACGGCGTTGTCCAGCTTGGCCAGCCTGAAGATATCACCTACGCGAAGCGGGTTACCGCTGCCGGGCTGGAACATATGTTCGAAGATATCGCGGTTAAGGATGGCATTGGGCGAGGAATACACGAGACGGGTGGTGGAATACAGCGCGATCCCGCCGCCGTTGGGGTTGAGCAGCACGTATTCACCCGCAGAAGTTCGCCCGGGATCGTCAAACCGGCTGAATTCGCACGTGGCCGTTATGAACAGCGGCATGCGGTAGGTATTGGTCCAATTATTGATTGTTTCCACGCCCAGAATCTTTTCATGGGCCCATCCCAACTCGCCGCCATGACCGGTATAATTGATCAGCAGCGCACCGTTACTAACGCGTTCGTCAATGGCATTTTCTGCATCCGGGTACAGCTGACCTCCAGGAGTTGACTCCTGCTTGAATGCGTCGATGTAGATCTTGTCGTAATTGAATTTCTTGATGTAATCACCCAGGTTTACCAGCAGGTTCTCCGTTTGGTTAACATGCGTGCCCGCATCTTCGTCATCGGCCACCAGGCACAGGATGTTACGCCAGTCCCCAAGGCTGGAATTGGTTTCGTTGCAGGCAGTGGGCGTGGCAAGGCTTCCCGTTTCATGGTACCGCAGGATCTTGTCCACCATCTGGCGTGCCTCGGCTGCCGTACTTACCGGCATGCGGCCAATGGCCACATCCAGGTACTGGGTGCTGGACGGGGCCCAGTCGCCTTCAGCAGAGTCCAGTAAACCGAAAAAGTCATCTGAAACATATGAGTTCAATACCTCGAGTGAATTTTCACTCTGGTAGGTGGGGATGAAATTGGTATTGCCGGATGACCCGCTGTTATTGTCGTAGGATCCGTCGCCGAACAACAGGGCATAACGCGGAAGGTTGCCAGGGTACTTTTCATAAAACATCCGGATGAAATCGCGGATGGCCGCCACATCACGCGCACCGCCGGAGAATTCGTTATAGATCTCATGTACATTCGCCACATTCACCGTCATGTTGTCATGCGTGCGCCGGAAATCAGCCAGGCGGTTGGCCTCATTCAGGAACAGCGGGTGCGAAATGATAAGGTATTCCGCAGGTGGAAGGCTGTGCAGGTCCTGGTTGACGACGGCACCCTGGACGGCAGGCACCAGGAATCCCTGGGTCCGGAAAACGACGTATTCCCGGAGCTGGGTGGTGCCCGTTACAAAATTTCCGCCCGTGGCAACCTGCTGCTCGAACACATTGTTGTGGTCCGTAACGTCCCATGTGGTAAGGGTGTTATCCCATCCCTGGATGGTGTAGGAGGCATTGACACCGGCACCAATCGTATTCTTGTCGCGGAAGATCATCTGGCTGCCTGCCATGGCCAGGGTGCGCCTCGCATTGAAGGCTATATAGTCAAGGTAACCGACTGAGGAGGCCTGGGGAGGGTTGTAAGTATAGTTGAACGAAAGGTTGCTGCCCGGTGCGGTGTAGGTACCGGAACAACTGCCCTCCCTTCCGTAGGGGTCGAGGTAATTGGTGCCTACGGCTGCAATGCTGAGGTTGCACAGCTGCTGACCGTTTCCGCGTATGGTAAAACTGCTGACGACATTCGAATGCGCCATTACGCGTGTTTCATAGTACACGGGTACGGAAGCAACGATGTTCGGAACATCGAATGTGAATGACTGCACCAGGTTTACGTCAAATGGTTCCCCGTAAAAACGGCGGCCCGACTTGATAAAATTGCGGAGGTTCTGTTCGTGGAAACCATAATAGTCGACGGTGGACACCTGCAGGTCGCCGGGCCCCGGTATCAAGGAAGGCTGCGCTGCGATGCGTTTGGGTGTGCCCGGCAGGTCGGGCGTAATGAAATAATAATTGTCTTCGCTGTACAGGTGCTTGGTGTGGTGAAACCGGTTGTCAGAGGGATCGAGCCTCCAGGAATCGGGCGACTGGCCGTAAAACAGGATATAATCCCCGTCGTCAAATGAACCGTCACCTCCGTCGTTAACGCTGATGGCGATTTCAACCAGGTCATCCTTGCGGGCGAGCGCATTGGCTTCCGGCAGCATGCCGCCACCATTGCCGAACATGCGTACCCTGGCCGGGTCCATGGCATCCACGTCCACGCCCAGGTCTTTCAATAAATCATAATCCGCCTTGTATACCCCGGCACGATCCACGGCAAGTTTGTACCAGGTGCCGGATGCCAGCACGGAGGCGGCAGCACCGGTACGTAAGCTGAAGGCTTGTGTCGGAGTCGATATCTGGCTGATCTTCAGGTCAAATGAAACAAGACGCTCGTACCCGCCCCCGGCCTTCCTGATTGGAATGAAGGAGAGGGTGGCAGCAGGCTTCCTGCCGGCCGTGCCGAAATCAACCCGCACATCAATGTCTGCCTTCACCAATCCTGCCGGAACCAGCCGGTCATCAGGCAGTGGTTCAAAACGGGTACGGATCAGATCCACAGATATTCCTGTGGTTGAGGGACTTAGCTTGGAGGACAGGTTTTCAGAATAATACGGAAGGAAACCGGTTGATGCATCATACCGCGCGCCTTCGAAATGAAGATGCTGTACTTTTTCGGAGCTGTTTACCGTGAATGTGACAGGTGGTGTCCATTGCAGCACACGAAGGTTGTTCCCGGCCCTGTCCTGGGCAGGTAAGATGGAAAAAGCGGGGAGAATTGCCAGCAGCAATAGGAGCCTTTTGGCCATAGGGTTACTGAATTTTAAGGAATTACAAATCTATTGATTTAATTGAAGTGAATTTGTACAGATTCCTACATAAGTCAGATGGGTATACCGTTGGGCTCTATTAATTTCGCTTATGCCTACCTTTGTAACAAGGCAACCGGCTTGAAGTTTTTTTGGGAACGCAGGCAACAGGAGATTATTGCTGGCGTTAAACAAGATGTAACCAAATCCGGATTCGACGTATACATTTCATCAGGCCAATCATGAGAAATCTGCTGCTATTTGTATGTGTTTTCACGTCGCTGGGTACCAGCGCACAGGATCCCCACTTCACCCAGTTTTACGCGAATCCCGTGTACATGAATCCGGCGTTTGCCGGATCGGCACGATGCCCGCGGATCAACCTCAATTACCGGAACCAGTGGCCGGCACTCAATAAGACCTATATCACCTACAGCGCCTCCTATGATCAGCATATTGACCTGATTTCCGGTGGAATAGGAATCAATGTCATGAATGACAAGGCGGGTGAGGGAACACTTGCCACTACCAACATCAGCGGGATATATGCTTACCAGCTGAACATTTCCAGGGATTTCTCCATTCGCCTGGGCCTCCAGGCCACATACGTTCAGAAAAAACTAAACTGGGACCTGCTCACCTTTGGTGACATGATCGATCCCAGGTACGGGTATATTTATGAAACCCAGGAAACACGCCCTAACGAAAACCGTTCTTTCGCCGATTTCTCCGCGGGCATCCTTGCATACTCCTCCACGGTTTATGGCGGCGTTGCCGTGAGCCACCTGACACAGCCGGACGAGGCCTTTATCGTTGAAGGGACAAGTGAGCTTCCGAGGAAAATCACCGCCCACATTGGCGCCATGCTGCCCATGGGAGGCAGCGGCAGGATGTCGTATGGCGGGAACCGCGACGAGGAAACGACCTACCTGTCACCCAACCTGGTATACCAGCAACAGGTGAGCTTTAACTACCTGAACCTGGGGGCTTACATATCACGCACGCCGCTTATTGGCGGACTGTGGTTCAGGGCCAACATTGACGACGGCTTCAAAAGCGAGTCTGTCATCGCCCTGGTGGGCATTCAGAAAGGCCTGTTCAAATTCGGATATTCTTATGATATAACGGTCTCTAAATTAGGTAACAGCACAACAGGCGGGGCTCACGAGGTCAGCTTCGGCATGCAGTTCGAGTGCAGACCTAAAAAGAAGAGGTTCAGGACAATAAGCTGCCCGTCGTTCTAGTTATTAACATCGGGTAAACTAAAACAATTACATTTGCCACTATTAAACTTGCTTAGCATGAGAAAGTCGTTCGCTTACCTTCCCCTGTTGCTTTTCAGCGTGTTGATTGCTGCTTCGTGTGGGAAGCCCAAGTCAAACGTAACAGGCTGGAATTACAACGATGAAAAAAACGGTGGTTTTGAGGTTGTGCCCTATTCCGAGCAGGAAACCGGCCCCGGCCTGATCCTTATCGAAGGCGGCACCTTCACCATGGGCCGCACCGAGCAGGAAATTACCATCGACTGGGATAACATTCCTCGCCGGGTAACGGTTGCTTCGTTCTACATGGACGAATCGGAAATCGCCAATGTGCATTACCTGGAATACCTCTACTGGCTTGACCGCGTATTTGGTATCGATTACCCGGAGGTATACCGGAAAGCCCTGCCGGATACACTGGTCTGGCGCTCGAAGCTGGCATATAACGAGCCATACGTGGAGTTGTACCTGCGGCATCCCGCCTACCAGCAGTACCCAGTGGTGGGAGTGAACTGGCTCCAGGCAAACGATTACGCCGCATGGCGTACGGACCGGGTCAACGAGGCCATCCTGATCAGGGAGGGCATCCTGCGTGTCAACCCGGCGCAGGTGAATGAAGACAACTTTAATACCGATGCATATCTCGTTGGACAGTACGAAGGGCTCGTAAAAAGCGACCTGCACGACTTCAATCCAAACCGGGATACCAGGAAAGTGCGGATGGAGGACGGGATCCTGCTGCCGCGTTACCGCCTGCCCACCGAAGCGGAATGGGAATACGCCTCCCTGGCGCAGATCGGCAATACGATTTACGAGCGGGTTACCGAGCGGAAGCAGTACCCGTGGAACGGGCATATCGTCCGTGACGACTCTGACAAGCACAAGGGCGAGATGCTGGGCAACTTCAAGCGCGGCCGCGGTGACAACATGGGTACCGCCGGCTTCCTGAATGACAATGCCGATATACCGGCTCCCGTTATTTCATACCTGCCGAACGACTATGGTCTGTACAACATGGCCGGTAACGTTTCGGAATGGGTCAAGGACGTTTACCGCCCGCTGTCCGCCGAGGACAAGGACGATTTCAACCCTTACCGGGGTAACGTCTTCAAGACGCAGCTTACGGACGAAGAGGGGATGATCCAGGAAAAGGACAGCCTGGGCCGGATCATTTACCGCGACGTTACCGAGCAGGAAAACCAGGGACGCCGCAATTACCGCAAGGCTGACAACAGGAATTTCCTTGACGGTGACGAGTCGGAATATATTGTATACCGTTACGGCGTGGCTTCCATGCTCGACGATCATGCGCGTGTGTACAAGGGCGGATCATGGAAAGACCGGGCCTACTGGATGTCGCCGGGCTCCCGTCGTTTCCTTGACGAGCGGCATGCCACGGATTACATTGGCTTTCGCTGTGCGATGGCAAGGGTAGGCAGCCCGGTCGGTTTCCAGCAAAAAAAGCAGAAGAACAAGAAGAAATAGTTCACAACAAGATTTATTTGCAGCCTCATGGTATTCCATGAGGCTTTTTTTGTTCCTGGACAAGTAGCAATTGCAGTCAAAACGATTTCTTCAAGAAGAGCGCAGTAACATTGAACTTTTTTAATTTGCCCCTGTGAACATAGTGGAATTGTACCAGGCTTACCTGGACTGCGGCCGGAAGGTATTTACCGATACCCGCAAGGCCATGCCCGGCGGGATCTTTTTCGCCATCAGGGGGGACCGCTTTAACGGAAATCGATTTGTCGGGGATGCGGTTGCAGGAGGTGCGGTGCTGGCTGTTGCCGATGACGAATCACTTTCCGGCCATGACAGGGTTATGGTGACAAGTGACACCACCACTGCATTGCAGGAGCTGGCCCTCCATCACCGGAGGCAACTGAAGGGAACCAGGATCATCGGCCTGACAGGCAGCAACGGTAAAACGACAACCAAGGAACTCATGCGAAGTATGTTATCCCCATCCTTCCGGGTCTCCGCTACTGAGGGCAATCTGAATAATCACCTGGGTGTTCCACTGACGCTGCTGGCGATACCTGACGACTGCCAATATGGTATCGTGGAAATGGGCGCTAATCACCGGAAAGAAATATCGGAATTATGCGCCATCGCTGAACCCGACAGCGGCCTGGTGACCAATGTGGGAAAAGCGCATTTGGAAGGATTCGGCGGATTCGAAGGGGTCAAAGCGGGCAAGGGGGAACTTTATGATTGGCTGAAGGGCAGTGGCGGTATTGCATTCGTGAACGCCTCCGATCAGACGCTTTTGGAGATGCTTGGTTCGCACAACCAGGTCGTATACTATGGCAGGAGCGACAGGTCCCTCGTCAGTGGTGAGGGGCGCCTGCATAACGGATTGCTGGAGCTGCACTGGCGCACCGGAAAGGAGACATTCATCACGCCCACCTCATTCACGGGGCTGTATAACGTACCCAATATGCTGGCCGCGGCCTGTGTGGCCGTTCACTACGGGGTGAAGCCGGGCGCAGTGAATGCCGCCC
>JAHEKC010000103.1 GCA_024638565.1 Bacteroidota bacterium
ATCCCACACCAGGCATGGAAGCGGTGGCCTATACGGACCTGCGGCCTTCCGGGAAGGTGGTCCTGGACCAGAAGATGCTGAATGCGGTAGCCGAAACGGGATTTATCTCCAGGGGTGCACCCGTGGTCATCACAGGCGTGGATGGTCTGAAGGTTACCGTGCGGGAAAAAACCTAGTCCCGGTCAAAAGATTCGACACGTACAAAGCTTAAACAATAACGTAAAGGCGGTTGTTTTATCTTAACCCGCAAGCCCGGATATAAAACCAGACAGGTTATGAAAAAAGTCTTGCTATCCATTTTTCTTTTTACCGTTTCAATTTCCCTGCAGGCACAGCCTGAAGGCAGGGAGCCGTTGTACGACACGGAGGCGGAACCCGTGGCCGTGCTGTCCGCTGCCGTACACGAAGCAGCATCCTCCGGAAGGCATATCATGCTCAAGATAGGGGGGAAGTGGTGCTACCGGTTTAATGACTACGTCAAAGCGGATGCGGGCCTCGATTCTCTCCTGCACGCCAACTATGTGGTCATGCATGTTAACCATAGCAAGGAAAACCGGAATCTGCCGTTCCTGGCATCCCTGGGTTATCCCCAGCGATTCGGCTTCCCGGTATTCGTGGTGTTGAGTGCTGATGGCACCCGCCTGCATACACAGAGCTCATGGTACCTGGAAGGCGGGGAAGCATCCTGGTACGATCCGAAGAAGGTAAAGGCATTCCTGGAGGACTGGTCGGCCGCCGCCTTCGACCCCGCGAATTATAAAGATAAATAGTTGGTGTCCGGCCCGATAAACCGGATTAGCTTAACCGTTTTCTGCTAACGCATGCCTGTTCGGCTGCAAGGCGGGAGGTTTTCATTTTTTCGCCCATCTGAACGGTTGCTGTACGAACTAAAAAAGCCTGCCTGACGGAAGGGTTCCAAAAAGGATTGGTTGGCGGGAATTCAATTCAATTTGCAGGGTACGAACATCCTGAACTCCGGAATTTTGACATAGAACAACCGCTTGTCATGCTGTCGTTCCATCAGGTAAGTGCCGAACATTTTTCCTATTTCGGTATTCAGGTTACAACCTGAAACGTACCGGTAGGTATCACCGGTTTCAATAAACGGCTGTTCTCCCACAACGCCTTCTCCTTCCACCTCGCGGCGGGTATTATCGGAGTCGACAATATACCAGTGCCTGCGCTTAAGCCTAATAGGGCCTCCGCTTTCATTGATTATGGTGATACGGTAGGCAAAGACATAGTGCGATTGTACCGGGTTGGAATGGGTCGGCTGGTAAAAGGTTTCAACGGAAACCTTTATACCGGAAGTTACTTCGGTTACCATAGGGGTGTCTTCGTTAGAAAGGGTTGACGTAAAGGTAGAAACCGAGGCGTGAGCGGCGTGCGGAATTTGATGAAAGGCTGTATTTATATGGTGAAATCCCTGAATTCTATGATATTAATAGATGTTTTTCGATGAAATCCTGCGCATGCCCGCCAGGGTGGTATGCCTGGATCCGGGCGGGCGGTAATAGACCAGCACGGTATAGTCGTTTTCGGCTTCAAAGTGATTGCCTTCGAAGACCGTTTCATCGGGAAAGGGACGGCCATCCCTCAGCATGACATACATGTAGTTATAGTAGCCCTGTTTCAGGTACAGGCTGGTTTTGTAAGCCTTCTCCTCATAATCGTACCGGAGCTGTGCGGAAGGGAGGATTTTCCAGTCCGTCATGGATCCGAAAACATAAGGTGTACCATCGGCGGATGGTTCTTCCATGAGCAGCTTGAAATGTACATGAAGATATTCTCCTTCCAACCGACCGTCCCGGTCGTCGTAGATCGCCACCAGGAACCGGCCGTTAATGTCGTCAAGTATCGAGTACTGGTACGGGGCCCGGCTCCGGTCATCGTTCACAAATGCGTGCAGGCCTGCTGAATCCTCGGCAAACCCCTGCATATAGCGGTTCGGGGACCGGTAGCTGCGGGTATCGAATGTTCTGAATTCGTTGCCGCCGTTAAATACATTTCCCTCCTCATAATCGTAATCGAGCACATTGCCCTTTATATACAATGGCTTTAGGTTGAAAATGGCGTTGTCCCACCTGCCATTCTGAAGCAGTACGACCCTGATTTCCTCGAACGGATTCAGCACGGGAAGTCCGGTGTAGTCAATGGTAAAATCGACTTCGTGCTTGGCATACCGGTCCGCGATTACGGTGGCGCGGCTTACGGCTGCATTGACCTGGACCCTGTCCTCGTAGTAAAGCCAACGGCGGGTCAGGACGGGATTATCCGGATTCCCGGTTTCATATACCTTTAGAAGATAGTTGCCAGGGAGCTGCGGCTGCATGTATTCATTCGGAAAAACAAGTCTGAAATGCGTGTAGGACCGGAAGGTGTTGAACGAATAGTCGTAGGTTGAAATCAGGTCCTCGGTAAACCCCTTCAGGTAATAGGAAACTGGGATGTTCGTAGGTTCCCATTCAGGCGTGCAATGAATGAAAGTATAACTGTAATCGGTTGTCTGCTGGTCAAGGTCGTCAAAGGTCAGCACCAGCTTTTCACCCGTACCGAATGCGATGGCCGGGTCCGAAAGCCTGTAACTTTCCTTTTCCAGCGTGACGGTCCTGATATGATCTGCGTACACATGGTCTTCATATCGAATGTCTGAGGACCCGTAATACTCGATCGCCGTATCCTGTGCGATGGCTGCACGGAATACGGTTGCCAGGATTATGGTAACCCGCCCGGTTTTTTTCATCATTCCTTTTTCATCAACTTCATGTACAACGCTTCCCATTCGTCATTGAGTGTGGTAAGTTCCTTTTCGATATTCGTGAAATCACCCTGGAGTTCCCGGATCCGCTCCTGGTCATACCCGTTCCCGGACTGGATCAGGGAAACCAGCTCTTCTTTCCGGGCCTTGAGCTCCGCCATCCTGGCTTCCGTCTTTTTAAGCTTTTGGTCGAGCTTCTTCCGGTCCCTGACAGGATCCTGTCGCTTCGCAGGTTTCTTTTTAGCGCGTGCAGGCCTGGCCACCGCGGCCTTTTCCCGCCGGCGGGTCCATTCCGCGTATTCGTCATACGTTCCCGGGTATTCCTTCAGCTTCCTGTCCTCAATGTACCAGATCTTGTTCGCCACTTCGGTGATAAAAAACCGGTCATGAGAGACAACGATAAAGCTACCCTCGTATTCCTTCAGTACATCAATCAGGATCGACGAGGACCGGATGTCGAGATGGTTGGTGGGCTCATCGAGTAACAGGAAATTGGCTTCACTCAACATGGTCTTGGCCAGGGCAACCCTTGCCTTTTCCCCACCTGAAAGCACACGGATCTTTTTAAAAACGTCATCACCATGAAACAGGAAAGCGCCCAGCAGCGCCCGCAGTTCACCGTCCGTCTTTTCGGGACTCCAGGCCTGCAGCTCCTGCATGAGGTTATATCCCAGGTTCAGGCTTTCGAGCTGGTGCTGTGCGTAAAAGGTCGTTCGCACGTTATGCACGGTGCGGGCGGTGCCCTCAAATGGTTCCGTGCCGGCAATAATCCTGAGCAGGGTCGACTTTCCTTTCCCGTTTTTTCCGATGAGCCCGATCTTATCACCACGTTCGGCCCGCGCCTCGGTACCAGTGAATATTTCAAGGTCCCCGTATTGCTTGGATTGGATGGCTATGTCGGTCACCATCCTTCCGGAAGCTTTGGTGAAGGGCAGCCGGAAACGCATGGCAGCCTGGTCTTCCAGGACCTCCTCTTCACGGCTAAGCTTTTCGAGCATCTTGATCCGTGCCTGGGCCATCCTGGCCTTGGAGGCCTTATAACGAAAACGGTCGATCAGCCGTTCCTGCGATTTGATGTATCGCTGCTGGTTGTTAAACCGGCTTTGCTGTAGCTCCCTGCGCTTGGCCTTCTCTTCGAGGAAAAAGGAATAATTGCCTGTATACTCCACGAATTTTCCCTGCTCGATCTCTACGATCTTCTTCGAAACCCTGTCCAGGAAAAACCGGTCATGGGAAACGACAATCACGGCACCTTCATAGTCCTGGAGATATCCTTCCAGCCACT
Source organism: Bacteroidota bacterium (assembly GCA_024638565.1). Classification (GTDB taxonomy): domain Bacteria; phylum Bacteroidota; class Bacteroidia; order AKYH767-A; family OLB10; genus JAHEKC01. The sequence goes on from JAHEKC010000103.1 coordinate 4,044, forward strand.
GGATGGATGGAAGGTCCAGGTGGTTGGTGGGCTCGTCCAGCAACAAAAGGTCCGGTTGCTTTAACAGCACCTTGGCCAGCATTACACGCATGCGCCAGCCACCGGAGAAAGAATTAAGCGGCCTGGCCAGATCGGCGGTGGTGAAGCCCAGCCCCTCGAGAATGGCGGATGCATGTGATTCCAGGCGATAGCCATCCATGGCCTCGTACCGTGTCTGCAACTCGTGAAGTTTATGCAGGTTGGCTTCCGAATGGTCGTGCTGCAGGGTTGCGGTCAGATCACTGATCTCGTCATGAAGCTTGTTCGCCTGCTCGAAAGCCTCCATGCCGACATGCAGGATCGAATCTTCGGTTTCATAACTAAGCAGGTCCTGGTCCAGGAAATTGATGGACAGGTTCTTCCTTCCCGTGATCTCGCCACCAGATGGCCGGTAGCTGCCGTTCAGCAGGCGTAACAGCGTGGACTTGCCCGAACCGTTAGGGCCCACCAGCCCGGTCTTGTCCCCGGGCTTGATGTGCCAGCTGGCATCCTGGAACAGGGCCCTGGAACCGAATTCAAACGTAATGTTGTTCAGTACAAGCACCCTGCAAAAATATGCTATTGCTGACTGGCGCGGCAGCAGCGCGACGTGTTTGATTAAATTAGCGGGGTATGAACAGGAATGACAAGCTGGAAGCCTTCGGCCGGTTGATCGATATCATGGACGACCTGAGAAGCAAATGCCCCTGGGACCAGAAGCAAACCATGCAAAGCCTCCGGCATCTCACTATCGAAGAGGTCTATGAACTGGGAGATGCCATCCTTGATAACGACCGGGAACAGGTTGGAAAGGAGCTGGGAGATATCCTGCTACACGTGATATTTTATGCCAGGATCGCGGAGGAAGAAGGTGATTTCGATCTTGCCGGGATCATCCACCAGGAATGCGAAAAGCTCATTCACCGGCATCCGCATATCTACGGTGATGTCAAGGTCAGCGATGCGGATGAAGTGTCACGCAACTGGGAGGAACTGAAGAAGCAGGAAGGAAACCGGTCTGCGCTCAGCGGCGTGCCTGTTTCCCTGCCGGCCATGGTCAAGGCCATGCGCATCCAGGACAAGGCCCGGGCAACGGGATTCGACTGGGAGCAGCCGGCACAGGTGACAGAAAAGGTGCGGGAGGAGCTGGGTGAATTCCTCGATGCGGGCGACAGCCAGGAACGGGAGCGTGAGTTTGGGGATCTCTTGTTTTCACTCATCAATCTTGCGCGGTTCCTGCAAATCGATCCCGAGGAAGCCCTGGAGCGTACCAACAAGAAGTTCATCAACCGGTTTACCTTCATCGAGGAGCAGGCCCGCCTGGAAGGCAGGAAACTCACGAAAATGACCCTGGAGGAAATGGATGCCATCTGGGACAAGGCGAAACAGAAGGGACTTTGAAAGCGGCCGGGCTATTGCTGCTGTGCTGGGCCACCTGTAGCCACGCCCAGCCCATTGAATACCCGGAATCCCGAGCCGTGCGCCTGAACAAAGATTGGTTTAGGGCCCTCGGACCTGATGTCCTTGACGTGGTCACACGTCCCGCACGCTGGCAAAAAAAGGAATGGGTGACCGCGGCAGGCCTTGGGGCGCTGGTAGGGGTAGCCTACTGGCAGGACGACCATATCCGGAACCTGATCCTGCGCAACCGCGACGATGATCTTGACTGGTATTCCACTTACCTGTTTAACCCGGCGGGAGCCACTTATTCATTCGTCTTCCTGGCAGGCTTGTATACCTATGGAGGGTTCACCGGTAACGGGAAAAGCAAGAAAGTCGCCCTGGATGCCTCCCGGGCGCTTGTGCTTACGATGGTGGCCACACGGGCCACGAAGTTCATTTCAAACCGCGAACGGCCTTTCGAGGATCATCCCGACGGCCTGCCGGATGATGACCATTTGCCGTTCGAGGATGACCAGCGTTTCGAATCTTTTTTCTCGGGACATACCGCTGCGGCCTTTACCATCGCCGCGGTGATGGCGCATGCGTATAAGGATAAAAAGGCGGTCCCGTACATTGCCTACGGGCTGGCAGGCGCTGCCGGAATCAGCAGGCTCTACCTCGACAAGCACTGGACCAGTGATGTGGTGGTGGGGGCCATCGTGGGGTATTACATCGGCCGCACCGTGACCAGGGGCGACAACTGGAAGATCCAGGTCTCACCCCATGCCGGGCACACCGGCAGCGGGTTGTCACTCAGGTATGCGTTTTGATCAGTCGCCGGCTGGTTCGGTCATCCGGAAAACCAGCGCGCCCAGGATCCCTCCCAGGAATGGCCCTGCCAGGTATATCCAGAGGTAGGTCAGCGATCCGCCACCAATCATGGCATGTACGATGGTGGGGCCTGCACCCACGGCGGGATTGAAAGCGCCGCCGGTGATCTTCTGGGCTGCGTAGTAAGCGGCCAGGATGGTGAATCCGATGGCGATCCCGTAATAAGAATTTCCTTCCGTCCGTTTTGAGATACAGGTGTTGAGTACCACCAGCGTGAGGGCGAATGTAAACAGCAATTCGACCACCATGGGTTTGAAGTTATATGCGAATCCCTGCAGCGGCTGCGGTGCGCCCATGGAACGGTCCAAAACGAAGTAAAACATCAGCCCGGCGGCCACGGCACCCAGCATCTGGAAAACCATATAGGCGATGGCATCCTTTCCGTTGATCCGCTTTATCAACAGGACAGCCAGTGTGATGGCGGGGTTATAGTGGGCGCCTGAAACATGCATGCCCATGTATACCATCACCATGAGGGTGGACCCGATGGCGAACGGCGCGAACGGCGTGCCACCGGCAGCCCATATCTGCGGGTCGTTGGTGGTAAGGGCTATCACGAAGACAAGGAAAAATGTTCCGATGAATTCAATGATGTATCTGCTCATAGCTGGCGTGAAGTTGGTTCAGGAGGTGAAGGTACCGTTGTTTTAAGCGCCTCCCTTTCCCCGGAATTCCCCTTTTCCATACATGGCTGTTTATAACTGAATGCTGCCTTACCAGTCCAGGAAATCGTCGAGCTGACGGCGGTCACGTTTGGTGGGCCGGCCGGCACCGGCATCTCCCAGCCCTCGCATGATCTGCCGGTGCCGCCGGGCAGCCTCCAGCACCTCCTCCGGCGTCACCTCCAGCATAAAGGATGGCACCTCCCTGGCCGGCAGCCTGGCCCCGGGCAGGTCGAGGACCCGGTAGCAAAAGACAAACGCTGCCCGCCGAACCGTGACTTCATCACCGGGCCGTACAGCCCTGGAAGAACGGGCCGGAGATCCGTTTACCTCTACCTTGTTGGTGTGGCAAAGCCCGGTGGCCACCGTTCTTGTTTTCGCCAGCCGCACGCACCAGATCCATTTATCGACACGCATTCCGCCCATGACACCTGCAAAGCTATGTCATCAGCCGGTGACAAGCCGCATTCCGCTATATTTGCGCGCTTCGGATAAAAGCACAGGATATATGGGACTTAAATGCGGAATTGTAGGATTACCCAATGTCGGGAAATCGACACTGTTCAACTGCCTCACCAGCACCAGGGCACAGGCTGCAAACTTTCCGTTCTGTACCATCGAACCAAACCTCGGGATGATTACCGTCCCCGATGACAGGCTGGCCCTGCTGACCCGCCTGGTGAAACCCCAGTCCTCGGTGCCCGCCACGGTGGAGATCGTGGATATTGCCGGGCTGGTGAAAGGGGCGAGTAAAGGGGAAGGGCTGGGCAACCGGTTCCTGGCCAACATCCGTGAAACACATGCCATCGTGCATGTATTGCGATGTTTCGAGGACGACAACATCGTGCATGTGGACGGTGCCGTGGATCCCGTGCGTGACAAGGGCACCATCGAAACGGAGCTGCTGCTCGCCGACCTGGAAACGATCACGAAAAGGCTTGAACGTGTGGAAAAGGCCGCACGGATCGGGACTGACAAGGAGGCCAGGAAGAACCTGGAAGTGCTCGAATTACTTCTGAAACACGTGGAATCGGGTAAACCCGTGCGGACTGCCCCGGTGCGCAAGGAAGACCGCCCCGTGGTAGATTCCTTTTTCCTGCTCACGGACAAGCCGGTTTTATATGTATGCAATGTCGACGAAAAATCCGCCGTGAAAGGCAATGAACACGTGGAGGCCGTCCGGGAAGCGGTTCGCGACGAAGAGGCTGAAGTGCTGGTGATCGCGGCGGCCACAGAGTCGGAAATCGCACAGCTGGAAACCTTTGAGGAGCGCAAGCTCTTCCTGGAAGACATGGGCCTGGAGGAATCCGGCGTATCCAAGCTGATCCGTGCGGCGTACAGCCTGTTAAACCTGAAAACATTCTTTACCGCCGGGGAAAAGGAAGTACGTGCCTGGACGTTTTATGAAGGCATGACAGCCCCGCAGACTGCCGGTGTCATCCATTCCGATTTTGAAAAGGGATTTATCCGCGCGGAAGTCATCCGTTTCGATGATTTCCGGGAATACGGATCGGAACAGGGCTGCCGCGATGCCGGCAAGATGTCGGTGGAAGGGAAGGACTACGTGGTGAAGGACGGCGACGTCATGCACTTTCGGTTTAACGTGTAGGATTCGTCATTGCGAGGAAGCGTGGCACCCGGCAGGTGCCACGATGACGAAGCAATCTTTTCGGTGAAATACAATACCAGAAATGTGGTTTTTCATCTTACACGATTGCCGTGCCATCTTCCTGCGGTCGCCGGATCTCAATGACGGTAAAATCACACAAAAAAAGCCGGGATATTTCCCGGCTTTGTGTAATGCTTAGCGTATTGATCAGTTGGTGACTACCAGCT
>JAHEKC010000104.1 GCA_024638565.1 Bacteroidota bacterium
ATCTACATTCGGTTCGATCCGGTAATCCTGCTTACCCATTGACCATTCTGTCATGAAGAACTCCCTGTTAAACTTTATGGACATCAGGCATACCATGAAGAATGCCATGCTGATCCTGGTCGGCATTGGCTGTGCCACCATAGGCCTGAAGGGTTTCCTTATCCCCAACCATTTCCTCGACGGTGGGGTTACCGGCATCTCGCTGCTTACCTATTCCCTGAGTGGCATCAATGTGTCGGTGCTGCTCGTGGCCATCAACCTGCCATTCATCATCATGGGTGCCCGGCAGCTTTCCTATTCCTTCGCCATCAAGACCGCCCTTGCCATAGGCCTGCTGGCGCTGGTGCTGAACTTCATCTCCTTTCCAATCCTGACTGAAGACAAACTGCTCATCGCCGTTTTCGGCGGATTTTTTCTCGGCGCGGGAATCGGCTTCGCCATCCGTGGTGGCTGTGTGATTGACGGCACCGAAGTGCTGGCCATTTACGTCAGCCGCCGATCCAGCCTGTCGGTCGGGGACGTCATTGCCATTTTCAATATTATGCTGTTTTCCATATCGGCATTGCTTGTAAGCCTGGAAACGGCGCTCTATTCCATGCTGACCTATTTCTCCGCAAGCAAGACCATTGACTTCATCATCCACGGCGTGGAGGAATATACAGGAGTGACCATTATAAGCGACAAAGCGGATGACATCAAGAAATCCATTCTTTACAACCTCGGGCGCGGGGTGACGGTCATTCATGGTGAAAGTGCATATGGCAACAAGGGCGTACAGCAATTCGACAGGAAGATCCTGTTCAGTGTGGTCACCCGGCTGGAAGTGCAGAAGCTGATTCACGAGGTGCAGATGGTCGACCCCAATGCCTTTGTCGTTCAGCATACCATCAATGACACCGTGGGGGGTATGATTAAGAGGAGGCCGTTCCATAAATAGTTTAGCGTTCATAATTTTGTGACCCCGGGGTTTGTACTTTGAACCTGGCAGCCTGAACTGTTCCCGCAAACAGCATATTTATGCGCAAAATCAGAGCCGCATTTGCCCTTGCCTGGCGTGCCGTGAAGGGCGAGTCAGCCAACATCACGGGGGGGAGTGTCGACAAGGCCATCGTGATGCTGGCCGTTCCCATGATCCTGGAGTTGGCCATGGAGTCGCTGTTTGCGGTGGTGGATATCTTCTTCGTCAGTAAGATCGGTATCGAAGCGGTGGCTGTGGTGGGCCTCACCGAGTCGATGCTGACCATCGTCTATTCACTTGGTTTCGGGCTGGCCATGGGTATCACGGCCATCGTTGCCCGCCGGGTGGGCGAGAAACGACATGAGGAAGCCGCGGTGGCCGCGGTACAGGCTGTTTACACCGGCGCATTTGTTGCGTTGCTTGTGGCATTTGTCGGCATTTTCTATTCGGCCGAACTGCTCCGTGCCATGGGCGCCTCCGATGCCGTGCTTGCACAAGGGGTTTCCTATACCAAATGGATGCTGGGCGGCAACTTCGTTATCCTGATGCTGTTTCTCATCAACGGTATATTCAGGGGGGCGGGTGATGCCACCCTTGCCATGCGGGCCCTCTGGATCGCCAATGGCCTTAACATTGTCCTGGACCCGCTGTTCATATTCGGTATGGGGCCCTTCCCGGAGCTGGGTGTCAAGGGTGCCGCGGTAGCCACCAATATCGGCCGTGCCTGCGGGGTGGCCTACCAGTTATACCATCTCTTCTTCGGCAAGGGCCTGATCAAGATCCATAAGCGCAACTGGCGCATCAGGTTTGACGTCATCGCCAACCTGATTAAGGTATCGGCCGGCGGTGCGGGACAGTTTATCATCGCATCATCGAGCTGGATTTTTCTCATGCGCATCATGTCCATGTTCGGCAGTACGGCCCTGGCGGCCTATACCATCGGCATCCGCATAATCATCTTCACGATCCTGCCTGCCTGGGGCATGTCCAATGCTGCGGCTACCATGGTGGGCCAGAATCTGGGCGCCGGTGACCCCAAGCGCGCGGAACGTGCCGTCTGGCGATGCGGTTTTTTCAACCTCTGGTTCATGATCCTGATCATGGCATTGTTCCTGCTTTTCGCTGAGCAGATCACCGGTTTCTTCACGGATGAGCCTGAGCTGATCCGCTATGCCTCCAGTTGCCTGCGCATCATCAGCCTGGGTTACATCTTGTTTTCGTACGGCATGATCCTCGCCCAGGCTTTCAACGGGGCAGGCGACACGCGGACGCCTACCATTATAAATTTTTTCGGTTTCTGGATGTTGCAGATACCGCTCGCCTACCTGATGGCTATCACGCTGGAGGCGGGGCCTTCCGGGGTCTTCTGGGCCATCGTGCTTTCGGAATCGGCCATAACGATTGCAGCAGCCATTTTATTCCGGAGGGGCAAGTGGAAACAGACGCAGGTGTAGGTGAGGCAGGATTCCTGATATTGGCTTCCGACTATAAATGGAAAGGCTACATTGGTGAACAAGCGGCAGCAGGCAGCGGCAGCAGGCAGTCAAATCGTGAGCTCTGATCGGTTCTGCTATGCCTTCGATTCATTATAATATTCAAATCTTAAATTATAAATCGCTAGTCCCTGACTGAATCGCCTTCGCCCCGAGTAGCGGGGCTTTGGCGGAGCAAGGCAGGCAGGGAATAATTGAATACTCTACAGCTTGTACTTCTCCCGGAACGGGATTCTTTTCGAAAAGATAAACTTCCGCACCCGCAACTCGCCACGGGTAATGCCTTCCCGGGGCAGTTTTCCCTTTTTTAGAAGCAGGTTTTTGACGGCGGAAAAGTCGGGTTCGGCACGCAGCGGGATCCTGATTTCGCTGTTCGCAGGCACACGTGTTTGCCTGTCGAGGGCAATTCCGGCAATCCGGGTTCCGCCCAGTTCCACATGCGTTTCGACACCCGTGATCGTGACGCCCACCCGGTTCGGGTTGTGGATGACAAGTTCGAAGGAGACCTCCGGTCGGGTGAAGACATTTTCGAGCGCAAAGTTTTCAAGCTGTCGAATGGCAACGGGCTGCACAGCGCACGAGCTGAAGCTACAAGCCGCGAACAGGATTAGATATTGAAAATTCAGCATTTCTTGAAAAAATAATTTATGGACCTGAGCCGTCCGGGTAAAAATAGCTTAATTTGATTGCAATCATTTCAACCATGAAAGTCACCCGCCTGTTCGACCTGCTGGACAACCAGCTCGAAAGATTTCCCAAGGAGGATGCGCTGGCATGCAAGTCAGGGGACCGTTGGACCAAGTACAGCACCCGGCAGTTCAAGGACACCGCGCATGACCTGAGCTATGGCCTCGTGGCCAGGGGCCTCAGAAAAGGTGATGCGCTTGCGCTTATCGCCAACAACCGGCCTGAATGGAATTTTGTCGACATGGCCGCGCAGCTGGCAGGGGTCATTACCGCACCCATCTACCCTACCGTAAGCGAACACGACCTTGAATACATATTGAGGCATGCAGAGGTAAAAATGGCATTCGTTTCCACGCAGGAGCTCAGGGAGAAAGTGGAACGCCTGGCCAAAGGCCTGCCGGGATTTCTGGGTGTTTTTGTATTTGACGAGGGGGACGGGCATTCATGGAAGGAAGTGCTGGAGGCGGGACGGGAAAAACCGTGCCCGGAAAAGATTGCGGAAATCACCTCTTCCATCCTGCCGGACGACCTGGTGACGCTGATCTACACCTCCGGCACCACCGGGCAGCCGAAAGGCGTGATGCTCTCACATCATAACATCCTTTCCAATTGCGAGGCCACAGAGGTGCTCTGCCCGTTTCATCATTCCTGGCTGGCCCTCAGCTTCCTTCCGCTAAATCACGTACTGGAACGGATGCTTTCGTACCTGTATATGTACTACGGCATTTCGATCTACTACGCGGAAAGCATGGATACCATCGGTGATAACCTGAAGGAGGTAAAGCCACAGATTTTCGTTACGGTACCGCGGCTGCTGGAAAAAGTGTTCGATAAGATCGTCACCAAGGGAGAAGAGCTGAAAGGAATCAAGAAAAAACTGTTTTTCTGGGCCCTCAGGCTGGGCTTACGCTACGAGCTGCACGGTGCGAACGGATGGTGGTACGAGTTCCAACTCGCAATCGCGAACAAGCTTATATTCAGCAAATGGCGGGAGGCGCTGGGCGGGAAGGTCGAGGCCATCGCCTCCGGCGGTGCTGCCCTTCAGCCGAGACTTGCCAGGGTATTTCATGCCGCGCGGATCACGGTCCTGGAAGGCTACGGCCTTACGGAAACATCCCCGGTCATCGCCGTGAATAATTTCCAGCCGGGATGCATCAAATTCGGTACCGTGGGCACCGTCATATCAAACGTGGAAGTGAAAATTGCCGAAGACGGGGAAATCCTGTGCCGCGGACCCAACATCATGCTGGGTTATTACAAGGAACCGGAACTGACCAAGGACGCGATTGACGCCGACGGGTGGTTTCATACCGGCGACATCGGGGAGATGCAGGAAGGGAAGTTTCTGAAGATCACCGACCGTAAGAAGGAAATATTCAAGACTTCCGGTGGGAAATATATCATTCCCCAGATGATCGAAAATAAACTCAAGGAATCGCCCTTCATCGAACAGGCCATGGTCATCGGGGAGAACCAGAAGTTTGCCGCCGCGCTTGTCGTACCTGCATTCGCACATTTCAGCGAATGGGGCAAACAAAACCGGATCGACTTCGGCGATGCCGCCGCCCTTGCGGGTGACAGTCGTGCACGGGACAAGGTGCGGGCAGAAATTGAAAAGGTCAACAAGACACTGGGACATTTCGAAACGATCAGGAAATTCGAACTGCTGCCACGCGAGTTTTCAATCGAAGCCGGTGAAATGACGCCGAAACTGAGCCTGAAACGCAAGGCCATCATGGAAGCGAACCGGGAACTGGTAAAGAGGATCTATGGCGAACCAGAGAAGTAAACAGTTTTTGTGATTAATAAAGATTTCAAATCAAGTATTTATTTCCATCGCGGCAAGTAGCAGCGGCGGTAGCATTCGGTCCTACGGATTCTTGGCGTCTTTGCGTGAAATAATATTGTTATAGTACCAAAAAAGTTTTACGCAAAGCCGCAAAGAGTGAACAGTCAGTTTACACATCCCATTCTGCTCTTTAAATTGTCATCCTTGGAAACTATATGCTGACGAATTACTCCTACCTCCTTTTTCAAAATACTTCAACTTCCCAACGAATCCCCACCATTGCGTCCATTCCAATTGCATGAAGGAAGGTGTGTTTTCCTGCCTTATGAAAATGGCTTTGTGTCTGGCTGGTTTTTAATCATATTGATTATTAGATATTTATGAGTTGCCTGACCTTCTTTTCCAGCAACTTCCGCTAGGATCTTACGTACAACCTTACATGCCGAACGTCAGGATCCTGTGTTGCCTGCTGTTGTCGCATTCCCTCGCGGCGCAGAATCTCGTGCCCAATGCGGGATTCGAGGCGGTAGTCACGTGCCCCACCGGGCCGGGCCAGCTGTTCCTTTCATCCCCATGGGACAGCCTGAACGCCAACCCTGATGTATTCAACGGCTGCATGCCTGCCGGAAACATCTGCAACAGCGTCAGCGTGCCCAACAACTTCATGGGCACCGGCTCCGCGCATAGCGGCAACGGTTTTGCAGGCTTCACTGCCCTGTCATCCCAGCCTGACTACCGCGAATACATTCAGGCACCACTTATCACACCATTGCAGGCAGGGGAGATCTACCGGGTGGAAGCCTGGTTCCGCAGGGCACCTTTCTGCAATGCTTCCGTTCAGCAAATTGGCATCTCCCTCTCTTCCGGATCGGTAACGCAGTTCGGCACGTCGCCACTGGGCTTCATGCCGCTGGTCGAACCTCCGGGCATCGTCCAGGAGGCCGGTGAATGGACCCTGGCACAGGGATTCATCGTGGCCTTCGGCGGAGAAAACAACATCATCATCGGAAACTTCGCCGATGACCAGGGAACCCCTTCCGTTCCTGTATCAAACGCGGGTTCCACATGCCCGTTTAACGGGTCGTATTACTACGTGGATGACGTACGCGTGGAACGGATCACGGAAACGGTCGCTATCCAGGGCGACAGTATCATTTGTCCTGGTGAATCGACCACACTCATGGCCGTTACCAACTCCATGACATGGTGGTCCGAGGAGGGCAACCCGGTACTTTCGATATCGGATGATGACAGCATCACCGTAAGCCCTGCAGTCACGACCACCTACTACCTGAACGGCATCTTCAGGACCGATTCCCTCACGGTGACCGTGGTAGCACCTCCCGTGGTGAACCTCGGAAACGACACCACCATCTGCGACGGGCAACAGGTAGTACTTGATGTCACCAACCTCAACGCTTCCTACCTCTGGTCGACAGGCGCCACCGGCGCGGGCATTACCATAAGCACCGCCGGGCCCTACTGGGTGGAGGTAACCAATGAAGGATGCACGGTTACGGATATGATGGAACTGACGGTTCTACTGAACCCCGATATAAGCCTGGGTACGGACACTGTATTCTGTGCATTGACCGGTACATTCATAGAACTCGATGCCGGACCTGCCACAGCATACAGCTGGTCACCCACCGGTGATACTTCACGGCTAATCGTACCGCTCGAAACCGGCATCTATGAAGTCACGGCCACCTTTGCGGACGGGTGCAACAAGTTTGCCACCATCCAGGTACGTGAGGTCTGCGAACCGGTGGTCCACATTCCCACCGCCTTCACGCCCAACGGTGACGGACTCAATGACCTGCTCACCTGCTTTCATTCCGGCATCGACCAAATGCATATGCAGGTATACAACCGCTGGGGGCAGCTCGTCTTCGAAACCACCGATCCTGACAGTGGCTGGAACGGTGCCACGGACCGCGGGCCGGCACAGCCCGGCACTTATGTCTACCTGGTCACCTATACCTACCATCCTGCTGGGGGTATCCCAGAAAGCGGTGCCATTCGCGGGTATATAACGCTAATCCGGTGATTAACAAGTCGGAAACGCGTTAACACGAAGGTCTATTTTGTCATATCTTTGAACCGATTCCGCTTTTCAACGGATCACTAAAACCAGTTTGTGCCTCGCAAAAGCGCTAATAACCAGAATGACGCGAGCCGCCTGATCGAACGTGCCCGGAAGCTACTGCCCGATAACGTCGCAAAGGCGCTTGAGTTGCTGGAAAAAGGTCTGGTTGAGGCCGAAGGCGTGCAGCGTTCAAATCTGCTATGCGAACGGGCCGGCATCCTGGTCAACAGCGGCAGGCACCAGGAAGCGATCGGAGGACTGGAAGAAGCCCGGCAGGCATTCCATGATTCAGGTGACAGCGAGGGTATTGTCAGGTGTGATGAAATGCTGGGTGAGTTGTACAGGCGCCTTGGCAACACGGAAGATGCCCTTGCCAAACTGCTGGGTGTACTGTCCTTCTGGAAGGAACGCAACGAACGGAAGGCCACCGCACGGATATACATGCAGGTAGGCAAGCTGTACAAATCACAATCAGATTACAACAAGGCCATCATTCATTACAACCAGGCGCTGCGCATTTATGATTCACTCGACGACCGGCGCACCACAAGCCTGGCCAACTGTCATTTGGGCGATTGTTACCATTCAGCCGGCGAACTGGACATGGCCCGGAACTTCTTCACCAGGGCGCTCGAAGATGCGGAGACCACTGGTGATCCGGACCTCAAGGTATTGCCCATGTCGGGCCTGGCTTCTGTTCATACAGGTGAAGAGCAGTTTGTAAAGGCCCTGGAGTACTTCAACCAGTGCATCGAAATCCTTACCATCACCGGAAATGACAAGCCCCGGGCGGGTATACTGAACAGCCTCGGCCACCTTTACCTCAAGCTGAAGCAGCCGGATACGGCCATTGAAAAACTGGAGGAGGCCACGGAGATTCTCGGCGAGGCCCAGAATCGTTTCCCTGCCAACAAGGTGCATGAACACCTGGCTTCGGCCTATGAGATGGTGGGTGAATTCCAGAAGTCATTGAAGCATTACAGGCGGTCGGTAGCGATCGATCAGCATATCCGTAATCACGAAACCGCGCTGAAGACGGTAGGTCTTCAAATCCGCTACGACCTCGAGGAGATGCGCAGCGAAAAAGAGTCAGTTGAACGCAAGAGCAAACTCAACAACCGTTTTCTTACCGGCATCAGTCATGAATTGCGCACCTCGCTGAACGGTATCGAGGGTATGGTCAACCTGCTGGCAGAAACCCATCCATCACCCGAGCAATTCGAGTATATAAACACCATTCGCCTTTCGGCGCGCAACCTCCTCGTTATCGTCAGTGACCTTTTCGATTTCACCCGTATCAACGAGGGCATCGATTTCGACAACCAGGAATTCAAGCTGAAGGAACAGTTAACCGCGCTGATCCAGATGTTCAAGTCCCGGACAGACGAAAAGAACCTGAAGCTTATCCTGCAGCTGGACCGCAACCTCCCGGACCGTATTATCGGCGATCCGCTGCGCCTGAACCAGATCCTGCATAACCTGATGAACAATGCCATCAAGTTCACTGAAAAGGGATCCGTATCGCTGCAGGCCCAGCCGCTTGAATCGAAAGAGGACAAGGTGCGGCTGCTGTTCCAGGTGAGTGACAGCGGTATCGGTATTTCGGCTGACCAGTTGCCATATGTCTTCGAGAAATTTGCCAACCCGGAGGTCTTTGAAGAAAACAAGGAAGGAACAGGCATTGGGCTGACGCTGGTGAAGAACCTGGTGGAAAGGCAGGGCGGCACGGTCAATGTCACCTCCCGCATAGACAAGGGATCGGTATTTGAAGTG
>JAHEKC010000002.1:0-60163 GCA_024638565.1 Bacteroidota bacterium
CAAACCACGCAGGGACAGCTCAACGGGCAGCAGGACACGAAGGGACGACCAGCCGGGAAAAGACAAACGACGGAAAGAATATAAAAGCAGGACACGAAGGGACGACCAGCCGGGAAAAGACACGCGACGGAAAGAATATAAAAGCAGGACCCGAAGGGACGATGCCCCGGGCAGCAAACCTCGCAGGGACAGCTCAACGGGCAGCAGGACACGGGGAGACGCAGGTAGCGAAACACGCCGCGGTGATTTCAAAAGCAGCCGGTCGCGGCAACGCCCTTCAAAGCCTAATTCACCACGCGGGCATAAGACCTTTTCCACGCTGCCGCCCAGGCCCGAAGAAGGCCCCGTAAGGCTGAACAGGTATATCGCCAATGCAGGCATCTGTTCGCGCCGCGAGGCCGATGAACTGATCTCCGCTGGGCTGGTTTCCATAAACGGCACCATCGTGACCCAGCTCGGCACCAAGGTCGCACCCGGTGACGAAGTGCGCTATAACAATGTACGGCTTCGCGGTGAAAAGCCGGTATATGTGCTGCTAAACAAGCCCAAGGACTTTATCACCACGGTGGACGACCCCGACAAGCGCAATACGGTCATGCTACTTGTCGAAAAGGCCTGCAAGGAACGCATATACCCGGTGGGGCGCCTTGACCGCAACACGACAGGAGTCCTGTTGTTTACGAACGACGGCGATCTTGCACGCAAGCTTACGCACCCTTCGTCGAACGTACACAAGATCTATCATGTTGGACTCGATCGCAAACTGAACCCCGAAGACCTCAAGCGGATCAGCGAAGGCATAAGGCTCGAGGACGGAATGATCAAACCTGACGAGGTTGCCTTTGCGCACGAATCCGACAAGTCGCAGATCGGGATCAGGCTGCATTCCGGCAAGAACCGCATTGTACGGCGGATTTTCGAATCCCTCGGGTACGATATTCGAAAACTGGATCGCGTGGATTTTGCGGGCCTTTCGAAAAAAGATCTGCCGCGCGGCCGGTGGCGGCACCTGAACGAAATGGAGATTGCCGCATTGCATATGCTGGAGGACAAAAAGAAGAAACAGGCCAATTGACAGCCCCATGCGCACCTGGCCATTTGCATTGTGTTTCATTTGCCTGTTTTCCGGCCCCGCGGCAGGCCAGGGCAGTGCCATCGAAGTTCTTGCGGGGAAACTGACCGCGGGGCTGAACGGCGATTCTGCGAAATTGCGTGCCCTGCACGACTGGGTGGCCAGCCATATCGCTTATGATTATAAAAAATTTCAGTCAGGCAGATGGCGTTTACAAAGGGCGCAGGACGCTCCGGATCCCAGCCAGGCTGCCGGACAGGTATACCGTTCCCGCAAGGCGGTATGTGAGGGATATGCCAACCTCCTCCAGGCCATGGGCCGCATGGCAGGAATCCGGATGGCTGTTATCGACGGCCAGGGGCGGCCGGAGGCGGGCACCGTTTTCGCGCACGGATGGAATGCCGCCTGGATCGACGGAAAGTGGTGGCTGCTGGATGTCACCTGGGCGGCAGGTGGTGTGGACCTTGCCAAGGAGCGGTTTGTGCCGCGCTATGACGATACGTATTTCCTGATGGCTCCGGAAACGTTTATCCTTTCCCACTATCCCGCGGATCCGGCATGGCAGCTGCTTCCCAATCCTGTTACGCGGCGTGAATTCGAAGCCGGCCATTTCAGGGACCTCATGGATGGCGCATTCGCCTATTCCGATACGCTTGCCCTTTACGCGGAGACGGACAGCCTGATTCGCATGATGGCTTCCCTGCGCAGGACCATAGATTTCGATCCGGGCAACAGCGTGGCGAAAAAGAACCTGGAGTCCATGCTCAACTTCATGGAGAACATGCGTATGGATGAAGCCAACCGGATGGCTGACGCTGCAGTGAAGGCATACAATGAATGTGTGAGCATGGTCAACAGCGCCAGGCAGGGAAATGACACCCGCCTGCTTGATGACAACGAAGAAAGACTGCGCGGGCTGCTGGCATCCAGCAGGGTGTCGCTAGGGGAGGCTATTGCTGTATATGAAACGATTCGGTTTACCGACAGCGGCAATGATGCCATCCTGAAAAAGAATGTGGCCAACATGCATAACAACATCCGGGCGCTTGGCGAGATGGAGAAGTACCTGGACAGGTATTTCAGTGCACCCCCTTCAGGTCGAAAAAGGATGCTGCACTAATCCATCACCGCACCACAACCACACCTAGAAACCTGGAAATTTCGGCGATGATCATGTCGTATTTCTGTTGCTTACGCAGGTTCTCGTCAATATCTTCGCCGTCCTTTTGCATTTGCATGATGTGCTCCCGGTTCTCGTTCCTCAGTTTAATGACTCGCTTCAGCTTGAGATGGTAAATGGGGCTCAGCACGGCCTGCTGGAAATTAAATTCCTCTGTCTTTACGAAAATCCCTTTCCGCTCCCAATCGTCGAGGCCATACCGTGACGACAGGAAGTTGACTGCCGCCTTGCGGATGCCGTCCTCATGGTGGTTCTTCAATTCGTCCAGCACTTGCCTGAATTCAGTCGTTTCCGCATTTGAGAAATATGAAAAGATACCCGCCAGCAGCTCGTCGTCAAACCCGATACCGTCCATCATCAGCTCATTCACCAGCACGTCGCGCGTTTTCATCTTCTGGCTGACGGTGCGCCCCTCGGGATCCTTTGCAGGCAGCTCCACATCGCGGTCACCGTAATTGAGCAGGATGCGGATGATCTCAGATTCCTGGCTGCCGGAATGGTCGTCTGACGGTGCAGGCTGCTCCTGCTTTTCCGGCTCCGGCAACAGGTCTTCCGTCTCCTGCTTCAGATCCCGGGTTGCATTGCGCGTGAACTGCTGCCGCCGTGTCTTATTCAACTCCATCATGAGCGTCTGCTCGGTCACCTCGAGCATGCGCGCACACTGCTTGATATACAGCTCGCGGGTGATGGCATCCGGTATGCGGGCTATGGTTTGCACGATTTCCCTGATCAGGCCTGACATGCCCACCGGGTCTCCTGCCACCTCGTCAAGCAGCAGGGAAGTCTTGAAACGGATAAAATCCTGCTTATGCTCCGAAAGGAAGGCCGCGATCTCCGTGCTTCCATGCGACCTTGCGAATGAATCCGGATCCTGCCCTTCCGGGAACAACACCACCTTTACATTCAGCCCCTCTTCCAGGATAAGGTCAATGCCACGCATGGATGCCTTGATGCCGGCGGGATCACTGTCGAACAGGATCGTGATGTTCTTCGTGTACCTCCCGATAAGCCTGATCTGGTCCTGGGTCAGCGAGGTGCCTGAACTGGCTACTACATTTTCCACACCTTCCTGGTGCATCGACAGCACATCCGTATATCCCTCCACCAGGAAACACTCATCTTTCACCGCCATGGGCTTGCGCGCCAGGTGCATGGCATACAGGATCCGGCTCTTGTGATATATTTCCGTTTCGGGCGAGTTGATATACTTGGGTGCCCGCGCATTCTTCCGCAATATGCGGGCTCCGAATGCGATCACCTTCCCCGTGAGGTTATGAATAGGGAAAGTGACGCGTCCCCGGAACCGGTCATGAACAACACCGTCTTCGCGGCGTACCACCAGGCCGGTCTTTTCGAGCAGCTCCAGGCTATAGCCTTCTTCACCGGCCTTCTGCACCAGCGCATTGCCTTTATCCGGTGCCAGTCCCAGCTGGAACCTTTCAATGGTCTGGTCGGTAAACCCACGCTCCCGGAAGTAGGTGAGTCCTGTGGATTTCCCTTCTTCGGAATGATGAAGATGCTCGTGGTAAAAGCGTGCCGCGAATGAGGAAACCAGGAAAAGGCTTTCACGTTCCTGCTGCTCCTCTGCCGAACGCTGCCTCGTGGCATCCTCCTCCACCTCTATATTATATTTCGCGGCGAGGAATTTCAGCGCTTCCGGGTAGCTATAGTGCTCATGCTCCATGATGAAATTCACGGTGCTTCCCGCCTTGCCGCAACCAAAACACTTGTATATCCCCTTGGTGGGCGAAACGCTGAACGACGGCGTTTTCTCGTTATGAAAAGGACATAATCCCACCAGGTTGGAACCCCGCTTCTTCATATGCACGAAGTCCTGGATCACCTCTTCAATCCGTGCGGTATCCAGGACCTGGCGTATGGTATTCTGGGAAATCATGGATGGGTCAGTAAAGCAAAGGTACTTATTCCGGTGTCATGACTCTAGTACCGGGGTGCCGGGCTGCGCAGGGAAAACCAGTGGCGGTAGCAGCGGTCCTTCCGCTGGCTGCTGCATCCGGGCACCGACACGTTCAACCGATTTCCGGTATCTCAATTTGCCTCCACCAGTGGTTTCCGCCGTCCGGGAATCCGCTTTTCCTTTGGCAGGTGCATGTGGATAAAAGCCGCTATGCGGTCGTAGTATTTTTTCCGTTCGGCTGCGTCCTGTGATATATGATCCTTCCTGAATACGACCCATTCCTTGTTCACCGATGCACAGGCTTCGTACAGCACACCGGTAGACCGGAAGTCGAGCCGCTCTTCAGACAACAATGAGATGAACAAGGCCGGGTCACGAAGGCGCCGAACCGCCTCCTTTCCACTTACCGCTTCAGGCTCCACGCTGGTTTGCTTTTCGAACTTACGTTTCATGAGGGGCAGGAACAATTCGCCGGCCGCCCCGTATTTCCCGGCTGCATAATCATGGATATACCTGTCAAGGTCAAGGAACGGATTTTGCGCGACTACGACATCCACGGCCGTGTCCCGCGCGGACTCCAGCGCCGCCACGGCGCCCGTGCCGTTGCCCATAAGTATAATGTCACCCGTGTATGGCAACCCGGAAAGTGCCTCCACGAATTGCAGCACGTCAGCGGCGGCCTGCCGGCCCCATGCATAGCATTCCCCTTGACTCGACCCCATCATCCGCATGTCGGCCAGGCAGCAGGCCAGCCCGCGTGCCCACAGCTCGGAGGCAGCGGTGAGGTAGTCGATCCTGCTTTCCCTGATGTCAGGTATCATCAATACCACGGGCCTGGCTTCACCCGTATCCCGGACAAACCATCCTGTCATCTGCACGCTGTCATCCGACAATACGAATACCGGTTCGGCATCCAGTGCCAGTTCTTCCGGTCTGAAAAGGAATAGCTGGCCGGGTGCCGCTTCACCGGCCCGGACCTTTTGCTCGTATTCAATCTGCATGGATCGCATAAACAGGGAATCGCGCCGGACCGGGTACATGAGCTCCGATAATGAAAAATAGGACATGGATAGCACGGCGGTCACCAACACGAGCAATGCAATTACCAGGTACAGGGCATGCCTTACTGACAGCTTCATGGCATTCAGTATTGTCTTTCCGTCGTGAACTTTACCAGCTCCTCGAGTGAACGCTTGTACGGGCTGTCCGGCCAGGTGCGCAGCAGCGCGAATGTCTCATCCCTGAACGCGGCCATGCGTGAACGTGCATAATCGATGCCGCCGTGACCGCGGATAAACGTCAGCACCTCACTCACCGACTTTTCATCATCCTTCTTCTTTTTGATGATGTTGATGACTTTCCGTTTTTCGCCGCTTCCGGCCTTGCTCAATGCGTGGATCAGCGGCAGGGTCATTTTGCTTTCCTTGATGTCTATGCCCCTGGGCTTCCCTGTCCGTTCACTTTTTTCGAAGTCAAAAAGGTCATCCTTGATCTGGAAGGCAATACCCGCTTTCTCACCGAACAGGCGCATGGTCTCTACTTCCTGCTCACCGGCTCCCGCTGAGCTGGCGCCCACCGCACAGCAAGATGCAATTAGCGATGCTGTCTTCTGCCTGATAATATCGAAGTAAATCTCCTCATCGATGTCGAGGCGACGTGCCTTTTCAATCTGCAGCAGCTCGCCCTCGCTCATCTCCCTTACGGCGTTGGATACAATTTCGAGTAGCGTGTATTCTTTGTTGGCAACGGATATCAGCAGCCCGCGCGACAGCAGGTAGTCACCCACCAGCACGGCAATCTTGTTTTTCCAGAGTGCATTTATGGAGAAGAAACCCCTGCGGAGGTTGGAATCATCCACCACGTCATCATGTACAAGCGTAGCCGTATGCAGCAGCTCAATCAGGGATGCACCTGTATAAGATGATTCCCTGATGCCGCCACACATCCCCGCGGTGAGGAATACGAACATGGGCCGCATCTGCTTGCCCTTGCGCTTAACGATGTAATGCATGATCTTGTCCAGCAGGGGCGTCCTGCTGCGCATGGCCTGGTGGAACTTTTTCTCGAAAAGCGCCATTTCCCTGCTGATAGGTTCCTTTATGGCCCCGAGTTCACGCACCGGGTAAAAGTAGGAATTGTTCGGGGCCTGCCGGCCGATGGCTGTTTGCAGACTGCGGCTAACCTTTTACAGGTGCCCGTCGCATCACGAAATAGATCACCACGCCAATGGTACCCGCCGCGGAAATCATGAATGCTGCCAGGGGACCGAGTGTCATCCATGCCAGCCCGGTCCAGGCGCTTGCCGCGATGGCAGCCAGGCTCGATGTACTGTTATACAATCCCAGTGCCCTTCCACGATCACCGGATGTACACAGGTTGGCGATAAGTGCCCGGGAGGCAGGCTCGAAGCAGGCAGCATAGCCGGCATATAGCGTGAACAGGACGAGAAACACCGGAAGCGATGAGGCAAATCCTACCATGGCATACACGGCGGTGAATAACACCAGACCCGCCGCCACCACACGCCTGGTGCCGATGCGGTCAGCTAGCAAACCCGCCGGCCAGGCAACCAGCGCATAGATCATGTTGTAGAATATATATGCGCCAATCATTTGCGTATCGCTGAAACCGCGTTCCTTGACAAACAGCAACAGGAAGACATCCGAGCTGTTTAACAGGGCAAAGGCCGTCAGGCCTGCCACGGCTGCACGGTAATCGCTTCGTGCCATCTTCCAGTACCTGAAAAAGGACAGCAGTCCCGGCCTGGCAACTGAAACGCCGTGGTTTGGTTTCTCCCTGACCAGGAAGGTACACAGCAGTGCCAGCAAACCGGGAATGAAGGCGATGGCGATCACTTCGCGGTAACGACCCGGGTTTTCATGCAGGTACCAAAGGGCGATGGCGGGCCCCAGCACGGCACCGGCCGTATCCATGGCGCGATGCAGCCCGAAAACACGGGCACGGGTTTCCGGCGCCGACTCCTGCGCGAGCATGGCATCACGCGCCGCCGTACGCACCCCTTTCCCGATACGGTCTGACACACGAGCCATGAAAACCGGGAATGAAGTCGTGAACACCACCAGTACCCCACGCGCTGCAGCTGACACCGCATAGCCCGCCCGTACAAACGGCAGCCGCCGCCCGGTGAGATCAGACCAGTGTCCGAAATACCCCTTGCCCAGGCCCGCCACCGCTTCTGCGACGCCTTCCAGCAGCCCGATCAGAAAAAAGCTGAAACCAATGGTCTTGAGGTAAACCGGCATGACCGGGTACAGCAGTTCGCTGGCCATATCGTTGAAAAGACTTACAACAGACAGCATCCATACTGTCCGGGTAATTACGCGCCTGCGCGCTTCCTTCATGCAACGTTGGGTTTGTTGGCCAGCTGCCCGCAAGCGGCATCTATGTCCTTGCCCCTGCTCTTCCGCAGGTTTACCTGCATGCCGCGGCTACGGAGCAAGTCTGAAAAGGCCAGCGTGGCTTCGGGTGATGACTTTTCGAATGACACACCGTCAACAGGATTGTATTCGATCAGGTTCACCTTGCACGGGACCTTGTGAGCGAAATTCATCAGGTTGCGGGCATCCGCCCGGCTGTCATTGAATCCCGCGAACAGGATATACTCGAATGTAAGCCCGCGCCGTGTCTTGCGGTGATAATACTGCAAAGCCGCGGCAAGTGCCTCCAGGTTATTCTGTTCGTTGATGGGCATGATGGCGTTGCGCTTTTCGTCGTCCGCGGCATGCAGTGAAAGTGCGAGATTGCACTTAACCCCGTCATCGGCAAGCTTCATGATCATCCTGGCGACACCTGCGGTTGACAATGTCACCCTCCGCGGGGCCATTTCAAGTCCCTGCGGGGAGGTAATATGGTCTATGGCGGTGGTTACATGGCGATAGTTGAGCAGCGGCTCCCCCATGCCCATGAAGACGATGTTGGACAACGGATGGCCGAGCTTTTCTTCCGCCTGCCTTCTCAGCCAGACCACCTGGTCATAAATCTCTCCCGGTTCCAGGTTACGCATGCGTTTCATCGCACCCGTGGCACAGAAGGTACATGTAAGGCTGCAACCGACCTGTGATGATACACAGGCCGTCATCCTGTCACGCGCAGGGATCAGCACCCCTTCGACCAGGTGACCGTCATGCAGCCGGAATCCTGCCTTTACCGTGCCGTCGCTGCTTTGCTGCGTGATCTCCGGAATGGCGGGATGCCATTCGAAATGCCTGTCCAGCATCCGCCGCACTTCCAGCGACAGGCTGGTCATCTCATCGAATGACACAGCGGATTTCTTCCATATCCATTCCCATACCTGGCGCGCGCGAAACTTCTTGTCCCCCGCCTCAAGGAAGAAGGTCTCTAAATCAGCGAGTCCCGTCTGGCGAATGTCCCTCTTGTCTGCCATATCCGCCAAAGATAACGGGTGGCGACGGAAGGCGGATGGCCGGTGGCCATGCGATTTCGTATTCTTGCCCCGGATGCGATACCTCACCGCCGACTGGCTTTTCACCGGGGAAGGGACGCCCCTGCAAGATGCTGTGCTGGAGGTTGCTGATGACGGCACGGTAGCTGGCATCTCCCATGAAGCCGTGAATGCGGAAAAGTACAATGGCGTCCTGTGTCCCGGTTTCGTCAATGCGCATTGCCACCTGGAGCTGTCCGGCATGAAAGGACGAATCCCGGAAAAAACAGGCCTGCCGGATTTCCTGGGCGCCGTGATGAGCGAGCGGCACCGCGACATGGATGATGTCATGGCCATGGAATCCGCGGAAGGTGAAATGATCGATGCAGGAATCGTTGCCCTATGCGACATCAGCAATAATGACACCTCCTTCTCCCTGAAACACGAGGGCAGGATGGCGTACCATACCTTCCTGGAGGTATTTGGCCTCGATCCACGGAAAGCAGATGATATTTATGCGCATGGCATTGCACTTGCCGGCCGGCTGCCTGCCGGCACGGCCACCGTGACACCGCATGCGCCCTATTCCGTTTCCCCGGCGCTGTTTCGCAAAATCGCGGTTGATGCGCTGGCATCGCACAGTGTGCTTTCCGTGCACAACCAGGAATCTGCTTCAGAGGACGTTATGTTCAGCGAAGGTACTGGCGCGTTGAAGGAAATTCTTGAGTCGATGCAATTCGATCTATCCGCCATCGCCGGAACGGGAAAGCGTTCTCTGCCCTCCTGGCTGCCGCGTTTGCCCCGGAACTGCAGGCTGCTGCTGGTACACAATATATACACTACCGAAGCCGACATCCGCTTTGCAACTGCAAGCCATGATGTTTACTGGTGCTTCTGCCCGCGTGCCAACCTGTATATCGAAAACAGGCTCCCCGACTTCGAATTATTTTCCCGGATGAATGCACGGTGTTGTATCGGCACGGATTCTTATGCATCAAACCATTCGCTTTCGATACTCGAAGAGCTGAAAGCTATTGCATCGGCAGCACCCGCCATCAGCCTTTCGCTGTTACTGCAATGGGCCACGCTGAACGGCGCAAGATTCATGGGCATCGAAAACCGGTATGGTTCATTCGCCACCGGCATGAAACCGGGGGTAAATCTCATTACGAATTTTGACGTTGAGCGTTTTCGGCTAACCGGGAAAAGTGTTGTGAAAAAGCTGGTGTAACGCCCGTAACCAGTGAACCGTCCCTACCAGAGCGATTTTTTCTCTTTCTTCTTCTCTGCCATGGAAACCTCCAGCTCGCCGGTGGTCTTGGCAGTATACTCGTCCACCTGGTCGAGGTAGTGCGCATAGGCGTCATTATAGGTAGATGACGAGGTGTCCATCCAGCGTTCTGCGGGATAATAGGAAAGCTGCTTCCAGTTATAATCGGTTAACTGGTACTTGTACTTGCCATCCTTGAAAAGGATGATCAGGGTGTACTGGACCACACCCGCATCGGTGGCAAGTCCGTCTTTGTCCGCCCGGTTGAATATCTTGAACCTGGCCTTGCAGGTGATCTTTCCCAGGTCCCTGTTTTTTTCTCTCACCACATCCGCGGGATTCTTATAATATGATTCGATCCAGGCAACGGCCCGGTCGAACAAATCGTCTTTCTTCGTGTCCTCCACATCGACAATCTTCTCGAAGTTAATTCGCTTTGACTCCTCGTCGATAGGCAGCATGGCGCCCGCACGCGCCACCTCCTGTGCCACTGAACCCGTGGCGAATGCGGTAAGCAAAACCGCTGTCATTACTTTCCTCATGAATAGCTGGTTAATGAAATTCAACTGGTCACTTTAATTTTCAACTTGGTTCCCGGGCGGAGCCCCCTGGAGTTCCCGATTTTGTTTATCCGCTTTAGCTGTTCCACCGTCACCCCCTTGTACCGCCGGGCGATATGCCAAAGGGTATCCCCTTTCTGCACGGTATGGTAAATATAGCTGGGTTTGGATGATCCGTCGGCCTTTTGTTGAAAATTTCCCTTTTCAGTGCTGTTTTTGACGTCCTGGGTTTCCGCCACGGCCTCCTCCTGGTTTTCTTCCCGGGAATCGCCCGGATCGATCTCTTCCTCCCTTATGGCAACCTTTTTCTTCACGTTCTTGTAAAGCACCAGCCGGCGGCCGGCATAGATCCGGGATGAACGCAGGTTATTCCATCGCTTGAGGCTGCGCACGGAGCAACCGTAGCGTTGCGCAATACCGGACAGGTTTTCTCCGTTCCGGATGCGGTGGTAATATTTTTCATTCGTCCATACATTCCGGTAGGTATAAACCGGCAGCGTTGATTCCCCGACCGGACCCACAGAATCACTGTGGTGGCGCGCCAGCAGCAAGTCATCTGGTTTCCCCAGTCTGCCGATTCCAATGCGCTCGTAATAATTGCTGAGCATATCGGCCACGATGGCATTGCGCTGCCAGGTGTTGCGACAACCCAGCACGATACTGATCAGCCGGTGTCCGTTCTTACCGGATGACGCCGCCAGGCAATACCGTGCATTCCTCGTATAGCCGGTCTTGAGGCCGTCCACGTCGTTCTCGTAATCGATCACCAGCCTGTTATGGTTGCGGTAGACCGACTTGCGCTTGTGGTTGGCCACTTCCGCATAACCGATTTTCGAGATGTTGATGATCTCCGGGTATTTGAGACATTCCAGGGAAAGCAAAAGCAGGTCGGCCGGCGAAGAGCTGTTGTCCAGGTGATCCCTTTTTGCGGGCAACCCGGACGGGTTGGAGAAGAACGTATTGTTCATGTTCAGCTCCCGGGCACGCGTGTTCATCCTCGCGACGAATGCATCCACGCTCCCTCCGAGGTATTTGGCAATGGTATTGCAGGCTTCATTGTGGGATGGGATCATGGCCAGGTGCAACAGGCCGTCAAGCGTATAGGATTCTGAAACGGTATAGGTCACGCGCCGTTTCCTGACCCATTTGACAAGCCGTCGTTTCATGACCACTTCATCGCTCCAGTCAGAACGGCAATTCAGCACATCCTCCACCACCAGCAGCGCAACCATCATTTTAGTGAGCGAAGCAATCGGATATGCGTAATGCATATCCTTCTCCCAAACGACCTTTCGTGATACCCCATCAAAAAGCAACCCGGCCCGCATCCCGGATTCATTCTTCACGATGTCATCCACATACTGTACGGGGAAAAAGTTGTCCCGCAGGATGACCTCATTTCCGGCAGTGCCCGTGTGATGGTCCTGGGCTTTCGCCCCAAACGCCAGTAGCAGCACCGCCAGCACCACAAGCATCGTGGCCCGGCAATGTGTCCTGAATATTGAGCAGCTAATCATCACGCTTGCAAGTATAGGAGATAAACGCCCGTGGCTCATCGGTAGTATGCGTCGCTTTTAACAGGTACGTGTTGAAAGTCAGGCGCTCTGTATACTCCCTTCCCTTATACGAAAACAGACCGGTAAAGGGTTTCAGCCATGCCAAGATCACCGGAAGCGGTGATTTTGATGTTACTGCGCTCTCCTTTAACCAGGAAAACCTCATGCCCGGCCGCTTCGTAGGCCGTGGCATCATCCGTAAATGTCTTGCCCGGAGCCCTGTCATAAGCTGCCTTTAGTTTGCCGGCATCAAAGCATTGGGGCGTTTGCACAAGCCTGTATGCCGACCTGTCCACCGCCATACTGGAATCTCCTTCGATCTTGCGGAGAGACTGGTCAACCGGCACCACCGGAATTGCACTGCCATGTTTTGCAGCGGCGGAAAAGACCGATTCGGCAAGCGCCGGGCTTGCCAGCGGCCTGGCGGCATCATGTACTGCCACAAGCCCGGCCCCCCTGACAAGATCCAGTCCTTTGCGGACTGATTCCGTCCGTGAGTCTCCTCCGGGTACAGTCACATGGTCCACCGGAAGTTCGTGTGTTTCCAGCAGCGACTTCCAGTATGCATGCCTGTCGGCCGGAAGCACCACGATCACCTCCGCGTTCACACGGCTTAAAAGGAATATGGAATGGTACAGCACCGGCCGGCCGGCCAGCAACTGAAACTGTTTGGGCAGCTCCTCGCCAAACCGTGAGCCGCTTCCGCCTGCCACTATGATTGCATGCCGTTTCACCGGCATGCAATTTAGCCAGAAGGGGTCAATTAACAGACGCGCGTTTGACCAAATCGTATGACAAAAATGTGCACAGGGGGCTGGCTGGAACCAGTTGCAGCAGCAATCTCTACCTGTAATGGATTACCCCACTTGCTGGTTCGGAAGGTCATGTGCCATACAGCGGGGCGGTATGCAGAAACGGTTCCGGTCAGACGATCAGCATCGCATCCCCGTAGCTGAAAAAGCGGTATTTCTCCTTCATGGCCACCTTGTAGGCATGCATGATGAGGTCATACCCGCCGAAGGCAGACACCATCATCAGCAGCGTGGATTCCGGCATGTGAAAATTGGTGATCATGCAGTTGGCCACCTTGAAGTCATAAGGCGGGAAGATGAACTTGTTGGTCCAGCCGTTGGCCGGCTTGAGCTCACCCAGTGTGGTTACGGATGATTCCACGGCACGCATGGTAGTGGTGCCCACGGCGCAGACCCTCTTCTTGGCGGTCTTGGCCTTATTGACTATTTCACAGGCCTTCTGCTCCACGCGGTACTGTTCGCTGTCCATCTTATGCTTGGTCAGGTCTTCCACCTCTACCGGGCGGAAGGTGCCAAGGCCTACGTGCAGGGTTACCTCCGCGCTTTGTACCCCTTTCAACTCGAGCCGCTTTAGCAGTTCCCTGCTGAAGTGAAGTCCGGCGGTGGGAGCGGCAACCGCGCCTTCATGCTTTGCGTAGACTGTCTGGTAACGCTCCTTGTCGAACGGCTCCGCCTTTCGCTTGATATACTTGGGCAGCGGCGTATGGCCGAGTTGCTCGATGATGTTTCTGAAATCCTGGGAATCCCCGTCAAACAGGAACCGGAGGGTGCGGCCGCGGGAGGTGGTGTTATCGATCACTTCCGCCACCAGCATTTCATCCTCGCCGAAATAAAGCTTGTTGCCAATCCGGATCTTGCGTGCGGGATCCACGAGGACATCCCAGAGCTTGCTTTCCGCATTCAGTTCGCGCAGCAGGAAGACCTCGATCCGCGCGCCTGTTTTTTCTTTATTTCCAAAGAGGCGGGCAGGAAATACCTTGGTGTTGTTGACCACCATGACATCCCCCTCGTCGAAATAATCGAGCACGTCCCTGAAGACCTTATGCTCGATTTCGCCAGTATCGCGATGCACCACCATCAGCCGGCTTTCATCGCGGTTGGCCGCGGGATGCGTGGCCAGCAGGTTCTCGTTAAAATTGATCTTGAATTGTGATAACTTCATAAAACTTACGGGTTTAAGAGCTACTCAAATGGATAAAATCAGGCCCCGGTACAGGCCAGGCGGCCCTGCAGGGGGCGCAAATATAAGGCAGGAAACACCTGTTTGGTGCCGACAGGCAAAAAAATACCTCGTGAGTCGCTTATTTCCAGCGGGAACGGCCGCGCGTCAGGACTCCGGGCCGGGCTGCCTGCAATAAACTGTATTTTCGCGCGGCGGGAAACCGCTTATACCGGGCAGCTGTCCCATGCCATGGCCTCCTCACTCAGCGAACGCGGAAACAAACGCCATATCGAGATCCTCGATTTCCTGCGCGGTATTGCCGCGCTGAGCGTTGTGCTGCTGCATTATTCCCATTCCGCCATCCCGTCAATCCGTCCCAATGCCCTCACCGAATATTTTGAATGGGGCCGGCTGGGTGTCCAGGTGTTCTTCGTGATATCGGGTTTCGTAATCCCGTATTCGATGTATGTGTCAGGTTACAGCCTGCGCAATGCCGGACATTTCATCATGAAGCGGCTGGCCAGGCTCGGTCCGCCGTCCTGGATTGCGGTCGGACTCATGTTCGTCATTTATTACGGGGCCATCGCCATGAAGGGCAGCCCCATTGAAGGCATGGCATGGCCCGGCACGGACCCGGTGACCGTCCTCTCCAACCTGTTTTATTCATTCGTCCTGCTCGACAAGGGTGCATACATCGACATTTACTGGACACTCGAGGTTGAATTCCAGTACTACCTCCTCATTGCCTTCCTGCTGCCGTTGATCCTGAAGTTCCGTAACAACCTGTACGTGTTGAGTGCCCTGCTGCTCTCGCTGGTGCTGGCAGCCTATATCGAAAACGAACGGGTTATCTTTTTCGAGAACGCCGGCTTCTTCGTACTGGGCATCCTTCTTTTCCTGTATAACCAGCAACTCATCAGGCGGGATTATTTTGTCTACAGTTCCATTGTCACGATGTTGCTGCTATACGGTTCAAACGGCCTTCCGTATGCATTTGCGGGAGTCATCGCCTTCCTGATCATTGCCTATGTCAGGTTCAGCAATTCGTTCACCACATTCCTGGGGCGGATTTCATACTCGCTTTACATCACACACATGTTTGCAGGCATCTCTTCGGAATTTATCCTCAAGAGATTCACCGGTACTGAGATGGGTGAACCAATGAAACTGGTGATGCTTGTCGTCTACACCGGCATCGCCATCGGCTTTGCCGCGATCTTTTACCAGCTTGTGGAAAAGCCGAGCATCACGCTTGCCCAGAAGTTTTCCTGGAAAAGGAAGAAATAACCCGCGTTGGTTTTTGCGGCGATGAACCCGCTTCAGGGCTGATAACCCAGGATCTCATCGAGGGTATGTGTGCTCACCGCATGATATCCGGGCCGGGCATCACGGTATATGGCCAGCGCCTTCTGCTTACCTTCATCCGTTTGTGCCATGGCTGAATAGATCGGCTTCAGGAATTTGCGCCTGCCCACGTGCATCAGGAATTCCCTGATACGGGTATCGGCGGGGCTGTACCCGTTCCGGATACAATGCTTGAACCAGTCGCACTGGATTTCCGAGTTACCTGACGCTGTCAGGCGGTAAGCCCGGTCCAGTTTTTCCATTCCTGCCGGATCAAGCGAGTCTCCGAGGGAGCGGAGGAAATGCAGCCAATGATGCGTGGTCCATCCGGTGGTGTCTATGGCTTCAGGTCCGGCACCTCCCCTGAATGCCTGCGCGGCGGCAGCCGCCTGGTCGAGGGCGGTGGAACTAACCGTGGGGAAATTGTCCGGCAGCCCGGTGCCATAAACCCACGCATCCACATTAATGCTTTCGCGCAGGGAGGTATCGTTTGACAATAATTCGCTGTCAAGGTAACCGAGAAACCGCTTCGTTGTCATGGTACCAAACTCGAATTTTGAAAAATACCCGCTGAGAAAGGCGTCCCACTTTTCTCTTCCTACCGCACGCTCGATCGTCAAAAGAAAGAAACGGCCTTTTTCGTACGCAATGTCTGTTACTCCTTCATCCGGGTCACGCCCCTCCAGGTCGAGGTACAGCCTGGTGTCCGGATTGTCGGCACCCAGCTCTTCCACTGTTCCCCTGAGTTCATTCATCCCAAGCACGGTAAGCATGTCCGCATATTCCTTCCCATAGATCTGTTCCATGATGCGGCCTTCGAAATAAACGGTAAACCCTTCATTAAGCCAGAAGTCGTTCCATGTGGAGTTGGTTACCAGATTGCCGCTCCATGAATGGGCCAGCTCATGGGCCACGAGCGCGACAAGCGACCGGTCGCCCGCAATGATCGTGGGAGTGGCGAATGTGAGCCGCGGATTCTCCATGCCCCCGAACGGAAAGCTGGGTGGCAGTACCAGGAGGTCATAACGTCCCCAGAGATACGGGCCGTAAAGCGATTCCGCACTGGTGATCATGGCCGGAAGGTCGGCGAACTCATGCCTGGATGCCTCCAATAGCCCGGGCTCGGCGTATACCCCGCAGGTATCGCTGTAGGCATGATATTCCAGGTTGCCCACTGCCAGTGCCATCAGGTAGCTCGGCACGGGTTGCGGCATCCTGAACCGGTAAACGCCATCCGCATGCAGGGCCGTATCATTCTCCGCGCTCATAAGCGCCATGAGTTCCGCAGGACAGCGGATCTCCGCATCGTAGGTGAATTTGATGCCGGGACTGTCCTGCAACGGGATCCAGGTGCGCGCCAGGATGGCCTGGGACTGGGTGAAGAGGAACGGATGCCGGCCCCCATGGGTCTGGGCGGGCTCCAGCCATTGAAGCGCCGCTGCACCGGGTGAAGTCCGGTATTGAATGGCCACCTGTTTTGTGCTGTCGCCGATGGCAACTTCCAGGGGCTGGCCCAGGAATTCCACTGCATCTCCCAACTGGAAAGTGGTTTCCTTTCCCCCGTCAAGCGTGATTTTTTCAATGGACAGGTCGCGGGTATCCAGCCACAGCCTGTTTGTCCCCGGAGCCGTTTCGATATCAAGCGTTACGGTGCCGGAAAGGGTCTTGTTATCGAAGTCGACATCAAGGTCGAGTGCGAGGTGTTTGATAACTGCTTCGTCAGGTCTGGCAAACGAATGGACATCGTTGGCCATAATGGCAGTGCTTCCGGTTTGTTCCATGGTTTCGTCTTTTCCGGCCGGGCCCGAGCAGCCGGCTATTGCCAGGCCAAGCCCCGCGATAAGGGTCGTCTTGTAAAGTGGGGGTATCATCATATTGCGTTTGCAAAATAATGCAATTAATACGCATATACGAACGCATTGCGCATATTAAAAGGCATCTAAAATTTATTTGCGTCTCTTGCCGCGTGCGGACTTCCTGACGGGAGAGCCGTACCCGACATCGTGGCGCGCGGGTTTCCCTTCAGTGGACAGGGGTGTGGGCAGGCTTAAGTAGCATTAGAACATTCATGAGATGGCTTCTAGAATCTTTATACTTTTACCAGAACCGGTAAAATGATGAAGCGAATATGCTCCGTATTATTCCTGATGGCATGCCTGGCGGGATGCGAAGAGGAGGAAGTCCCGCTTGGCTGTAACCTGGAAGAGACGGGCTTTGAAGCGCATATCCGCCCGATAATCGTGAACAACTGCGCCTTTGCCGGGTGTCACAGCGGATCGCGGGGAAACGGTAACAATTTTGATTTTACCACCTATAGCGGGATCAAGGAGGGGATCGGCTCCTTTTATGACCGGATCAACCGCGAGCCGGACGATCCGCTGGCCATGCCGCCCGATCACACACTTGATCCCTGTGACCTTTACCGGCTAAATGTCTGGATACTGAATGGTGCACCCGGGTATTAATACACCTCCCGCAGGCATGGCCTTGCTGGCTGTGCTTGGGTGCTTGTTGCTGATGCCGGCTGCAGGCAGTGCCCAGTCCGTGTATGCCTGCACCAACGGAACGGCAAGCTTCTTTTCAAGCGCCCCGCTGGAAGACATAGAGGCCAGGAGCGGCAGCCTGAACTCCGTGCTGAACATGGCCACGGGGGAGGTGGTGTTCATTGTTCCCATGCGCAGCTTCGAATTCGACAAGTCTCTTATGCAGGAGCATTTCAATGAACGTTACGTGGAAAGCCACAAGTACCCGCGGGCGGTTTACAAGGGCCGTCTGGAGGGCCATTTCGACGCCGGCGTTAACGGAAAGTACACGGTGATTTCGACTGGTACACTCGACCTGCACAATGTTTCCGTTCAGCGAACGGATACCGGAATACTGGTGGTCACTGACAGCGTCATTTCTCTTTCCGCTAAATTCAAGATTGCCGTGGCAGACCATCACATAGAAATTCCAAAACTTGTAACCCGGAATATCGCCGAGGTGGTGGAGGTCAGTTTCAACGCCATTTACCGGCCGTACCGCAAAAAAACAAAGTGATATGACCCTCATTAATACTATAAGCCGGCACTTTCGTTCCGCCATTGGGACATTCGCCCGGTTAGCCTTGTTTGCTTCCTGTGCATGGCCCTGCCAGGCACAGGACGAAGACCTGCTGGACCTGGCCATGGAAGGGCTGCCCGGTCAAAAGCAGTATACAATCGCCACTTTCAAGACGACCAAACTGATCAACGCGCATACCAATGAAACGGTGCATGACCGTACGCTCGACTTCCGTGTGGGGCACCGTTTCGGCAACGTGGGCAAGGAAAGCTTCGGGGGTATCCATACTTTATACGGGCTCGATGCTTCCACTGACATCCGGATTGCCTTCGAATACGGACTCACGGACAGGTTCATGGTGGGTATATCACGCAGCAAGCGCAATGAAAATTACGAGGGCCTGGTCAAGTACCGGCTGCTGCGGCAAACCACCGACGGCTCAGTACCCATGGCGGTGACCCTGTTTGCCAATGCCACCATATCGGGCATCCGGGCACCGGAGGGTCTTTATCCCAGGACCACCGACCGGATGACTTACACTTTCCAGGCCATCCTGGCACGCAAGTTCTCGGATCGTATCAGCATCCTGCTTTTACCCACGCTTGTACATCGCAATTACGTGTTCGCCACTGTCAACGGATTCCCCGCCGACCCGGAGGAAAACAAAAATGACCTGCTCGCGCTGGGTGCCGGGGGGCGATTCAAGATCACGCGCAGCACCTCGCTTATCGTCGACTATTTTGTCAATTTCGACACCTACCGGCAGCCGGGCAATGAATACGGGTTTCACCCTGTTCTGGGTGCGGGGGTGGAAATTGAGACTGGTGGCCACGTATTCACGGTTACCTTTACCAATGCAGCAGGGATCATTGAGAACGATTTCATCCCCTATACGACTGACGACTGGCTGGAAGGCGGATTTAAATTCAACTTTAATATCTCGCGTAACTTCAAGCTCTGACCATGCCTCAACCCGGCACGGATACCAATGCGCTGCCGGGCCTGCCGGCACCTGCCGATACCGGGCCCGTTTTCCGGTTTTCAGATCCGGCACGGTCTTTCTCCGCGGACTCGTTATCCATTGCCTCCCCTTCGCCGCAGGTCTTCAGCGGACACCGGCTCCAGCATGAACGGGTGCAGCCATCCCTTCGCCCTCCCGGAAATCCGGATTGGTTCATCTTCGCGCTGTTCGTGGTGATCGCCTATTTCACCACGCTGCGGGTGATCTATGACCGTGCGGTCAGCCAGCTCCTGAGTGCCTTTACCAGCCAGACCTTCACGAGCCAGGCTGTCCGGGACGAGAACCTGTTATTGCAACGCACCAGCGTTCTGCTTTCCGTCCTCTTTTATCTTTCCGGCGGCTTGTTCCTGTACCAGCTGGTGATTCATTTCGGCTGGGAACGGGAACAGCCACAGGGATTCCCTTTGTTCTTTCTTTTTGCCGTGTTGCTCGCATCCGTTTATGCCACAAAGCTGATCCTGCTGAAGGTCCTCGGTTTCGTCTTTCGAGCCGGCAAGCTGGTATCCTCCTATATATTCAATGTATTCCTCGTGAACAATGTCATCGGTATCCTCCTGTTGCCCGTGGTGGCATGCATTGCTTTTCTTCCGCCCATGGCCAAACCATTCGTGATCTATACAGCCATTGCTGTGGTATGCCTTTGCTGGCTGTTTCGCATTGTTCGGGGTATCCGTGCATGGGTCAGCGTGCCCGGATACTCGGTCTATTATTTAATTTTATACCTTTGCGCCTTCGAAATTGCCCCGGTTTTCGTCATTTCAAAACTGGTTTGATACGCTCGAGTTCCCTTGCAAAAAACGCTTAAACGACCCAAATCAGCGGCGGCAAAGGTCAAGACCATACTGGTCACGCAACCAAGGCCTGATTCCGACAAATCTCCCTACTTCGACCTGGCCGGGAAGTTCAAACTGAAGATTGACTTCAGGCCTTTTATACATGTGGAGGGCATTCCATGCATCGAGTTCCGCAAGAACAAGATCAATCTTGCCGACTTCTCCTCCGTTATCTTAACCAGCCGGCATGCGGCTGATCATTTCTTCAGAATCTGCCAGGAGATGCGGATGCCAGACCTGGACCGGTTCAAGTATTTCTGCGTGTCGGAAAGCACGGCTTTTTACCTGCAGAAGTATGTCCAGTACCGAAAGCGCAAGATCTTTTTCGGCCGGCAAACGATCTATGACCTGATCGATATACTCAAGAAGCACAAGGAAGACCAATTCCTGCTGCCCTGCTCAGACATCCACAAACAGGAAATACCTGACACCCTCGAACATAACGGCATCCAGTTCACCAAGGCCATCATCTACCGCACCGTCTGTAACGACCTGGCTGACCTGGCTGAGGTGAATTACGACATGCTCGTGTTTTTCAGTCCTTCCGGAATCACCTCGCTTTTTAAGAACTTTCCCAAGTTCAAGCAGAACAAGACACGGATCGCGGCATTTGGACAGACCACCTCCCAGGCGGTCGCCGATGCCGGGCTGCGCCTGGATGTCCGCGCACCCGTACCTGACGCACCGTCGATGACCATGGCCATCGAACACTACCTGCGCAAGGCCAACAAGTAGGCCCCAGGCACCCCCCTACCGATGGAAAAGAATCCATCACCGGCAAACACCTTCGGGAAAAGTGAAAGGCTGCACCTCCGCAGGGACCTCGACCTGCTGTTCAGCCGGGGAAAAGACCTGCGGGTACCGGGATTCAGGCTGGTATGGGTCCTCACCGGGGGCGAATCCGTACCGCTGCGAGCGGTATTCGTGGTTCCGAAACGGAACCTGAAGAAGGCGGTGGAACGCAACCTGATGAAAAGAAGGATGCGGGAAGCCTTCAGGTTACACAAGGGAATGGTGAATAAATCCCTCGTGGCCTGTGACTGCAAAGCCGCGCTGGGGCTTATTTTTACGGGTCGCAAGCCGTTGCCGTCCGGCGAAACGACGGACAAAATAATATTACTTTTACAACGTTTTACGAAGAACGCATGCGGAAAACCGTGACCCGGCTTCTAATTTTTCTGATCCGGCTTTACCAGGCTGCATGGTCTTCTTTGACCATGCCGGCATGCCGGTATCAGCCCACCTGTTCGTCTTTCGCGATTGAAGCGCTCAATAAGCACGGGATTTTAAAAGGTACCTGGCTTGCGGTGAAACGCATCACCTCCTGCCATCCGTGGGGAGGCCACGGGCATGACCCTGTCCCGTGACCCCGGGAATAACAAATTACGCCATGAAAAAACTATTCAGGAAAACACGAACCCGCGTGGCCGTTATCGGCATCTTTCTCGGAAGCCTGGCTGCCTACGGCTTTACGGACAACTACTTCGAGATATCCAGGAACCTGGACATCTTCACCACGCTTTTCCGGGAACTCAACATCTACTATGTGGATGAAACGCGACCCGGCACGCTGATGAAAAAAGGTATCGATGCCATGCTCGAATCGCTGGACCCGTATACCAACTACATCCCCGAATCGGAAATTGAAGATTACCGATTCATGACCACAGGCCAGTACGGCGGGATCGGCGCACTCATCGGGCAGAAGGATGACCATGTCGTCATCACGGACCCCTATGAAGGATACCCGGCCCAGAAGTCCGACCTGCGGGCAGGCGACATCATCATTGAAATCGACGGCAAGAGTGCCGAAGGCAAACGATACGACGAGATCAGTAAAATCCTCAAGGGGCAGCCCAATACCAGGGTGAACATCACGGTGCGGCGCCATGGAGAAGAGGATCTTCTTGTAAAGGAGATCGTACGGGAAGAAATAAAGATCGACAATGTGCCCTTCAACGGAATGATCGAAGACGGCATTGGTTATATTAAACTGACAGGATTCACGGACAATGCCGGCAAGGAAGTGGAAGACGCCCTGCGTAAACTCAAGGGAGAACATGACTTGAAGGGCCTGGTCCTCGACCTGCGCAGCAATCCAGGCGGGCTGCTCAATGAAGCGGTGAACATTGTGAATATTTTTGTCACCAAGGGAACGAATGTCGTAAGCACCAAGGGAAAAGTGAAGGAGTGGGACAAACAATACCGGGCACTGAACAACCCGGTCGACACCGACATCCCGCTGGTCATCCTGGTCAACCGGGGGTCCGCCTCCGCATCCGAAATCGTATCCGGAAGCATCCAGGACCTGGACCGGGGGCTCGTGATCGGGAAACGCACCTTCGGCAAGGGCCTCGTCCAGACCACCCGGCCACTATCCTATAACGCACAACTCAAGGTCACCACCGCCAAGTACTACATCCCCAGCGGAAGGTGTATCCAGACACTCGATTACAGCCACCGCAACGAAGACGGCAGCGTGGGCAAGGTACCGGACTCCCTGATTAGCGAATTTAAAACCACAGCCGGCCGCACCGTTTTCGACGGAGGCGGCATCATCCCCGACTACACCACGGAAAAGCAGGTCCTGAGTCCCATCACCCAGAGCCTTATTTCCAAATACCTCCTCTTCGATTACGCCACGGCATACCGCCAGCAGCACGCAAGCATCAGCGACCCGCGGGAATTCAGCCTCTCGGATAACGAGTACAATGAATTTATCCAGTGGCTGTCGGACAAGGAGTACGACTATACCACCAAGAGCGAACAATCATTAAACGACCTGAAGAAGCATGCCCGAAAGGAGAAGTACTTCAGCGGGATCGAAAAGGAATACGAGGAGCTCCGGAGCCGGATGATGCACGACAAAAACCATGACCTGGTCACATACAAAGACGAGATCTCGCAGCTGCTCCAGGACGAAATCATATCAAGGTACTATTTCCAGGACGGCCGCATCGAGTCATCGTTCGCCTATGACCCGGACATTAAAAAAGCAATCAAGGCACTGCTCGAAAAATCGGTCTGGGATTCCATTTACAACAGGCCGGCGGTGAAGAATACGGAAAACGACACCGTCAACGAATCCGGCAACTGACGCTGCACCGCGGCTGCCATTACCTTTCGGATTCCAACGCTTGCCCGTTTCCCGCCGCACCATATGAACCGGTCCGGATTGGCAAAATATTCGTTTCTGGCCGGCACGTTCTTGCTTGCCGCCTCCATGCCGCTTTCGATGTTTGGCATGAGCCTGGCACAATTCCTCCTGCTTGGAGGCTGGCTGCTGGGTGGCAGTCCCCTTCAGCATTTCAGGAAGGCGCTTGTCCGCCCGGTGCCGGGGTTGCTAATGGGATTGTTTCTGCTGCACCTGGCAGGCGTTTTCTACAGCGCTGACTTTGACTATGCTTTCAATGACCTTCGAATAAAGCTTCCCCTTTTGCTGATGCCGGTGATGTTCTATACGTCGCCGGTTGACCTGCGCCCCTTTGCGCGTCCTGTCCTCGGGGTGCTGGTAGCTGCCGTGCTGGCATCCACCTTCATCAGCTTCGGCGTGCTGCATGACTGGCTTCCCCACGAAAAACCCGTACGCGACATCAGGGATATTTCCGTATTCATCTCGCATATCCGCCTTTCCCTCCTCATTTGCTTTTGCATTTTCCTGCTTGCACACACGGCGCAGCGGAAAGGACGCAAAACAGAAAGGTTATTATGCCTGGCGGCGATGGCATGGCTCGGCTATTTCCTGTACGTGCTGGAATCTATGACAGGCGTGCTCGTGTTGTTCATCGCGGCGGCATTCCTGCTGCTCAGATTTGTATCCCGCAACAAAAAGATGCGCCTCCCCATATTGGCATCGCTTGTCATCATACCGGCACTGCTCGTGGTATTTGTCAGGCACGAGGCCTCCCGGATTCACTCTGACGCCCCGGTGGATTTTGAATCTTTGCCGGCACTGACCGCCAATGGCAATCCATACCAGCATCACCGTGAACGGACGGAGCAGGAGAATGGATTCCTCGTTTGGACACATGTTTGCGAAGCCGAACTGATCGAAAACTGGAACAACCGGAGTGCTTTCGACTATCACGGCACCGACCTGGCGGGTCATGAAATCCGCTTTACACTGATTCGGTACCTCGCCAGCAAGGGATTGACGAAGGACTCGGCCGGACTGGCGGCCCTGGGTCCCGGTGATATTGAATCCATCGAAAAGGGAATTGCCAACGCTGACCACACGCGCATGGGCGACCTGCGGTTGCGTATCCGGAAGTCCATCAAGGAGTATTACCTGTTCCGGGCAGGCAGCAATCCTACCGGCAGTTCCCTGATGCAACGAATGGAATACTGGAATGCAGGCCTGCAGATTTTTTCCAGGAACTGGCTGACAGGTGTGGGTACCGGCGATGTGCAAATCGCCTTCGACGACCAGTATCGCCGCAGCGGCACGCGCCTGGCGCCTGAAAAGTGGCACCGGGCGCACAACCAGTACCTCACCTTCGCCATCACGTTCGGGGCGCCCGGGTTGCTGTTCTTTCTTCTTGTGCTGCTGTACCCCCTGCGTGCCGCCAGGCCATATCCCTACCTGGCATTCTGGCTGATCGCCTGCCTTTCCATGTTAACCGAAGACACCCTGGAGACCCAGGCCGGGGTCACGTTTTTCGCCTTTTTGAACTGTTTTTTGCTGTTCCAGTACCCTGCCGATTCACCCCGTAGCCCGGACAGGTAACAGGCAGGCACGGCCCATTCACCCATAAACAGGCCTTATAACCCGGGTATGCCTTAAATTGGGGGGTCGCGATACTGCATCCCATGAGCTTTGACGCTGAAAAACAGTTCTATGCCGCCATGCAGCACCTGGAGGCCGGCCGGATAGGCGAGGCCACTGACATGCTGCTTCAGATGGCGGACCGATATCCGGAATTCACCGCGGGGCAGGCTGTCCTGGGCGATATTTTTTCCAAACGATTCCGGGACCTGGCCAGGGCGGAGAAATATTACAGGCAATCCACGGAGGCGGGTAACAACGCAAGGGCATTTACGGGCTATGCCTTGTTGCTGATCCTGACCGAAAGGTATGCCGAGGCGAATGCATACCTGAATAAGGCCGCCAACCTTCCGGATGCGCAGAAGGACGAGGTGCACCACCTTTTCGGCATGCTGCATGAAGCACAGGTGCAACTGAGGGAAGCCGCGGAGTCCTATAAGAAAGCCATTCTTTCCACCTTTTCGGATTCGCTTCTTGACTCGTGTGAAAAAGCGCTGTCACGTTGCGAAGCGAAAAAGAAATACCTGTAAGTTAAGCCGGGGTTATTATTGATTGCTTTCCGCTTGCTCGTTTCACTGAAACAGGACTCACGTTGCGTACCGGAGCTAGGGTCATGTCCGGCGGGAACAAGCCTGCACCCGTGGCCTTGTAAAAAAATGTGTCTATCGCTGATCCGTGTAATGCTGCGCAAAAGTGTAAAGGTTGCCGCCATCCCTGAGATGGCTTAACATGGATTCCTTCATATGAACGGGATCCAGACCCTTCAGGGTGTAGTCCCGCACCAGCCTCCGGGCCTTTTCAAAGAGCAGCTGTTCCTGCTGCTTCCCGGTCAGCCGGGAATGCGACTTAAGTGCCGCATCCAGCAGGTCACCCACACCCTTTGCTTCGGTTGCCTCGGTCTTGATCACGGGTCTTTCAAATGACTGGTCCGGGTCGAGTCCTGCGGCCTCTTTGATATACGCTTCCAGTTTCCCGGCCCCGGGACGATCCGCCTTGTTCACTACGATCACATCTGCCGCCTCCATCAGGCCTGCTTTCACCACCTGTACATCATCCCCGGATTCCGGTACAAGGACCAATACGGTGACATCGGCAAGCGCGGCGATCTCCATTTCGCTCTGTCCGACACCAACTGTTTCGACAAGAATGAGATCGAATCCCCAGTCCTTCATCACATCCGTCACCTCAAGTGTCTTGTAGGAAAGCCCTCCCAGCGAGCCACGCGTGGCAAGCGATCGGATGTAAACCTTTGCGTGGCGAAAATGGCGGCTCATGCGCAGCCGGTCGCCAAGCAGCGCACCTGAAGTAAAAGCCGATGAGGGATCAACCGCTACCACACCAACACCCTTTTCAAGCACCAGTGGGCTATCGTCGCCCGTAAGCACTGAAAGCATGGCATCAATCAGCGTACTCTTACCAGCACCCGGTGGGCCCGTGATGCCGATCACAGGTACGGATGATTCGACAGCAAGCGATGCAAGCAGTTCTGCATATCCCGGTGATTCGTTCTCCACCATGGAAATGCGCCTGGCCAGATCCCTCGTACTTCCCCTCCCGGGTGCGGCTGAACCCCTTGCTGTCATCATTGCCCAAACCTACATGAATTTTTGATACCCGTACGCGGCGGCAGTGGCGTTGCTGCCGGAAATATTTACTTACTAACTTGCAAATCCATGCTCCGGATTTCCCTCGTAGTCATTACCCGTAACGAAGCGCAAAATATCGTGCGCTGCCTGGAAAGCGCAAGTGCCGTTTCAGATGAAATGATTGTCGTGGATGCGCACAGCACGGATGAAACAAGGGAATTGGCTGCAGGCGCCGGGGCACGTGTCCTGGTGCGTGACTGGGATTCCTATTCCGGTGCAAAGAATTTCGGCAACAGGCAGGCCAGCCACCCGATGATCCTGTCGCTGGACGCGGACGAAGCGCTTTCTGAGGAGCTGACAAAATCCATCCTTGCCGTGAAGAACGCCCATTCACCCGGTACGTATAAATTCAACAGGTTGACGCGGTTCGGGGACCGGTGGATCCGGCATGGCGCCTGGTACCCGGATGTCAAGATCCGTCTTTTCAGCAGGGAGGATTTTCACTGGAGCGGCGAGGTACATGAAACGCTGGTCAATAAAAACCGGGTGCCTATTGCCATGCTGAACGGGCATTTGCTTCATTACAGCTACAACGACGAAGCGGAACTGGCGCCCCGCCAGCGCCACTACGCCCGCCTTGCCGCTGAAGCCCTGCACGCACGTGGCGCCACAGCCGGCTGGGGACACCTTTACCTTAAGCCCGCGATCAGGTTTATTCGTGACTATGTTTTACGGCGTGGATTTCTCGACGGCAGGCGCGGGTGGATTATCAGCCTGGTGACCGCAAGGGCGGTGCACTGGAAATACATCGCATTGCGAACGCTTTACCTGAAGGACCAAGGCTGACGCTGCCCATGAACACCCCTGAGCACCTGCGAGCCGTCATCAAGAACATCCCGGACAGCCCGGGTGCATACCAGTTTTACGACAAGGACCACCGCCTGCTCTACGTGGGAAAGGCGAAAAGTCTGCGAAAACGCGTTGCAAGCTACTTTACCAAAAGCCATGACAGTGCACGGACAGCATTGCTGGTAAAGAAGATTGCGGACATTAAATATATCGTTGTCAGCTCTGAATACGATGCCCTGCTGCTTGAAAACACGCTGATTAAAAAGCATCAGCCACGGTATAACGTGAACCTGAAGGACGACAAGACATACCCGTGGATCATCGTAAAAAAGGAAAATTTTCCGCGCGTCTTTTACACCCGCAGAAAGGTGAATGACGGCTCGCACTATTTCGGGCCATATGCATCTGTGGGGATGATTCAGTCATTGCTCGAACTGGTGCATGAGTTGTATAAACTGCGCACCTGTACCCTGCACCTGACCCCTGCCAATATCAAATCCGGGAAGTTCAAGGTCTGCCTGGAATATCAAATTGGGAATTGCAAGGGACCTTGTGAAGGATTGCAGGCAGAGGAGGATTATGACAGGGATATAGGGCAGGTGATCGATATCCTGAAAGGAAATACAGGAAACGTGATTCGCCACCTGAAAGAAACCATGAAAGACCTGAGCGACGGCATGAACTTCGAGGAGGCCCAGGCTGCCAAGGAAAAGATCACTTTGCTGGAGAAGTTTCGCAGCAAATCCATTGTGGTACACCCTTCCATCACCAATGTGGATGTTTTTTCAATTATCAACTCCGAGGAAAAAACGGCATATGTGAACTACCTGAAGGTGATCAATGGCGGAATCATACTGGCGCAGACCATCGAGTTGCGTAAGAAACTCGATGAAGGCGATGCAGAACTGCTTGCACTGGCGGTAGCCGAATTGCGCGAAAGGCATGGAAGCACATCAGCCGAGATCATCGTGCCCGTAAAGCCGGAAATCGCACCTGCCGGCGCCCGCTTCACGGTACCGCGGATAGGGGATAAAAAACACCTGCTCGGGCTTTCACTAAAAAACACCTTCCAGTACCGGAGAGAAAAGCTCAATCGCATGGATAAGCTGGACCCCGGGCACCGGACCGACAGGCTGCTGGCCGGTATGCGGGACGACCTGCGTATGCGCGACCTGCCCAGGCATATCGAATGTTTCGATAACTCCAACTTCCAGGGCGCCTACCCGGTGGCGGCCATGAGCGTGTTCATGGATGCCAAGCCCGCCAGGTCGAAGTACAGGCATTTCAATATCCGCACGGTAAGCGGCCCGGACGATTTCGCATCCATGGAAGAGGTTATCTCCAGGAGGTACAGCCGGATGCTGCGGGAGAATGAACCGCTTCCACAATTAATTATCGTGGACGGCGGGAAAGGACAGCTGGGAAGCGCATTGGCCAGCCTCGAGAAGCTGAAACTAAAAGGAAAGATTACCATTATCGGTATCGCGAAAAAGTTGGAGGAAATCTATTTCCCGGGAGACCCCCATCCCCTGTACCTGGACAAGAAAGGCGAAACACTCAAGGTTATTCAGCGTTTGCGTGACGAGGCACACCGATTCGGGATCACCCACCACCGGAAACGACACGGTAAAGGAACCGTACGAACGGAACTGGTGGAGATACCCGGCATCGGCGAAAGCACGGCCACGCATCTCTTAAAACAATTCAAATCGGTAAGCAGGATCCGGAAAGCCTCACTCGAGGCACTCGAAGCGGAAGTAGGCAAGGCCCGCGCCAGGAAGATTTTCGACTATTTTAAAAAGGGGGAGTAGCTCAGTGCTGGATGAAGAGCCGTTCGGAATGAGCGTCGGAACGGCTTCGGACGGTCAGCATGTAAAGGCCTTTCTTAATGCGGATGTCGCGCCGCTCCATGACCAGGTCCTCGGAATCGCTTTCCGGGTAGAATAACTCCTGGTGAACGATCTTTCCGAAGATATCCCGGAGTTCGACAGCCACCTCTTCATTCCGGCAATTGTTAACCAGGATATGAAACTTGTCGCCGGGAACCGGGTTCGGGTAGACCGAAATCAACGACCTGGTTTTAGCCCGCAGGGTGATGGTCCTGCCCATGTACTTGAAGTCTCCGTTAAAGTCCGTTTGCTTCAGGCGGTAATACGCCAGCTGGCCGTCATCGAGATCCTCGTGCCAGGAATAATAGGATGCGGTGGTGGTGGTACCCTTCCCCTTTATGCGGGCAACCGGCACATAATTCCAGCCATCGTCCGAGCGCTCAACGGTGAAATAATCGTTATTTACCTCGGCCCGCGTTACCCATTCAAGCACTGCTGTATTGTTTTTCATGCGGCCTTTGAATAACTCGAGTTCGACGGGCAGCGGAGCGGCCGGGAATGATACCGAAATACCCTCTTGCATGATTCGCCATTTTTCCGACGATTGGTTGTTGATGGCAATGACCTCCACTGTGGAGTTGGAGGCGGCAGGGACCATGATCTCGAAACTGGCCGTAAACACACTGGAAACCGTATCCCCCACAACCGTTAACATGGTCTGAAGGGTGCCCTCGTTGTACGCCCTGATGATCAGCGTATCGTCATTATCCAGGT
This sequence comes from Bacteroidota bacterium, assembly GCA_024638565.1. GTDB lineage: Bacteria > Bacteroidota > Bacteroidia > AKYH767-A > OLB10 > JAHEKC01. The sequence continues at coordinate 29,976 of JAHEKC010000002.1, forward strand.
TCCCGGTGGGATTCACGGATACGCTGATTACGGCGCGCTTGTCAGGCTCCGCAGGCGATCCGCCTGAATTGATATTGGGGCTGTCATAGGTACAGACCCTGTTCTGTATGCTCCACTTATTACCTGTCGTCGATCCGCAGGAAATGGTATAAGTAGATGGGTCCGTCCAGTTTACCACGTAGCCCTGGCCCAGCATGTCAGGGCTGACCAGGCATACGAGCAGTCCGCTTAACAGGACCTTGACCGATTTAGACAAAATTGAATTCATAGCGTGGAATAGGAAGCAATCTCAATGCCAATCATGCCTGTAAGGTGCTTTCGCCCTTTGCAAAAAATGTAAGGTATGCTTGTAGTTCCCGGCATATTCAGGCTTGTGGATGCCCCTAACATGCTCTTTGACAGCAAAACCGCCACAAATTTGGGCTGCAAGGGAATGCCGCAATATGATCAACAAACAGGCGGTGGCAGGCCGGCCCCTAACATGAATGCGCGGCATCCTGCATCACCGGGGGTGCAGTTTGAAGAATAAACTACCTGTTTCGGAAGATTGTCCTTGCTACCGGCTCGTAAGGTCCGGACCCTCTTCTGCGGCTGAACCGGCAGGAGGTTCAATGATAACCAGCAAGGTCTTATGTACCTTATGGTTGAAAAATGCAGACACGACATATGGGCCCGGCTTCAGCTTGCGTACATCCTGCATGATGAATGCCATTTCACCCTTGTGTTTCTTCAGGATGCCGTTGGCAATGATCTGTTTCTCGCGGTTTACCGCATCCACAATGATCTCATCCGCCTCCAGCTTCTTTCCGTCAATATAAACAGCTCCTGGCATATCCCTGAATGGCGAAATCCTGAACTCGCGGGCGTCTTCGGAAAGCTGAAGGGCCACAATGTTTCCCACCACGGCCGATTGCAGATCCTGGCCTACCAGCCTGAGCCGGTAGTAAACGATGGTGGAGTAATAATCCTTGTCAGTGAACGACCTTGTATCCAGGGTTGATGCAGTACCCTCAGCCGCCACCAGCCCGACCGTTTCGAACTGTTTGCCATTCCATGACCGCTCGATGGCAAAATAATTATAGGAAGTCCCCGGGGCAACGGTCCAGTACAACCTGATTTTTTCTCCTGTAAAGTGCGCTTTGAAGGCGAGGACGGGATCCTGGGCCTTCACACCGGACAGGCCGAGCAGCAGGCAGGCGGTCAGGCCTGCTGCCAACCTGATAACGGATTCCTTGATTCTGATGCCCCGGGCGGAAAAAATTTTCACCAGTTGAGGGCTTAACACCGGCGTTCCCTGGGTGCCGGTACCGGGTTTGCTGGTCTTCATGGCATATGGTCTTAAACAGTTGTATACCTACTGTAAATCAAAAGGTTTCAAGTTCCGGAGCCGCTTGAGCCGCAATTTCTATTTTTGCAGGCATGCTGACCCTTACACCTGAATCCTTCAAGGAGTACGAACTCATTGATTGTGGGGACTTTGAGAAGCTCGAGCGGTTTGGCAACTATGTGACCATCCGGCCTGAGCCACAAGCGGTATGGAACAAGAAGCTGTCCGAGAAGGAATGGGAAAAGCAGGCCCATGTCAGGTATATCCCCAAGTCGGCTTCTTCCGGTATCTGGCGTAAGATCAGGCGAATGCCTGACAAATGGACGGTCAAATACAAATTACCCGAACACAACGGCATCCCTGGCGAGGAGATTGCCTTCAGGCTCAACCTGGGCACCAGCAAGCAAGTGGGACTATTCCCGGAGCAGGCTGTGAACTGGGATTTTATTTACCGGACCATCCATGACTTCCATGACATGCATGCCCGCAAACCCGGGCGCAAGACCATGGGCGACATCCGGATCCTGAACCTCTTTGCCTATACGGGGGTGGCTTCTCTTGCCGCCAGGGTTACCGGTGCGGATGTCACGCACCTCGATTCCATCAAGCAGGTGATCACCTGGGCCAGGGAAAACATGCAGCTTTCAGGGCTTAAAGACATCCGCTGGGTGATCGAGGATGCCATGACATTTGTAAAGCGGGAAATCAAGCGGGGTAAAAGGTATCATGGCATTATCCTGGACCCTCCGGCCTACGGGCACGGACCCAAGGGAGAAAGCTGGAAGCTTGAAAACCAGATCAACGAGATGATCCGCATGGTACTCCGCCTTTGCGAAGACGAATATTTCCTGATCCTGAATTCCTACTCGCAGGGCTTTTCTGCCTTTATGGTTGACAACGTCTTTAAATGCCACACCGACGACAAGGTCGAGATCGGGGAACTGTTCCTTAGGAGCAAGGCAGGACAAAGTCTCCCCGCCGGCGTTTTCGGGCGCATCCTCAAGGCTTGATTTCAACGCCCCGGTTGCGTAATATTCACCCTTTTATGCCGTTTTAGGTACTGGGGTTCTTCTTATATTAGGGAAATGTCATCGGAGTACGATCTGCTAATCGGCAAGCTGGACGCTTTTATCCGCAAGTATTATAAAAACCAGCTGATACGCGGCGCTATATACAGCTTCACGGCCGCGCTCGCATTTTACCTCGTGGTTACCACCCTGGAGTACTTCGGTCACTTCAACACGGTAACCCGTACGGTGTTATTCTATACATACCTCGCCGCAAACGGGTATATCATCGGAAAGCTTATCGTCATACCGGCATTGAGGCTGTACCGGCTCGGCCACATTATTTCACATGAAGAGGCTGCGGCGATTATCGGCCGTCATTTCCCGAATGTAAGTGACAAGCTTTTAAATACGCTTCAGCTGAATGCCCTGCGCGACCAAACACGCGGCAGCGCGCTTCTGGAGGCTGGCATCAGCCAGAAGGTAAAGGAGCTCAGGCCTGTACCCTTCACCGCTGCCATAGATCTTGGCAGGAATGTACGGTACCTGCGATTCGCACTTGTACCGGCACTCGTTTTCGGCGTGCTGTTGCTGGCCGCGCCCAGCCTGCTGCGTGACGGCACCAACAGGATACTGAAGCACACCGTCTTTTTCGAGAAACCCGCTCCCTTTGCTTTCACCATCCTGAATGAAAGCCTGGAGACCGTCCAGCAGGAAGACTACACGCTTGAAGTAAAGGTGGAAGGGCGGCAGATTCCTGAGCAGGTATACGTGGAAGCTGGCGACAACCAGTTTAAGCTCGACAAGGAAAACAACGTCCTGTTCAGCCACCGGTTCAAAGGACCGGACCGTGACATTACCTTCCAGCTGAAAGCCGGGGGTTACACATCGCGACCTTATGTGCTGAAGGTGCTGCCTAACCCAATTGTGCTGAATTTTTCAGCCTCGCTTGACTACCCTGCATATACCGGGAAAAGGGACGAGGCGCTGAACAACACCGGCGACCTGGTCATTCCGGCAGGCACGAAGGTACACTGGGTGTTCGAGACCCGAAACGCCGAAGCGCTGCTCATGCGCTTTAATGATACGACTGCTTTTGTCACACGCTCAGGAAACGACGCTTTCAATCACAGCAGGCGATTCCTCAGGAGCAATGCCTACTCGGTCGTTACATCCAATGAAATGCTTACCGGCAGGGACAGCATGGCATACCACATTCGCGTGGTTCCTGACCTGCATCCGCAGATCAGGGTCGAGCAGCAGGCGGATTCCATGTCGCACCGCCGCATGTATTTCCAGGGCATCGTGAAGGATGACTACGGATTCTCCAGGCTGAATTTCTGTTACCGTTTTCTCAAGTCACGCGACTCCCTGCGCAGCATGCTTGCCCACTGCAAACGTCTCAGCGTAAACCGCGAGGCCAGGCAGGAGCAGTTTTTTCATTTCTGGGACCTGGCGGAAATGGAAATCCGGCCCGGGGAGGAACTGGAGTATTACTTTGAAATATGGGATAACGACGGTGTGGCCGGCCCCAAGTCGGCCAGGTCGCATATTGAAGTATACAAGGCGCCCACGCTGGATGAACTGAACGAGGAAAAGGAGCGCAACGATACCCGGCTGAAAGGCGACCTTAAGGAAAGCATCGAGGAAGCCCGGCGCATGCAGGAGGAAATCGAAAAGGCCTCGCGCAAGCTGCTGGAGAAAAAAGAACTCGATTACGACGACAAGAAGAAAATCGAAGACCTGTTGCAGCGTCAGCGGGAGCTGGAGGAGAAGGTAAAGAACATCCGGAAGCAAAATGAACAGAACACGTCGAAGGAACGTGAGTTCCGTACACCCATGGAGCAGATTGCAGAAAAGCAACAACAGCTCCAGGAGTTGTTCGACCAGGTCATGGACGAGGAAATGCGCAAAATGATGGAGGAGTTGCAGCGGCTGCTTTCTGAACTGGACAAGGACAAGGTCCAGGATATGCTTGATGACATGAAGCTGGACATGCGTGACATGGAAAAGCGGCTGGACCGTACGCTTGAACTGTTCAAGCAGCTGGAAGTAGAGCAGAAGTTTCGGGAGTCCATCGAACGCCTCGAGGAGCTTGCCCGGGAGCAGCGGGACCTGGCAGAAGATTCCGAACAAAAAGACGCGGATAGCGAAGACCTCCAGGAGAAACAACAGGAGTTAAACGAGAAGTTCGACGAATGGAATAAAGACCTGGAAGACGTAGAAAAGAAAAACAGTGAGCTGGAGTTTCCGCAGGACCTTGGCGAAACGGAAGAGGAGCGGCAGGACATAAGCGAGGACATGGAGAAAAGCGAACAGGAACTGGGGAACGAGGATAAGAAGGGCGCTTCCGGAAACCAGAAAAAAGCGGCCGGCAAAATGGATCAGCTGGCCATGAAAATGCAGCAAATGCAACAGATGCAGCAGATGCAGCAGGCCCAGGAAGACCTGGACGCGCTGCGGGCGCTGCTTGAAAACCTGATTCGCTTTTCTTTTGACCAGGAAGCCCTCATGGAAGACCTGAAACAGGCCAACGTCAACGACCCTAAGTATATTAAGCAAACGCAGGAACAACGCAAACTCAAAGACGATGCCCGCATCCTTGAAGACTCCCTGCTGGCGCTGAGCAAACGTGTGATCCAGATCCAGTCAGCGGTGAATGAGCAGATGACGGCCATCAACGACAACCTGAACCGGTCCATCGTCCATCTGCAGGACCGCATGGTGCCCCAGGCCCGGTCAGACCAGCAATATGTTATGACAGCCGTCAACAACCTCGCCCTGATGCTCAGTGAGTCCATGCAGCAAATGCAGCAGCAGATGAATCAAATGAGCAAAAGCAATTGCGCCAAGCCGGGGCAGGGCATGCCCAAATCGGCATCAGAGCTGCGGAAGATGCAGCAGAAGCTCAATGAAAGGATGGAAAAGCTCAAGGGGCAGATGGACGGACAGAATAAACCCGGCAAACGGCCCGGCGGAAAGATGAGCGAGGAGCTGGCACGCATGGCGGCGGAGCAGGAAGCCATCAGGAGCGAGCTTCAGAAGCTCAACCAAACGGAAAACAAGGACGGCCAGGGTTCCCTGGGTAACCTGGATAAGATGGCGCGTGAAATGGAGGAAACCGAAAAAGACCTGGTCAACAAGCGGCTTTCAGAAGAGACCCTGCAACGCCAGCAGGACATCCTCACGCGGCTGCTCGAAAGCGAGAAGGCGGAACGCCAGCGGGAGTTCGACGACCGGCGGGAGTCCAATGAGGGCAGGGATCAGCCCGGACGGAATGATGCCCGGTTCGAAGAATACAAAAAACTTAAGATGCGGGAAATGGAGTTATTGAAAACTATCCCGCCGTCATTCAACAACTTTTACAAAAACTTGGTAAATTCGTACTTTCAAAGCCTCGAATCAAACCGCCCATGAACACCGAAAAGTTCGCCAGCACCCTGAAACTTGCCTCCAGGCCCCAGAGCATTAATACCGTCGAGAAACTGATCGAGGACCTGCGTGAAGAACTGCAGATCCATGAAGATTGTTTTGGCAATATCCTGGTAGCCGTAACGGAAGCCGTTAACAATGCCATCCAGCACGGGAACAAGGAAGCTGGTGACAAGAATGTGGAGCTGAGTTACGAGGTGGACGGCGACAGCCTGATGTTTACCGTCCGGGACGAAGGATCCGGATTCGACTACTACAACCTGCCCGACCCCACGGCCCCCGAGAATCTCGAAAAACCCACCGGCCGCGGCATCTTCCTGATGAAGCACCTTGCAGACCAGGTGATCTTTTCCGAAGACGGCAAGGTGGTTGAAATGTACTTCAAGACCAGCGTACACTAGGTTCAGCCTTCCCGGGCAGAATGACCTGGCATGGCGGGGAAAAACCGCGAACCGCAAACATTAAACTTTCTTCAACCCCTGCATCACGCGGCTGGCGAACACGAAATCGTTCAGCTCCTTGTTGTCGCTTCGCATGAGCTCGTCCACGGAACCTTCCCAGCTCTTGCGGCCCTGGTGAATGAACATGATCCTGTTACCCTGCCCCATGACCGTATTCATGTCATGGGTATTCACGATGGTCGTCATCCTGAACTCCTCCGTAATTTCTTCGATCAACTCGTCGATCACCAGCGCGGTGCGCGGGTCCAGTCCGCTGTTGGGCTCGTCGCAGAAAAGGTACTTCGGGTTGTTGGCAATGGCCCGTGCAATGGCCACACGCTTTTTCATGCCGCCGCTGATCTCTGAAGGATACAGGTGGCCTGCATTCTCGAGGTGAACCCGTTCCAGGCAGAACGAAACGCGATCAGCACGCTCCGCCGGCGTCATGTCAGAAAACATGACCAGGGGAAACATGACGTTTTTCTCCACATTCATGGAATCGAACAATGCACCGCCCTGGAACAGCATGCCAATTTGCTGCTGGATGGGTTTGCGTTGCCGGTGGTTCATGGCAGAAAAATCCTGTTCGTCATAGATCACCGCCCCGCTGTCTGCCTCCATCAAACCCACCAGGCACTTCATGAAAACGGTCTTCCCGGACCCGCTCGCGCCGATAACCAGGTTCACCCTTCCGGGTGAAAAGGCGCCGGACACCCCGTCCAGAATCACCTTGTCGCCGAACTTTTTGAATACGTTTCTCGCCTCTATCATTTCAGGCCAGGAATATCTGCGTACATATATAGTCGAACAGGAGGATGAGGATGTTGCTGAATACGACAGCACGTGTACTGGACTGCCCCACTTCAAGCGCACCACCTTTGGTGAAATAGCCCTGGTACGATGAAATACTCGTGATGAGAAATGCGAAGATCACGGTTTTGATGAGTGCGAAGGTGATGTTAAAAGGCAGAAATGAATCCTGGAGGCCTTTCAGGTAGTCAGCCGACGGGCAGGCGCCGGTAAGGTCCCCGGCGATCCAGCCACCGAAAATCCCGACGAACATACTGATGGTAACCACGAACGGCAGTATAAATACAGCGGCAACGATCTTGGGTAGCACCAGGAAGCTGGCAGAATTAATGCCCATGATCTCCAGGGCATCAATCTGCTCTGTAACACGCATGGTGCCGATTTCGGAGGCGATGCTGGAACCGATCTTGCCGGCCAGCACCATCATAATAACCGTGGGGGAGAACTCGATGATGATGGAATCACGCGTCACGATACCGATGGCCGACAACGGAACCATGGGATTCACAATGTTATAAGCGCTCTGGATCGTGATCACCGCGCCCATGAAAACGGAGTTGATGGCCACAATGCCAAGTGATCCGTATCCCATCGCCTCCATCTCCACGAAGATCTGGCGGATGTAAACGCGAAACTTCTCCGGCTTGGCGAAAAGCCCCCGCATGAAAATCCAGTACCGGCCGATATCGAAAAGGTAGTTCATAAAATTAACGGGGGGCGGAATACGGCGCCGCGCTGCGGGCATAAAAGTAAAAAATCAATGTCATGCCTGAATAATCTGTCGATCGGCTGTGAACGGTACCGGGGCAGGAACCGGCTCAAGGAACTGGTGACAAAGGCCATGAAGCAGCAAAGCGGCATGTAAACGACCGGGACCCGGCATATGCTTCCCGCCACGGCAGGCAGGCAAGCAGGCGAGATTCCAAATGCTGTTTATTCAAACCAGCGAAAAAGGTCTTCGCTTTCCAGGCCCCTGCGTGCTTCACCGCTTACATCCCTTTTTATCCTGCCTTCATGCATCATCAGGACCCGGTCGCCATACCGTGCCGCCTCCTTCATGCTGTGCGTCACAAGCAGCGCCGTAACGCCCGCCTGCCTGATCATTTCAACGGCGGAGGTCATCAACGCCCCGGACGTCTTCGGGTCCAGCGCGGCAGCCGGCTCGTCAAGCAGCAATACCTTTGGCCGGTCCATGAAAGACATGGCCAGTGTAAGCGCCTGTCGCTGCCCCCCTGAAAGCGTGCCTGCATCACGGTCCAATGCTTCTTCCAGCCGCAATCCCATTGAAGCCAGGCTTGCGACCGCCCGGTCCCGGAATGCCCTGCCGGTACCTATCTTCAGGCCCTTTGATCCGGACCGGAGCGCTGCCAAACGCATATTGTCCACCACCGAAAGGCCTGGGGCCGTGCCACGCAGCGGGTCCTGGAAAATACGGGCCACGCTGCCGCTCCGCATATAATCGTGAAGAGGCGTAACGTCGTGCCCGTCAATCAACACCTGTCCTGTACGCGGCTTTACGCTTCCGGCCACAAGGTTCAGCAATGTGGATTTCCCTGACCCGTTGCTTCCCACGATCACTGCGAACTCACCAGCCGGGACGGCAAGGCTGACATCCCTGAGGGCCCGTACCTCGCGCGGTGTTCCCTCGTTAAAGGTCACACTGACATCCTTCAATTCAATCATATACCTCCTTCCTGGTCATGCCCAGCGCCAGAATGGCCAGCACAAGTACAGAAGTGACCAGTTTGAGATAGTTGGGGTCCAGTCCTGCCGACAGCGCGGCGGCGAGTGCCAGCCTGAATACGATGGTGCCCGCCACCACACCGAGCAATTGTGCCACGATGCCACGCGCACGCAACAGCCTAACGAGCGATCCGCCGATGATAACAGACGCAAGCCCGGAAATAACGATACCTATACCCATGTTGATATCGGCATAGGCCTGGTACTGGGTTACCAGGTACCCGCTCAGCGCTGTGAGTGAATTGGCAAGTGCCAGGCCGGCAATTTTCATCCTTCCCGTATTCACACCCATGGCCCGTACCATGGCTTCGTTGCTGCCCGTGGCGCGCATGGCAATACCGAAATCCGTATGCAACAGCCAGGCAAGCAGGAAAAAAACTACCAGGATGAATACCCCTGTAATAACAAGCACATTAAGCGTTACCTGTTGGCATACAGGTATAATGCTGTAGAGGTTTTCCACCCGCACAAGCGGGATATTGCTCCTTCCCATCAGGCTCAGATTTACGGAATACAATGCCGTCATGACCAGGATGCCGGCCAGCAGGGCATGCACCCGGAGCCGCGTATGGATCACCCCGGTAAGCACTCCTGCCGCCGCGCCGCCCGCCATGGCTGCCGGCAGGGCTGCCAGCGGGTGGACATGCTGAACCAGCATCACTGCCGTGATGGCCCCTCCCAGCGTATAGCTGCCGTCTGTAGTAATATCCGGGATGTTGAATATTCGTAACGTCAGGTATATCCCGGCGCCAAGCGCACAAAAAGCCAGACCCAGGATAATGGCTGTCAGGTAAAAGCTCACTTCTTTCAGGTATAATATTCCGGCCGGTTGTCAATTAACGGGCTCGAAGGACACAGCCGGACGAATGCCGTACCGGGCAGCGACTTCACTGTTGTAAACCTGTTTGCGGTCCCTGACCACTTCGGGAGCCAGCCCGTCCATCACACCCGCGCGCAGGAAATCGGCCGCCTGTTCACCTGCCTGGTATCCCCAGTTGTAAAAGTCGGCACCAAAAGATGCTACCGCCCCGCGGGATACCAGCCCTGCTTCACTGGTGAAGACCGGGACGCCGGCTTCGTCGCAGCTCCGGGCTATGGTTTCGAAGGAAGCGAAGATCACGTTATCCGGGAGCGCAAAGAATACGTCTATGTCACGCGTCAGCAGCGAGGCCGTGACCAGTTGTGTTTCGGAAGAATTGTTGACCGGCAGGCTTTCAAGCTCCAGGCCCAGTTTCCCGCATTGCATTTCAAGCCTGGCGAAGGCATCACGTGACTGGGGTTCGGACTGGTTGTATACCGTGCCGATACGCTTTACCCCGGGAAGCAGGGTGGTAATCAGGGTCACCGACGTATCGATATATTCAAGGGTTTCATAGACACCGAAAAGGTTTACCGGGTAGTCATCGGCGGAAGCCGAAAGGCCGGCAAGGTCGGGCCGCGGTGCCACCATCATGCATACCGGTACAGTTTCTGTCCGCTGTACGGCGGTAATGGTGGAAAGCGTGGTGCTGGCCGCCAGCAGGTCTACATTTTTGGAGATGAGCAGGTCGCAGGCCTGGCCCAGCGTGGGAATATCGCCCTGTGCATTGAGGTATTCAACTTCCAGGGTGCCGTCAACTTCTGAAAAACCGTTTGCAGCCAGTGCATCGAAGAACCCGGCACGGGCCCTGTCCAGCGTTTCATCCTCTACAAAATCGAGGAATCCCACCAGCGGCACGCCGGACCGCTCACCACATCCGTAAAGAGAAAACGTGAAACACAGCAGCAACCAGGCCACGTGTATCTGCTTCGCATCCATCCCGGCTAAAAACGTACCAGTTTTTTCCGGGCTGACCGGCCATGTGAAACCAGCTCAAGCCAGTAGATACCGGGCGCAACGGATAACTCATCATGGGGGATGTGTACCTGGCGATACCCCGGACGCTCTGCATTCCGGGATACCTGCCATACCGTTTCCCCTACTGAAGAAAAAATACGAAGCGACACATCAGCTTTTTGCTTCAGCTGGTATGCCACCGTCAGGGAAGAGCCGGACGGATTCGGATAGACTGTCAGCCACGGGCTGTCATTATCATGTGCGGCCAGGCCGGTAGCCATTGTGTCGTTTAAAACGAGAAGGTTCAGCCAATAGACGGCAGGAGAAACATACTGTGCCTGTGATGACATGGTAACCCTGGTCTGCACGCGGGCCGAATCCATTGGCATGCCTGTAAGCAACCCCGGCACAGGCGAATAATTCGCTGCGGGACTCCAGGAACTCCACATGGCGCCGCCGTCGGTGCTGAACCGGGTTTCCACCAGCAGGGAGGTACCGGCAAACGTATCGGCATCCCATGAGATCATGGATGTGTTCAGCGTGGATGCCGGTGTCGAAACATCGTGCACCGGTGATACCCGCATGCCGGAAGACACGAATTCATCCAGCTCCGCTCTTACCGACCCTTGCCCGATATGATAGTATCCAAGGTTAAAGATGGAATCCCCGTTGAACAAGGGACTGTTGTCATAATGGCCGTCACTGGTTGCCACACCCAGTGCTGTCGACATGAGGAAAGATCCACCGCCGCCTGCACATGATGATCCGCCGCCGGTGTATTGCACACTGCCGCCCGAGTAGCCGCCACCGCCGCCTGGTGACGAAGCGGCGTTGACCCCGCCCCCGCCACCAAAGCCGCCGTCATATGATGCGCTGCCACCCGTGGCGCCATTGATAAAGGCAAGGCCGCCGCCACATCCCTGGCCGTCACCCAGCAACCCGCCACCCGCACCGCTGCAACCGCCACCTCCTGTTGCCTGGCCGCCCTGTCCTGCCACCCCGCCAGGCGTGCTGCAGTTGGAACTGCTTACACCCTGTCCAGAGGTGGCGGTACTTCCCAGGTTGGACGAATCGGAATAGGACCGCATGCCCGCCGCGCCACCGGCGATAATTACGGGTGTCGTATCTGTAAGTGTGACAAAACTGCCACCGCTGCCACCCCGTGGTGAATCACCTTCCTGCCCTGCCAGTACGACCAGCCCTGTTCCCTGGGTCAGTTCCATGTAGGCCTTCACTACCGCACCGCGCAGGAACGGATCCGCATTGTGTCCTGCGCCTGATGCCGTTACACGGTACAGGCCGGTCTGCGGGACCTGCCAGTATTGCTTGCCTGCCAGGACCGTCACCTGACCCGCCAGGTCGGTGCCGGTATAATCACCGTCGCACATCACCTGCGAGGGCCCCGATAATCCCAACTGCATGCAGTTGGTAAACTGGAACCGGAACGACTGCACCGGCTCCAGCGTGAGCGTATCAGACGTGGTGCTCAGCGAATCGATCGTACCCAGGATCCAGTCGGCCTGGGATGATTCTGAGACGGAGATGGTGACCTGGGCTTTCGCATGTGGTGCCAGGAAAAGAGCAATGGCACAGGTTAGAATTATTTTCCGCATGGATTAATGAGTTTAAACCGTTGTAAAGGCTAAAGTAAGGATTTCGGGATTTTGCTATGCCGGCGCTTCTCTACCCGGAAACAACCGGGTTCATTCCAGGCAGCCGCTGTAAAAGGGCGACATTTCGAAGATCTCCACGCTGAACAGCTTGTTTTGAATCGCGGGGTCCGCGTTCACCCAGTCCCGCACATCCTCCTCTTTGCCCGCCCGGAAAACCACCATGCCCGTATCGCTGTAGCGCGCGCCCATGGTGATCTTACGGTCCTTCCTGAGTGCCGACAGGTGGGCCGAATGTTCCTTGAAATATTCCTGCTCGCCGGCGGCTTTTGATTGGTCCCAGCCCTTGCCCAGCGTATAAAGCGCTGCATAGTACTTGAATTCGTACCGGCTGTGTCCTTCCTGCGCATAGGTGTGGCCGATCAACGCAAGTAGGAGAATACATACAAGGATTGATTTGCTAATTAAAGTCATATCAGGATAATTTAATGTAAAAATAAAATGTAATCAATTTGCATGGCTGTCTCAATGCCGCATTTTTAAACAATATACTTGTACTAATCAACATACGAATCTCAGGGCAAATAATATTTTAGCTTTCGTAACAACTGAGGTGCAACGCTTAGCCTTCTGTCGATATTCCTGATCTCTTAATATACCAGCTGTTCGGCAACAGGTTATTGAACCTTCCCGCCGCCTTTTTCGAAAACCCCAGCGGCAGCCCCTTGTAATCCATCAGGAAAAAACCGTTCTCCCCCGGGAAGTCGAAATCGGTGGCGCCACGCAGGTAGCGCAATGCCTGCGCATGGTTCAGTTCAGCAACCGGGAATGCGTCCCGGTTCAGCTCACAGGATAAAGCCAGCTCCGGCGCAGGTACCGGCAGGGCTCCCTTCATTTGCGCGATGCGTGTACCTGAACTTACCGGCTTTAACAACTCCAGTGCGGAAAATGTCCCGGATTGGTCCGCGGGAACTACGCAGACAGTGTTTCCGCGCAGCACAAATTCAAATCGGTCCGGTTCACGAACCCATCCTTTCACCGTGGCGGCCACTTGAACAGGGGCAGGCTGAACGTGCCGTGCAATCCTGTGCGGCTGATGCCCGCCCGGTTTAATCATCGCGGCAGCGAAAAAGCCTTCCGCCCGGTGGCGGTGCGGGTAGGTTCGCAAGCCATGCCCCCTGGAGGCAGCCAGTTCCGCGGGAATGGGATCAGCCCCTTGCATTTCCTCCGCACCCTGGTGTTTCATGATCCATTCTACGTTGTCATCGTTCTCCACGCGGTTATAGGTACACGTGCTGTAAATAAACGTGCCTCCCGGCTTCAGGGCAGGCCAAACATCCGCCACGATGCTCCGCTGACGGGACGCATTGAACTTCACTTTCTCGGGCGACCAGTGCGACATTGCCGTCGGATCCTTCCGGAACAAGCCTTCCCCGCTGCAGGGGGCGTCGCACAGGATGACGTCAAAAAAACCGGGCAATGCGGAAAATGCCTTTGCATCCGCGTTCAGGATCGCATGGTTCACATACCCCCACCGTGCCAGGTTGTGCTTCAGGGCGGGCAACCGGGATTTCACGTGCTCATTTGATACAACCATTGATCCTTCGGGCAGCAATGCGAGCAGGTGGGTAGCCTTGCCTCCCGGCGCGGCGCACAGGTCGAGGACCGCAAGCGGTTTGGTTTTATCCAACAGGCATTCGATGGCCATGCTGCCCGCCTCCTGTACGTAATAGGCGCCTGCATGCAAATAGGGGTCTTCGGTGAATGCCGGCCGCTCCGGCAAATAGCGACCTGCTTCACACCAGGGAACCGGTTCCCCTTCCACCGGGAAAGGCTTACGCGGGTTCAGCCGGATGCTGACAGGCGGCGGCTGCGACAGGCTTTCGAAAAACGCCTCCGCCTCCTCCCCCAGCAGGGCATGCATTTGACTGCGAAAGCCTGGCGGCAATGAATTGGTGCTCAAGATCTATTTCTGTTGATCATGAATTCAGCGAAATATTCACTGCTTACCGTTCAACTGCAATCTTCAAATTTTTCTATAAACATATCTTCCAAGCCGGAAAAAACCTGATCTGTAATGACGGTTTGCCTTTCTGACGACTTTCTCCCTACTGCCAGTGCCACTGCCACTGATTTCACCAGCTTCCGCCCGCGCCGCCTCCGCCGAAGCTGCCGCCGCCAAAGCCGCCGAAGCCGCCGCCGCCACCGCCGCCACCGAAGCCGCCGCCTGAAAAGCCGCCCCATCGTCCGCTCCGGGACCTGCGTGCCGCGTTTATCAGCATCCATGCGGTGAACAGATCAACGCCGTTAACCGCTGCATATCGCTTCGCCCTGCGGATGGCGTTGAAAAAAACGAATGCCATCATCAGGATAAAAAAGACTATGGGCAGCCAGACCGAGGGTTTTTTTTCTTTCCGAACGTCTTCGGCGCTGTACTCGCCGCTGGCGAGCCCGATCATCGTATTGACGGCTTCGTCGACGCCCCTGTAATACGCGCCCTCCCTGAATGCCGGAACGACCTGCGTTTCCACGATGCGCTTGGCAAGCGCGTCAGGAATGGCTCCTTCGAGTCCGTATCCCGTGGCGATAAATACCTTCCGGTCATTCTTCGCCACCAGCACCAGGGCCCCGTTGTTCTTGCCCTGCCTGCCGATGCCCCAGGCCTCGCCCAGTTTAAACGCGTAATCGTCGATGGGATAACCGTCAAGCGAGGTAAGCGTGACCACTGCTATCTGCGTGGATGTGGAATCGTTAAAAGCCACCAGCTTCGATTCCAGCCGGCCGCGTTCTTGTTCGGAAAACAGCCCGGCGAAGTCGTTAACCAGGCGTGGCGGGTCCGGTTTGGCAGGCAGTTCCTGCGCCCCGGAAAACGCCGGAACCACGGCCAGTGCCATGGCCAGGGCTACCCGGCGAACGGCCCTTGCCCGGCTTGTTAATGCTGGAACAGGCTTCACCTGAACGCTATCGTATTGGGAAGTTCATCCTTGTCATCGCCGGAGCGCGGGAACCAGGACGACAGGGCTTTCCCGGCATGGCGAATGCCCATCACCAGCCCGTGGATGATTTCTCCTTTCCTGAATTCCTCCTGCATCTCATCCCGCACCTCCTGCCAGAACTCGTCGTGGACATGCTCATGGATCCCCTTGTCACCGATCACGGCGAACTTATGGTCCTCCATGCTTATATATATAAGCACCCCGTTGCGCGCTTCCGTTTTATGCATGCCCAGCTTTTCGAAAACGTCGGCTGCATGGTCCAGTTCGCTTCCCTTGCACCGATCGTCGACAAAAACGCGGATTTCACCTGACGTGATGGCTTCCGCTTCGGCAATGGCGTCACGGACCTTCTTCCTGTTTTCCGGCGTAAAAATCTTTTCCGCTTTCATGCCGCGGATCAGAACTCGACCTGCGGCACTTCGGCGGCGCCCTTGTCAGCTTCGAAGTAGGCTTTGGATTCGAATCCGTACATACCGGCAAGCATGGTTTGCGGGAAACGCCTGATGTACGTATTGAAATCCCTGGCCATGCCGTTGAATTTCTGCCTTTCGACGGCTATCCTGTTCTCGGTGCCTTCGAGCTGTGCCTGCAGCTCCAGGAAGTTCTGGTTGGCTTTCAGGTCCGGGTATCGCTCAACAACCACCAGCAACCTGGCCAGCGCACCGGACAGCTGGCCCTGGGCGGCCTGGAATTGCTGCAAGGATTCGGCGTTCAGGTTCTGCGGGTCCACCTTGACCTGCGTGGCCTGCGCACGCGCTTCGATGACCTCGGTGAGCGTTGATTTTTCGAAGTCTGCATAGCCCTTAACCGTATTCACCAGGTTCGGTATAAGGTCCAGCCTTCGCTGGTACTGGCTTTCCACGTTGGCCCATTGTGAAACGACCGCTTCGTCTTTCATGACCATATTGTTATAGGAGCCCGCGAATAACCTGTATACGATGACGGCCAGGATAACGATCCCGCCCACTACAATCCATTTTTTCATGATTTACTTGTATTGATTAACGATTAGCTTGGTTGCCTTACCCCACAACCCGGGAACAAAAGTAACCCATGCGGGTCAAACGCCGGTATCCTTACCGGCAGCCCCTATGCAGCTGCTGATGATCCGCTTCAGTTCTTCAGGACGCTGTGTGCCTACCAGGTACACCAGGCCCTGGCGGTCCGTGAGCCGGAGGGCATGTCTGCCTGACGTATAAAAGCGAATCACGCCTTTAATGTGCAGGTTATAAGCGGGGTTGTTGATCAGGTACGGGCTGTAATCTGTCTGCTCGCACTTTACAATGGAGTTCAGGTCGACCCTTACCTTGCGCGTGGTCCAGATCCCGTCCAGCTCCAGGTAGTCAGAAAAAACTTTCGTGTGCAGGTGCTTCACAAAAAGAAACAGGATGGCAATGACGAGGATGGCACAGCCTACCAGGAAAAATAGTTCACCGTTCTTTTCCCGCTCTTCCGTCCAGTAGTAGGCGACAAAGCAGAACAGGACGAACACCAGATTACGCATCAGTGCAGGCTTATTGAAACCCAGGTATTGCTTTTCCTCGAACAGGGGCTTTTCCTTCATTGTGCTTCAAAGATAACTTCCAGGCAGTTTTGAGTGGCTGCGGTAACTTTAAACCGATCGTCAATGCGGTCACCGGTTACCCAGGCGATACTGCCACCTGAAACCAGCAGCCAGGTAGCCGCCTTGCGGGTCACCGAATATTTGTTGTTTATAAAGAAATCGCTCAGTTTCATCTTGCCCCGCATGCCCAGTGGCCTGAAGGTATCACCCTTTTCCCATTTGCGCAAATGAAGCGGAAATTTAAGCCTGGCCATATCAAGCCATGCCACATTCGGATCACCCAGCCTGCCCGTCACGATGTTCTTTTTCATATCTGAGGTGAGGGCGAGCTTTCGGATGCTGAATGTCCCGTGGCTGGTGTCGATATGATGTTGGTCGGCGCCGATAACATGTTCCTCCCGGCCGGACACTTTGCGCCTGGCGAGCAGCAGGTGCGTTCGATCCCTGAGGATACGATAATCCCCCGATAAAAATATTTTGCCGGGAGGGCCGTCAAGCGACCGGTAAATGTCTTCACATACGGAGCGATTGAATCCGTATGACCTGATCAATTCAAATAGCAGGGTAGGCGCACCTGCATGTGACCTGAGCTTCCTGGTGTCGATGCGCAGTTCGTTCCCTTTCCGGATTACAATTTTCTTCCGAAGCAACTCCACGTATTCCGCCAGCAGGTGCCCGGTGTCCATTGCGATTTCGCCATGCAGGCGAAAGGCCTCGAGAACGGATGGATTGATTTCCGCCAGTACCGGCATGACCTTGCGCCGGACCAGGTTGCGCCTGTAATGTGTTTTTCTGTTGGACCTGTCTTCCCGCCATTCGATTTTTTCCCTTCTGGCAAAGGACCTGATGTCTTTTCTTGTTGCAAACAGCATCGGGCGGATAAGTGCACCCCGGACCGGAACGATCCCATGCATGCCCGCCACGCCGGCACCCCTGACCAGGTTCAGGAGCATGGTTTCGGCGGCATCGTCGAGGTGGTGCGCCGTGGCCACCTTCTGGTACCCGTATCGTTTCCGCAGCTTTTCGAAGTAATCATACCTGAGGGTCCGCGCGGCCATCTGGATGGATATCCCTTCCTTTTCAGAGACCTTCATGGCATCGAGCTTTCTGGAATAGACCGGCAGCCGGTTCCGCTTGCAGCACATCCGTACGAATGCTTCATCATCATCCGATTCTCCTCCCCGAAGGCCAAAATTGCAATGGGCTACCCCGATCCTTATTTCAGACCGGATGAACAGGTGCAGCATGACCATGGAGTCAATGCCCCCGCTGACAGCAAGGAGCACCTTTTCCCGGGCCAGCTTTCTGTCTTCAATAAATCTCAAAAATGCTTCCCACATGATTGGCCAGGCTACCCGGCCGAATAAGATAATGCTTTTGGTATAAATTCCGTACGCTTTGAATCGCGGTATACCTGCGGGCGGTGAAACCCTGCCCCGAATTCGTAAATTAGGGCACATCATGGATTTCAAGAATGTCTTGACGGTTAGCATGATCCTTTTCGCGGTGATAGACATCATCGGATCCATCCCTGTCATCATTGAAGTGCGGCGCAAGGCCGGCAGCATTCATGCGGAAAAAGCCACGATCACCGCATTGGGCATCATGCTGCTGTTCCTTTTCGTGGGAGAGAACATCTTAAAGCTTATTGGCCTCGACCTTTCGTCATTTGCCATTGCAGGCGCCCTCGTGTTGTTTTTCATTTCCCTGGAAATGATCCTGGGCGTACGCATATATAAAGACGAACTTCCTGAAACTGCCAGCATCGTTCCCATCGCCTTCCCGCTCATCGCCGGGGCCGGCACCATGACTACCATCCTCTCGCTGCGGGCGGAATACCTGGCTTTAGAGATCATCACCGGCATTGTGCTGAACATCGTCCTGGTATACCTGTGCCTGAAGAACATCGGTTTCCTGGAAAGGCTGCTCGGCCCCACCGGTATTGGCGTCGCACGCAAGGTATTCGGGTTCATTCTACTGGCCATCGCGGTAAAGCTGTTCCGGAGTAATATCGGTTTGTGAATGACCGCCGTCACCAGGCGTTAAATCAATAAGTAATACATTTGTCACCCCGCAAACTGACCGCAAATGCCTGCCAGACAAACGACTATTAAGCAGCCGGTATCCATCTCGGGCGTGGGCCTGCATACCGGCGAAGAGGTGGAAGTGACCTTTAAGCCGGCACCGGAAAACTACGGGTACAAGTTCATCCGCACAGACCTTCCGAACCAGCCGGTAATCGAAGCGGACGTGGACCTGGTATCTGATACCGAACGGGGTACCACCCTGTCCAGGGACGGTGTGAAGGTGTCGACCACGGAGCATGCGCTGGCCGCGGTAGCCGGCCTGGAGATCGACAATGTGAAGATCGAGGTACACGGGAGCGAACTGCCCATTCTCGATGGCAGCTCGGCGCCGTTTATCCGGGCCCTCCAAAAGGCGGGCACAAAGGAACTGCAGGCTGAACGCGTGTATTTCGTATTAAAAGAAAACCTCACGTTCGAGGACACGGACAAAAAGGTGGAGATGCTGGCCGTGCCCAGTGAAGACTTCCGGGTCACGGTGATGGTGGACTATAATTCCGAGGTGCTGGGCACACAGCATGCCCAGCTGCATAAGATCGACGAATTCACCGGTAACATCGCCCGGTGCCGGACCTTCGTATTCCTGCATGAGCTCGAAACACTGGTCAGGCATAACCTGATCAAGGGCGGCGATCTTGACAATGCCATCGTGGTCGTGGACAAGCCGGTGGAACAGACCAAACTGGATGAGCTGGCTACGCTGCTGAACAAGCCCAAGGTGGAAGTGGTGGAAAAAGGGTTTCTCAATAACGTGAAACTTCATTTTCAGAATGAACCGGCCCGGCACAAACTGCTTGACATCGTAGGTGATTTTGCCCTGATAGGCATGCCTGTCAAGGCGCACATCCTCGCTGCGCGTCCAGGACATAAAGCCAACGTGGCATTCGCGAAGAAAATCAAGGAGCTGATCAAGAGTCAAAAAAACGGTACGGACCGGCGTGTATTTGACCTCGAAAAGGAACCGCTTTATGATGTCAATAAAATACAGGAGTTTCTGCCGCACCGTCCCCCTTTCCTGTTTATCGACAAGATTCTCGAACTGAGCGACACCCACGTGGTCGGGCTGAAAAATTTCAGTATGGGTGAATGGTTTTACCAGGGACACTTCCCGGGAAATCCCGTTACGCCGGGTGTCATCCTGGTTGAGGCCATGGCACAAACCGGTGGCATCCTGGTGCTGAATACGGTTCCGGATCCGCAGAACTACTGGACATATTTCATGAAGATCTCCGAGGCACGTTTCAAACAAAAGGTGATGCCCGGCGACACGGTGGTTTTTGCGCTGAAGCTGGTAAGCCCTATCCGGAGGGGCATCTGTCATATGAAGGGTGAAGCGATCGTTGGCGGGAAAGTGGTGATGGAGGCTGAAATGCTCGCACAAATCGCAAGAAAGGAAGGCGCATGATCAGCAAGTTTGCCTCCGTTCATAAGGAGGCCCGCATTGGCAGCAACGTCCACATTGAGCCGTTCACCAATATCCAGCGCGACGTCGAGATTGGAGACGGCACCTGGATAGGCTCCAATGTCACCATCATGGATGGAGCGCGCATAGGCAAGCATTGCAAGATATTTCCCGGTGCGGTCCTTTCCGCCATTCCACAGGACCTGAAATATGCCGGCGAATACACGACGGCCGAGCTGGGTGATTATTCCATCGTTCGGGAATGTGTTACGCTCAACAAGGGAACCAAAGCCCTTGGGAAGACCGTAGTGGGTTCGCATTCCCTGTTGATGGCCTACGTACATGTAGCCCATGACTGCATGGTGGGCAACCACTGCATCCTTGCCAACGGCGCCACGCTTGCGGGGCATATCAATATTGATGATTATGCCATTATCGGAGGACTTTCAGCCGTTCACCAGTTTGTACATATCGGGGGCCACGTCATGATCTCCGGTGGTTCACTGGTCAGAAAGGACGTGCCGCCTTTTACAAAGGCAGCACGTGAACCACTCTGTTATGTGGGCATCAACTCCATCGGTTTGCGCAGGCGCGGGTTCCCAACTGAAAAAATTAACCAGATCCAGGATATCTACCGCATTCTTTTCATGAAGGGATACGGGTATGGAAAGGCCGTTGCAAAAATTGAGGCTGAATTACCCGCTACGCCCGAAAGGGACGAGATCATGCAGTTTTTCCGCAACTCTTCGAGAGGGCTCATGAAAGGCTATTTCTCCAGGGACGACAGGCCGTGACAGGTCAGACGTGACAAGGCTTCAGTTAAATAATGTCGGCAAGCACTACGGGCCGGGATGGGTGTTCCGGCACTTTGAAAGTCGCTTTGACTCCGGTGACAGGGTGGCGGTTACCGGGTACAACGGTTCGGGCAAATCGACCCTGCTCCTGCTGATCGCCGGGGCAGTGGCGCCTGACGAAGGCACGGTCATGCTTGATGCGGGTAATGGGGAAATTCCCGGAAACATGCTGTACCAGCATATTACCTATGCAGCCCCGTATATCGACCTGCCGGATGCCTATTCCGTATCGGAGCTGATGCATCTTTATGGGAAATTCAAGCATCCCCTTGAATCGCTGTCCGGTTTTTTTTCGGAATCCGGCCTGGAAGCACACCATAACAAGAAAATCAGGGAATTGAGTTCTGGCATGCAGCAAAGGCTCAAATTGTTGCTTGCCCTGGGGTACCACTCAGCCATGGTGCTGCTTGATGAACCCGCCTCCAATTTGGATGAACCGGGGCTGTCCTGGTACAGCGGCCTGCTGCAACGGGTGGATCCCGGGTCCATCCTGTTTATCGCATCCAACGATCCCGGGCGCGAAACGCCCGGCTGCACCCGCACGGTTCGCATGGAAGAGCACAAGACCGGGGATAAAAGGTCAGTTCATACAAATGCATGAGGTCCTTCAGCCTGTAAGATTTCAGCCAGTCCTGCCTTGATTTTTACACGCATGAGGGGTGCTTTTACAGACGTATTTCGCTAAGTGTTTATCAACCAGCACGCATGGGAACCCTGGAATCGGAAAGGGCGGAAAAGCAGCGGGGACAAGGGTTGTAAGGTTTTATGAAGTCCGTCTTAATTTTTCCTATTAATTAACTTTTCCAGCGCAGATTGGTTTAATAGTTGTAGTATAACCGGCAAGAATGGAAGTAACAGGAAATAACACCAAGGACGATATGTACAAAGAGCCGGTAATGACATACAATCACATGCAGGAAGAAGCCGTGGAGCATACGGCTGAAGAAAAGCGGTTCGGCAAGATCAGGAACAACGTCGTGTTCAAATTCATTGCCGAGGAACTGATTATCGCCCTGCTCCTGGCCCTGATCTTTTACATGATCTGATACCCCGCCAGCGGTTATGGCCGGCCCGGGGGAATGGTCATGCCAGGTCCTTTTGAAGGAATCCGTTGAATTCCTCCCTCAACTCCTTAAATATTTTTTCGAATTGCGCCAGCCGGTCTTCGTGGCTTTTATGTTTGTCCTGCAGTGACTCATCCTTGCCGTTGTTGTCCTGCTGCAATGCCTCGATAGCATTTTCGTGTTGCTTGAAATCATGTCTCATGATATCCAGCACCTCAGCCTGTACGGTAAACTGGTTTTGAAAATGTTCGATTTCCGCCATCTGTTCCTGGGGCGGCTTGTTCATTACCACTTCGTCGAGCTGCTTATTGAGCTTTTCCAGTTCACCACGGTAAAACTTGATCTTGTTTTGCCACTCCGCATGCCGGGCATGCATGTCGAGGAGCTGTTCTTTGGTGTGCATGATTATAAAGGTTTAAGGTGATTAATGCAGTACGTATCGGTTTTCCCTTGCGACAATAATAATATCAATCCGTTTTCCGGTGCACCAAGCAGCGCTTTGCTAACCGGCTGATCCGCAGGCCCGGCAGGCACCCTGCCCCTACCCGCTCCTAACAAATATACTGTTTTTCCGGGCTAAAATGCCGTTTTCCACTGCTGATTCCTGTTCTGCCCCGTGGCAGGCCTGCCCTTTGTTCCACTATGGGGCCGAACCTTACAGCAGATATAATTCACCGGATAATGCGCCCTGCCCGCATCAAGCTGGTAGTATCCTTGCAACTGACGCTAGCAAGAATCCAATGTTATGAAAAGACTCCTTATTTTAAGCATCATCGCCACAATGCTGGCCACGACGGCCTACAGCCAGACGGTACAGCTCAGCCGGAAATACCGTGTCATTGCCGTAAAGAAAGGGCAGCCGGGCATCACGAGCATGTCCAATGAAACGGAGGTTATTCCAACCATGTACCTGTATATTCCCAGTGCCTTTACCCCTAATGGGGACGGCCTCAACGACACGTTCGGTATCCAGGGAGAATCCATCAGTGGCTTCCATATCCAGATTTTTAACCGGTGGGGGCAAATGGTTTATGAAAGCCAGGACGCCACCATGGCATGGGATGGCAGTTACAAGGGGCTGGCTGCCCCTCAGGGTGCGTATGTGTACAAGCTGGCCGCATCCAATGTCAGCGGGCGAACGATGGTAAAAAAGGGTACGGTCAACCTGGTACAATAGGTTCACTGTCTCCACCCTCCTCTCTTAACAAACCAAAAGCATCCAAGGCCGGCCTCCAGGCCGGTCTTTTGTTTCTATCCGGGTGCATGCTTCGGCTTCCGGGAAAACACCAGCTGCCACGCGGTATCAAATCCTTAACCCTGGCCACCGCAAAGCGACGCTGAGTTTGGGTGAAATCATCTTTTTCTTTGGTGAACGTCTTTTTTTCAGGGGCGAATTGCGGTTTTCAACAACCACTTGAAAACTTTTATTTCTGAATATCAGTCGATTAAATAATTAAATTTTGGTTGTGGCTGATTACTAGGACATTCGGATTAGCTTAGGCTTTGCCAATTCAAAGGGCACCTTGCTTAAAGCCGCTTGTTTAGTCCTCTTTTCAAAAAATAACCAATGCCAATTTTCAGACAGATCATGTTGTATCCTTTTGTACGCCGGTATACGGTACCGGCCTTATTACTGACCATTTGGTTTACCATTATTTCGCCCACGGTAAGCGGACAAACATTCAACCCGAGGTATTACTGGAATTTCGATGACCCTGCACAGCCCATGAAAGATCAAATGGGCCAGTTCGACCTGGATCCGAATTTTTACGGATCACCATACACGGTAAACAGCGGAACGCCGGGCCAGGGTGTGGGCGATCACCTGACGCTGGACGCGTCGTCCGACCTTTTCCGTGCAGGGTCACTACCCATCGATTCCGCATTCACGATCGAGTTCCAGTTCCGGCCCGGGTATGGGTTCAAGGAAACACGCTTCTTCTACCGCCTGGATGATGCCATCACCATCCGGATGAGCTATCCGTATATCCTCTTCCAAACACGGATCCAGACACCTGCGGGAAGCGAGTATGATGACCTCCGGGTGGAACTTGACGCCCTGGGCCGCCGGTCATACGGTTATTACATTGACGGAGACTGGCACCACATTGTATTCAGGTACAACTCCAATACCGGGCAGAAATCGATTTGGGTAGACGGACAGGTTGCGCCCGGATTTTCAAAAACAACCTCCACGGGTTATTTTCCGAATTCTTCAGGCGTAAACCGCGACATGGTTCTCAATACCAACATCAGCTACCAGAAATACGGGGGCGATTATGATGAAATTGCCATTTACGGGTATGAGCTTCCTGACCGGATGATCTACAGGCATTACCTGGATTTCCAGTCCGGCCAGCATTATTCGTTTGTCAATGCCAACCTGACCGTACCCGGTCCGGATCCGGTTACGGGCCCGATCGATCCTGATGATTTCGCTCCCGGCCATCCGGCCATAAACGTGAATGCCCTCGAGCAGCTCAGCACCTTCCCGGTTCCGCGCTACGTACCGGGGCATACCCTGCTGCCCAATTTTAACTGGATAGACCCGGTGTATATGTCGGGCCGGTTCCAGCCCGGCGTGGGCGATGCCCTGTCCGTATCCACCAGCGTGGAAATGCAACGGGTACTTGCAAGTGACTTCAATTACATGCTGCAGGTATCCAACAACAACAATCAATGGAACGATGCCTGGATTTTTCTTGCGAACCAGAACCCACAGTGGAAACTCAGCATGATCACCTTCCGGCTGCAGTTGCCCAATGATAGAATCTCCAGCCAGTCACTTCCCAATGACCACTATCTGCAAAACAGCAGCGGCCAGTTTCTGGACCTGAATGGAAACGTTACATCGAATAAAATATGGAGACCCAGCGCACCGGTAGGCAGCTACCAGGATGACGGCAAGGATATGCTCAATTATATTAACGCAAATCTTGCCGGAAAGCTGAGCCGCCCCATCGACTTTGTCAATGAGAATGGCGAAGCGTTCCCGCTCATTTCAAATACAGCCCTGGCGAAGGATCCGCAGGTGACTGCCGGAAAGAATGCGTCCGGCCTGGGGTGGGAGGAATACCTGGCCAACCGGTACAAGGAACATTCCACCGTCCCGTACCGGGATATCATCATGAATTCCTCCGCGTTCGCGCCCGGGACCATATATTCCGAATACCGGATCGATGGTCACCGTGACTGGCAGTTCCGGTACAGCCAGTCAAGGCTGATCAACACCCCCATCAACGGACAGCGGTATTCAACCACCGATTTCTACGTGCGGTGGCCCAAAAACTGGCGGTGGTGGCAGGGCCCCTGGCATGGCTGGCAGTGGATCGTGGAATCGCGCATTAATGAGCTTGCCCAGGGCGACAAGCTGTTCTCGCCATTCGTGGCAGCAGGGTGGGACGAAGATTCGGAGAAGAATGTACGTCCTGCACAATGGCTCGGCCTGCTCAAAAGCCTGAGCATGCTGGGTGCCGAGTTCTTTTACACCGGATATTTCAACGAGAACGGAAGCTATATGCCCCCGAATCCCCCGCCACATGATCCCGACGGTTATATATGGCAGGCTGTCATGCCATCCTACGCACAGGGAGTGGCAAGCCGCTATGAGCAGTTTTACCGTAACGGCGATCTGCTGGAAGGTGACGTACCCATTAGCCCGTATGATCCTGCCAGCGATATGGCACTTAACTTCTGGACTGGGGATCCGCGACAGATCGTCACCGTGCGCAAGGAGCAGAATCAGCCACGTTATGCCATCAGCGGTACGCTGCAACCCAATTCCAATATGACGGGTGCCGCGGAAAAGGAACGCATCTCGACCATCATCCTCAATGGAGACCCGGTCACTTTCAATGTCCGTCGCCAGGGAAGCACCTATATATATGACAATTCACAGGCGTCAGCACCGGTATTCTACCAGTTGGACGGCTGGCATGAGTCTACCCATCCCAGTCTATGGAGTACAGATTTTATCCTGGAAGCGGAGTTGTTCGATAACCAGCCTTCGTCGGTCGATATCAAAACAAGCGTCCCCCCGGGAACGCCCGTGGGCGACTTTTCGGAGTTTACCAGCTACCTGAGCTTCCGCGCCGTTGCACCGGTGCAGTATCATTTCCAGCCCAAAGGTGCCGCACGTGATTACTATTTCTGGGTGCGCGCCCGCAGTACCGACGGAACTTCGACCGGGATAAACATAACGATGAACGGAAGTAACCAGAAGACCATCGACTGTATCACTGACACCAGCTGGAACTGGTACCGTTTTGACAAGAACAATGCAGTCATCACCTATCCTTCCGTGACGCTGCAGGACCAGCTGCTGCAAATCATCCCGCTAAACACCAAGATTGAAATTGATGTGATCTCGCTGGTCAACGCATCGGGTCCCGTATACGGCAGTATCCCCCCGCCTTGCAACAACGGCGCAACCATATCCGCAAGCGGTCCCACCACGTTCTGCCAGGGGCAGCAGGTCATACTGACTTCCAGCACCGGCGCCTCCTACCAGTGGTCAACCGGGGCCACCTCGCAGTCCATCAACGTCACTTCCTCCGGTACCTATACCGTAACCGTTGATGGCACTGATGTGGCCACCCCTGTGCAGGTAACCGTGCATCCTCTTCCCCAGGCCGGCGTAACCGCTTCCGGGCCAACCACGTTTTGCCAGGGCGAAGACGTCACGCTTACTGCAGGAAACGGAACCGCTTACCTGTGGACACCCGGAAACCAGACCACCGCCGCCCTCACCGTAAGCACGGCCGGCAGCTACTCTGTCCGTGTCACCAACCAGTACGGCTGCTCAAAGGTTTCCCAGCCGGTATCCGTCACCGTGCAGCCCCTGCCATCGACGGCGGTTAACGCAAACGGCCCGACCACGTTCTGTGACGGCGAACAGGTCACGCTGAGTGCTCCGCCGGGTGGTGCTTATGTATGGCTGCCGGGCAACCAGACATCACAATCGATCAATGTATATACCCAAGGGAGCTACCAGGTCATGGTGACAGGGAGCAATGGCTGCTCCGCAACATCATCCGCCACACAGGTTACGGTTCTGCCGCTGCCACCTGCAAACGTGACTGCCAGCGGCCCGTTGTCGTTCGCTTACGGCGACAGCGTGGTGCTGACCGCAAACCCGGTTGCATCCTACTACTGGTTTCCCGGCGGCGAAACAACACAGTCCATCACCGTATTCACAACGGGAACCTACGGCGTGCTGGTTACCGGTACGAATGGATGCACGCAATACTCCCAGGCAACCTCCGTGTTCGTCAGCAGCACGTCGACACCTGCAATTGTCCCAAGCGGGCCCACCACGTTTTGCCAGGGCAATAATGTGGTGCTTACCGCCCCCGCCGGCATTTCATTTCTCTGGTCGAACGGTGCCACCACGCAGTCCATCACAGTCACATCATCAGGACAGTACCTGGTAACCGTCCAAACGCCGACATCCTCATTCACAACTGCCCCCGAAACCGTGACGGTACATCCATTGCCAACGGCTCAAATCAGTGCCTCCGGGCCAACCGCTTTCTGCCCGGGCGGCCATGTGATCCTCCAGGCTGCAGTTGCCTCTTCTTACCTCTGGTCCCCGGGCGGCGAAACCACCCAGTCAATAACGGTATCAAGTACCGGCTCCTATTCCGTCCAGACTACCAATGTCCAGGGTTGCACGGATGTGTCCGCAACCCTGGGTGTCACTGTAAGTCCGACCCCAGCCGCCACCATAACGCCCGGTGGTTCCACGAGCATTTGTCCCGGTGACAACGTGACCCTGCAGGCTTCCGCGGCGGCCGCCTATCTGTGGTCGCCCGGCGGTGAGACCACGCAATCTGTCGCGGTTGCCGCTGCCGGTTCGTATTCCGTACAAACGACCAATGCGCAGGGATGCACCGCTTCTTCCGCCGTGGTATCGGTCAGTGTCAGTGCGCTGCCTGTTGCCGCCATCACCCCGGGCGGGAATACGAGTTTCTGTGACGGGGAGACCGTGTTATTGCAGGCGGGAGCCGCGTCTTCATACCTTTGGTTGCCCGGTGGACAGACGACTGCCTCGATCAGTGTCGCAACGGCGGGAAGCTATTCCGTCCAGGTTTCGAATGCCTCCGGATGTACGGCAACCTCTCCTTCGGTACCTGTCCTGGTTTACCCGTCTCCGAATGTGATCGTATCAGCCAATGGCCCGGTGGCGTTCTGTGATGGCGGTAACGTGAATCTGCAGGCCTTTGGCGGAAGTGTTTATCAATGGTCGCCAGGCGGTCAAACGACCGCGGGAATAGTTGTGTATTCTGGCGGCGCTTATTCCGTACAGGTCACCAACAGCGACGGGTGCTCTGCGATATCCGGCGTGACAACCGTCAAGGTTTACCCCCTTCCCACGGCGACTGTCACCCCCGGGGGCTCCACTACATTATGTCATGGCGCCGGGGTCAACCTGAATGCCAGTCCCGGGACCTCGTATATATGGACCCCGGGGGGACAGACGACCGCTTCCATATACACTACAACTTCGGGGTCCTATTCCGTACAGGTGATGAACCAGTATGGCTGCGCATCCGCCTCTGCCCCTGTAGCGGTCACGACGCAGGGCAACTGCCCCTGCGATCCGCCACAGGGCCTGTATGAAAGCAACCTTACGGCATCAGGCGCCGTGCTGAACTGGACACCGGCTGCCGGGGCTGACAGCATGCAAATACTCCTGTTCAGGGTTTTTCCCTCCCCGAGGATGAAAATCATCGACGGCATTGGAGGTGCTCAGACAAGTATGGCCATCAGTGTATTCCCAAGCGCATGGTACATGTGGAGAATGCGGTCCTATTGCGGCGGATCGAGGAGTGCATGGTCATCTCTTAATTGGTTTTATACCCCTTTTGTGAAGACCACGGGTCCCGGCCGGCAGGACATTCCGGTTCTTCCGCAACCCGTTCGCACCGCATCCCAGGGTCCGGATCATATGCTGGTGTATCCCAACCCCGCGCATGACCGGGTAACCATCCGTTTCACTGCCCCTGTAAACGGCCATGCGTTCTGGCTGCTCAAGGATGGAAGAGGCAAGGTGATCCGCCAGTCCGATATTATCGTTAACGAAGGGGTCAACATTTTGGAAACGGAAATTGCCGAAGTTGTTCCCGGGCTCTATTTCATCGAGATCGCTAATGACCGCATGCAGCATCTCGGAAAGGTCGTCATCCATTAGAAGGCTGACAAATGCTTTCATGGGCCCGGCTGCTGCCGGGCCTTTTTTTTTAATCAGGGCATGCACAATCCGTGCCCTGCAATACTGTTTTCACTGGCTGAATAAGATGGCTCAGGCTTTTTCTTACGCGTGAAACGGATGGGTTGCTTGCCGGGCATTTCCGGTAACCAGCCCGTTAGCATCAAAATCCCGGGAAATATAAACGCAGAATGCGGGAAACGGCCGTTTCCTTACGCATGATATAAAGCGCCGGAGATTCCGGGAACGACAGGCTGTTCCTGCCGTTTATTGGGTTGTTGTACATGAAGCCTTCTTCCTCCACACACTTATCGAATGGATTGCAAACACCATACCCGGTTCATCGGATTGTAAGGTATGTGTAAGGTCAGGAATGAAAAACAAACCACACAAATAAAACCATGAAATTATTCTACAAAAATGACCTGTCCGGGAACGACTCCCTGATCAAAACGGGAATCTGGATCAGCTTCCTGATTGCCTTTTTACTTCTGGCTTCCACTTATGCCTCGACTGCACAGTCAGTAATCGTACCCGAGCGCTACTACACGTTTAACAGCGCCAATCCTTCAGCGGATTCCACGGGAACCGCCGACCTTAATTTTTTATTCTACGGCTGCCAGTACACCCATGAATCCGGAGGGCAGGTAGGAGACTTCCTGCGCCTGGGCGACGGCGGGAACCTGATCAACGCGGCCACGCTGGATCTGGATACCGCCATTACAGTGGAGTTCCTGATGCGGGTGGGTCACGGGTTTAACAATACCGGCTTCATCCGGCGTGGTGACGGGGTTTTCGACATACGCATCAACTATCCTGAAATTTACTT
>JAHEKC010000002.1:60200-88111 GCA_024638565.1 Bacteroidota bacterium
ACAAGCAAGGCATTCCGGCCTCGCTTATCTACAAGCATTACCTGGATGTTCAGCAGAACAAGCCTTACAGCTTTACCAACGATTACACCCAGCAGATTCCGGGCCCTTCTAGCGTTACCGGGACGATTGACATAAGTGAATTCGCGCCCGGGCACCCCTTCCCCACCGTGGATGTCGTCAGCCAGTTGCACAAATTCCCCGTGCCCCGGTTCCAGGGTGGTCATACACTGTACCCGAATTTCCAGTGGATGGACCCATCCTATATGGCCGGTAGGCTTCAGCCAGGCGTTTCTGACCAGCAGGTGGCCATTACAGGCGTGGAAATCCAGCGGGAGCTCGCAAAGAACTACAATTATATGCTCCAGGTCGGCGGACCCGCGCCTGCCATAGCGGATGGCTTTATCGACCTGGCCAACCAGAACCCGCAATGGAAGGTATCCATGATCACCTACCGTGCACAGATCGGTACCAAGGTTTGGAATACAGGTCTGCCTGCCGACCATTACCTGCAAAACTCAAGCGGCCAGTTCATTGACGGCAACGGGAATGTTGGCAACAAGACCTGGAGGCCCACCGCGCCTCTCTCGAGCTACATGTCGGACGGGCAGACACAACGGAGTCATGTCCAGTATGTCACCCAAAACCTGAATCGAAATATCGACTTCGTAAATGAAAACGGCGAGGTATTTCAGCCCTACTCCAACAGTGCGCTTTCTGCCGATCCGCAGGTGACCGCCGCGAAAAACGCTTCCGGGCTGGGCTGGGAGGAATTCCTTGCCCAACGCATCATGCAAAATGACGTATCCGCTTACCGCGATGAGATCATGACGCTGCCCAAATTGCAGAATGCCGTTTTCACCGAATACCGAATTGACGGGCACCGTGACTGGCAGTTCCGCTATGAGCAGATGCGGTACATAAACACGCCCATCAACGGCAACTACTATTCCACATGCGATTTCTACCCGCGCTGGGCCAATAACTGGAAAAACTGGAGCGGCCCGTGGCACGGCATCAAGTGGGTGGTGGAATCTCGGTACCACGAGATCCAGTCAGGCGACAAGTTGTTTTCTCCATACGTGGCTGCCGGATGGGCCAAGGATCCCGAAGAAAATATAAGGCCGGCACAGTGGCTCGGGCTCCTTAAGTGCCTTGGAATGCTGGGCGCAGAATTCTACTATTCAGGGTACTTCAATGAGGCTCCCAGCTACATGCCACCGAACCCGCCGCCGCACGACCCGAAAGGTTATGTATGGCAGGCTGTCCTTCCCGCTTATTCGCAGGCCGTCACCAGCCGTTATGAAGACGTGCTTCGCAACGGGAATGTGCTGGAAGGCGACCTGATGAACGACTATACATCGCCATCCACTCCTGGCTACCAGTTCTCGGCCGGGGATGTCCGTAAGGTGGTTATGGCGCGCAAGAAAGACAATGCGAACTTCTACGCCATCACCGGAACGATCCAGCCCAATTCAAACTGGGTGGGCAATGCAGAACTTGAAGCTGATGCCACCATTAACCTCGACGGCCAGAATCTCAAGTTCAGGATACGCCGCCAGGGAAGCACCTATATATATGATAAAACCGACCCTTCGTCCCCCGTTTTTTTCCAGCTTGACGAATGGCATGAAGCTACCCACCCGTATTTCTGGTCAGGTGACTTTACGCTTGAAGCAGAATTATTTGACAATTCAAACACCAGCTTCGAGGTGAAAACCGAAACACCGGCAGGTGCCGCAACAGGCGATTACACGAATTACACGAGTTTTATCACCTATCCCGCCAGCCAGACCACCTTTACGCCGGTGGAATACCAGTTCACCCCGCGCGACCAGTCCGTTTCAACATACTATTTCTGGGTAAGGGCGCGCACACGAACTCTCGGCCAGTCCACGGGACTTACCGTCAGCGTAGACAACGGCGCTTCCAGGGTGATTGATTGCGTGGCCGACACCAGCTGGAGCTGGTACCGGTTCGAGGGCTGCTCCCAACAGGGCATCGTCTTCAACGGCCTGAACACCGAAACCCATACACTAAAGATCATTCCTAACAGCAATCACCTGGAATTTGACAAGGTGGTGCTTACCGCCGATGGTGGTCTGCTGATGTCACCCGCCGCGCCTGCATGCTCCGGCACCGGCTCGGCATCCATAACCCCGGCAGGCTCCACTACGTTCTGCCAGGGAAGCAATGTCACCCTACATGCATCGCTTGGTACTTCATACCTGTGGTCTGACGGTTCCACCTCTTCGTCTATTAATGTCACCTCGACAGGCACCTATACCGTGACCGTGTTGAACGGAGGGGGTTGTTCCGCCGTATCTTCCCCATTGACGGTAACGGTTCATACACCACCGGCAGCCACGGTAACAGCCAGTGGCCCCCTTTCATTCTGCAACGGAGGATCCGTTTCGCTGACAGCATCCGCGGGCGGCACTTATACATGGCAGCCCGGCGGACAAACCACGCAGTCGATCACCGTGAATGCGGCCGGATCATACGCCGTTTCCATTACCGATAACAACGGATGTTCTGCTGCCTCGTCTCCCGTAACCGTCACAGTGGACCCGACGCCTGTCGCCACTGTCAGTGCCGGAAGCGCCACCACGTTCTGCCTGGGCGGATCCGTGACGTTGACTGCAGATCCCGCGAACAGCTACCTGTGGCAACCCGGAGGGGAAACATCGCAATCTATCAGCGTAAACACAGGTGGCAGTTACAGTGTACAGGTCGCTGGTAACGCTGGTTGTACCGCTGTCTCGCCCGCCACCAGTGTGACCGTAAATACTCCTGCCATACCGACTATTTCGCCTGGCGGAACCGTCACGATCAACAACGGCCAAACGACTACCCTTACATCCTCGGCCGGAGCTTCATACATGTGGACTCCCAATGGCGAAACGACACAATCCATCACCACGGGTGCCGCTGGTGCGTACCGGGTGGCCGTAACGGACGGAAACGGGTGTACGGCCACCTCCGGAACCACGACCGTAAACCTTCAGGGCCCTGCACAGGTGGTCATCACCGCATCGGGCCCCACGACGTTCTGTGACGGAGACTCGGTTGAGCTGACAGCGACCTCAGGCATGAGTGTCTACTGGCTTCCCGGATTCGAAACCACACAGTCCATATTCGTGACGGAGCCCGGCACCTACACGGTAAACGCCTCGAACGGCACCTCGGCACAGGTAACCGTTTCGGTCCTCGACAAACCGATGACGCCATCGATCACCATTTCATACATACCCAACACCGCGTACCAGCTGACTGCTTACGAGCCGTCCGCCACGGGATATCTCTGGTCCACGGGCTCCACGGGGCAAACCATCATGGTTTCATCACCACAGACCGTTACGGTCACGGCAATGAATCCATGGGGCTGCGGCAGTGCTTCCGCAAACATGCATGTCACGAATCCGGTTGCACAGCCCTGCGCGCAGGTGACCATGCTGACCGTATCCGGGATTATCGACAATGCTGCCACGCTTTCCTGGAATCCCGCTGTGACCGCCGACTCGTTTCTCGTTTATTACGAAGTTACCGGGCAGCCGGGCGGCCAGTCCCTGACGGTGCCCGGAAACATGTCCTCGGTACGTGTAACCGGCCTGTCATCAGGAACCACCTACGACTGGAATGTGAGGTCATATTGCGGTGGCAATACCGTCACCAGCACCTTGTCACAGTTCTCGACATTGTCCGGCCCGCTGTATTGCGGCTCCACGCCCATAAACCTGAACTCGTCCAATGTGACCAACAGCTCTGCTTTGCTGGATTGGTATAACACCACTGCCACATTCTTCCAGTTACGGTATAAAAAGGTGAATGGCTCATTCTACTCGCATAAGAAACGCGATGCGACATCGGGAAAGAATTTCGCATTCCTGTTCGGCCTCGAGGCCAACACTACTTATGAATGGAGCGTTCGGGCAGAGTGCAACGGCACTGTGAGCCTGTACTCACCAGCACGGTATTTCACCACACCGCCGGAATGCGTTTTCCCCGGCCCGGTGTCAATACAGGAAGTAAACCACAAGAACGCGCTCATTGCGTGGAACGCCCTAGCACCCGTCGATACCTTGAAGATCAGGTTCGGGATCGTGGGAGATGTGGTGATCCGGCATAAGACAGTACTTCAGGCAGGCAGCCAGGGGAGGACATTCCTCGGGAGACTGCAGCCCAATACGAGTTACTTCGCCATCGTGAAATCAAAGTGTTCCGCGGGCAGCCGTTCGGTTTGGTCGGATACCCTGTATTTCCAAACCCTGCCCGCGCCCGTACTCAGGCCGCAGAACCCGATGTTCCTGAATGCTTACCCGAACCCGGCAGTGGACAGGATCACCTACGCTTTCGAAACGGAGCGGTCAGGCGAGTACACGGTAAAAGTGACGGATATGGCAGGTCGCGAACTGATGCGCAAGGTGAGGCATGCTGACGAAGGCGAAAACGCCGATGAGCTGCACCTGGCCGGTTATGCGAGCGGCGTCTATATGCTAATCGTTGAACAGGGTCCGTCACAGGGCCGGTTCAAGCTTTCGATCCAATAGCAGGTAATTATTGATTTATATGCATTTGAAAAGCGGGCCTTATGGCCCGCTTTTTTTATTTCAGGCCCCGGCACGGTAAAAACCTGTACCGGAAGAGATTACATGCAGGTTTATATCTTTGTCCATTCCCGTGAACCCTGATGGACCGTAATTCAGTTATTGGCTTGCTATTGATCGCCGCTGTGGTGGTGGTATTCAGCGTTGTAAACAGCCCCTCTCCGGAGCAACGCGAAGCCATGCAGCGCCAGCGTGATTCCCTCGAGCAGGCGGAACAGGCCCGCCGGCCCGAACCGGTCACCTCTGCGCCGGCACCCATTCAGGAACAACAGCCACTGGTTACGGACTCCGCCCTGGCAGGCGATTCGGCACACACCGCTGCCCTGGTTCAGGAACTGGGAGCGTTCGCGGGGGCGGCTGAAGGGGAGGAGGAAATGCATTTCATCGAGAATGACCTGCTTAAGGTCGGCGTCAGTACGCGGGGCGGCCAGGTGCGGTCGGTGCGACTCAAGAAGTACAAGACGTTTGACGGAAAGCCGCTGATGCTGGCTGACGGGGATTCCTCCGTATTCGGACTTAATTTCTTTTCGCAGAACCGGTCCATCCGTTCAGGCGAACTTTTCTTCGATGTGGTTAAAACCGAAAACGAAAAACTGGCCATGCGCCTTAATGCCGGTGCCGGACAATACATCGAGTACTCGTACGAGCTCAAGCCCGGTTCGTACCTCATGCCGTTTTCCGTAACCTTCCGGAACATGGAAAGCCTGGTGGCCTCCAATACCAATTACATGGAACTGGTCTGGCAGAAGCGGCTATTGAAAACTGAAAAAGACCTGGAAAACGAACGGCAAAATGCATCGGTTTATTACCAGTTCATGGACGAGGAGGTTGAAAACCTGTCGGAAACGAGCGACGAACAGGAAGACCTGATGACGAGCGTCCGCTGGGTCGCCTTCAAACAGCACTTTTTCACTTCGGCGCTGATTGCTGAACAGGGATTCGGAAAGCCCACACGTGTGGAAACCATAACGGATGAGGAGGCCGGGTATATCAAAGAATGTCAAGCCAGGTTCACCGTTCCGTATAACCGCGGCTCCGACGAATCGTTCCCCATGTCTTTTTATTACGGACCCAACCACGTGCAGACGCTCAAGAAGACGGAGCTGGGCATGGAGGAGCTCATCAACCTGGGCTTATTCGGATTTGTCTCGAAAGGACTGGTCATTCCCGTTTTCAACTGGCTGAACAGTTTCGATCTCAACTTCGGCATCATCATTCTGATCCTGACAGTTCTCATAAGGATTATCCTCCTCCCGCTCACGTTCAAGTCGTTCATGGCCACCGCCAAGATGCGCGTTCTGCAACCGGAAGTGGCCGAGCTGAACAAGAAGCACGCCGAGGATCCGATGAAAAAACAGCAGGAGCTGATGGCGCTGTACCGGAAAGCCGGTGTGAACCCGCTTGGAGGATGTATTCCCGCATTGCTCCAGATTCCCATTCTTTTCGCCATGTTCCGGTTTTTCCCCACTTCCATCGAGCTGAGACAGGAGAGTTTTCTGTGGGCAAAGGATCTTTCAACCTACGACTCCATTGCCAGTCTTCCATTTCACATTCCGTTTTATGGAAGCCATGTCAGCCTCTTCACCCTGCTGATGACGATCAGCACCCTGCTTTACACGGCCATCAACATGCAAATGACCAGCGCCGTTAATCCGCAGATGAAATGGATGATGTACCTCATGCCGGTGATGTTCCTCGGCTTTTTCAACAGCTTTGCCGCCGGATTGAGTTACTACTACCTGCTGAGCAACCTGTTCGGGCTGGGCCAGCAATTCATGTTCAAGGCTTTTGTGAACGAGGATGCCATTCATCGGAAAATCCAGGAGAACAAGAAAAAGCCGGTGAAGAAGTCGGCCTTCCAGCAACGCCTGGAAAAGATGGCTCGCGAACGGGGGCACAAGGTGCCCAAATAGCACCGGTACTTCTTCGTTTTCAGCCCGCTGCCCCTGCCTGCCTCCCTGACGCGGATCATGTATAAAGCATGTCCGAATTCGGTAAATTTGCGCTTCAATCGTGAACTGGAAACATTATGGATACGATCACTGAAAAGCAGCAAAAGAAAGACGAACAGCAGCAGGCTGACTTCCTTCCGATCAACGGGACGGATCATATAGAATTCTATTGTGGCAACGCCAAGCAATCCGCATATTATTATCAATCTGCCTGGGGTTATGAACTGGTGGCCTATGCCGGTCCCGAGACTGGCGTGCGTGACCGCGCTTCCTATGTGCTGCAGCAAAACAAGATCAGGCTGGTGCTTACCTCTTCCATTCTTCCGGACAGTGACATCAACGAACATTGTGTCCGTCACGGAGACGGGGTAAAAGTGCTTGCCCTGGAGGTCAATGATGCCACTGCCGCATTTGAAGAAACCACCCGCAGGGGTGCCGACCCGGTATTGAAGCCGGTGAAAATGAAGGATGAACACGGAGAGGTGGTCATATCCGCGATCCGGACCTACGGGGATACCATTCACAAGTTTGTGGAACGCGGAAAATACAAGGGTCCGTTTCTGCCGGGTTTCCAGGCACGGAAGAGCGATGTACCCGTCCGGCCAATAGGCCTGCAGGTGGTGGACCACTGCGTGGGCAACGTGGAGCTGGGACAGATGAACCGATGGGTCAAGTTTTACGAGGATGTGATGGGATTCAAACTGCTCATCACCTTTGACGACAAGGACATTTCCACTGAATATTCCGCCCTCATGAGCAAGGTCGTCAGCAACGGCAGCGGATTTATAAAATTCCCGATCAACGAACCCGCAAAGGGCAAGAGGAAATCACAGATAGAAGAATACATTGAGTTTTATAAAGGTGCCGGGGTACAGCATATCGCAGTACTTACCAATGACATCATCGCTACCGTTACCGAACTTCGCAAAAGGGGTATCGAATTCCTTCACGTCCCCGACAACTATTACGATACCGTCTGGGACAGGGTAGGAAAGATCAACGAGGACGTAAACGAAATCAGGCGTCTTAATATCCTCGTGGATCGAGATGACGAAGGGTATCTGCTCCAGCTTTTCACCAAACCCGTACAGGACCGTCCGACTGTTTTTTATGAGATCATACAGCGATGCGGCGCCCGGTCGTTCGGCAAAGGCAATTTCAAAGCGTTGTTTGAGTCTATCGAGCGGGAGCAGGCTAACCGCGGCAACCTGTAAACCG
The DNA here is from genome assembly GCA_024638565.1 of Bacteroidota bacterium. GTDB lineage: Bacteria > Bacteroidota > Bacteroidia > AKYH767-A > OLB10 > JAHEKC01. The sequence goes on from JAHEKC010000002.1 coordinate 67,975, forward strand.
GTATTTCAATTCCGGCGGTCAGAGCTGCAGCCTGACCTGCAGTTTTAATTCGGATTTCCGGTTGCCCTCAATCTCATCGAGGCCTGATCCCACCGATTCACGGTTGGTATACAGCCATTGTGCGTACCTTACCCAGAGGTCAATCCCCCTGGCCAGCTTGTACCGGACATTCAGGTAATACCTGCTGCCCTGGTAATAATACGCGGGAATCGAATAGGAATAAAGAATATCGTTTTCATACGCATATACCCTTGCGTCATAGCTGTCGGAATCGAAGAAAGCATACCGGAGCGTAAAAGAGAGCGGCTTCCCCAACGGACGGTATGCGATATCCTGCAGCACGAGAAATCCGGCCTGGGAGCCTTCGCCCTGTTTTTCTACAGAAACGACTTCAACCCGGTTATGCAGCGTGATGCTGGCCGATACCTTCACCACGTTGTCGATCCTGACATTGCGCTGCGTACGTTCCGCCGGGTAGGCAAACGGTTCGCCTGTAACCAGGTTTTCGGATTTCGTTGTCAGGCGGTACCGTGCGTAGGATCTGAGCTGCTTCCCAGGCTTCCAGGAAAACAGGGCCATATACTCATGTCCGGCGGAAGGTGCGTTTACCTGGTACCTGAGCCAGGGGAAAGTGAATACATCAAAATATCCTGAGAATGAAAACGGGCCCCCGGGCCTGATTTTCACGCCCACATAGGTGCCCTTTTCATTGATGGTAGTGCTGCCTTCACGCAACCCGTTTGCAGACAATGCCTGGTAATCCTTCCCGTAATTCCTGTTGACCACCGATACTGAAACAGCAGGATCGAGGCTGAGCAGCACGCCGTTCAGGTAAGCCATTCCCCCGTTATCGCTGCGTGCGGCTTCCCCAAAGAAGCTTACGTTCCTGAACAGGTAGCTGTAATCCAGTCCCGTGTTTATTATCCTGTCGCCCTTGAAATAAAAGGTGTTATACAGTGCTGGACTGACCGCAAGCGACTTGTCGAATGACGAATGGACGGCCGTAACTCCTACGGACAGGGACTCATTCCGGTACCCCGCATGCGCACCGAAGAAATCCTCGGTAATGCTGTTCTTGTCTTCCAGTTCAGCATAAGACCTGTGGTAACCCGTTTCCTGGAATGAAGAAAAAAATTCTATTTGTTCCAGGGTGTCTGTCAGGTTGCCGTCAAGGCCCTTGTGTGAATAAAACATGTCAAGGCTAATCTTATCAGACCCGAGTGAAATGGCGGCACCGCGCTTGAACAGGGATTCGTTTACACTTGTGTATGGTGTAATCCCACGTGCATTTTTCCTGACGGCCAGCGCTTCGGCGCTTTTTCCGAAGGCGAGACCGGTCCAGATGGTTAGTCCCTGCCCGTAGGAAAGCTGGTAATCGCCCAGTGCAACAGCTTTCACCGGTCCAAGGTCGCGGATGAAAATGTGGGCGGAATAATAATCGAAGGAGCGTTGGGTTCCACGGAAAAACTCCTCTCCAGGATCCTTCTCCGCCGTTATGCCGGCGCTGATCTGTCGCCTGAATCGGAACCTGTATCGTGAATAATACCTCCAGGGGTCACCCAGGTAATAGGACCTGGATGTACTTCCATCCGGCAAGGGGCCATATCCCCGCGACGCTTCAAGTACACGCTGGGCACGCAGGATCAGCGTATGTTTTCCTTCACCTACGATTTCGGAAAGGGTAGTCCTCCCGTAGGGGTTCCTTTCACCGGTCGTGACATACGGAAGCAGGCGCCTGATGTCATCCGCCGAAAAGCCATCGACAGCCTGTAATTCTTCGACAGCGGCAAGATTGCCGTGCTTTTCAATATGCTTTGAAAGATTCCGAACCTGGATATCGGATAGCAACCCCAGCTGCCGCAACTGTCCCGGGCAATGCCTGTTCAGCGCGATAGGATCATGGGCATACTGCACCAGGTCTTCGGCGATCTCGGTAAAGTCAGTCTCTTCCGCTGCGTCCCGGGCCAGGTTCTCAATACGCTCCTCGATTACCTGCTCCGTCCTGACGGGAACCTGCGAAATACCGGTACAAGGCACCAACAGGAATGCAGCTGTAAGAGGAAATAAATGACGCATATCAACGGAACCGGTATGAAAGCGAAACGGTAGGCGAATATCCCAACTGGCGATGATGCCCTGCCGCCAGGTCGATCTTGAATTCATCAACGACCAGGCCGGCCCCGAACGAGGTAGTAACGGGGGCGGTAGACAGGCCGGCCCGCAGGTACAGCGCCTTCACCGGACGGTATTCGATACCGGAACGGAAGACCGCTTCTTCGCGTTCCTCCTTTTCGACTCCGGCTCCCAGCATGACCTTGTCCGAGGGATGGTACGAGATCCCCGTGGCGAATACCGATGGCAACGTTTCGCCGGAGGGACCGGACCGCTTTGCCTTGACAGGATTATACACATGGCCCCCGAGGACCAGTTGCCTGGTAAGCCTGGCCCTGAATCCGGCATCAAATGTCAGGGCATGCCCCTTGCCATAACCTTCAGACAAGTAGGTTCCGATGTAGTCGATCTGCAGCCCCGCAGACAGGTTTTCACCAAACCTCCTGGCGTAGGCAAGGCCGGCCTGCTTTTCATTGTACAGCCGGTACCCGTAATAGGACAGGCTTAACCCAAATACGCCTTTCCGCTGGTCCGGAACAGCAAGGACGGCACCACGTGTACTGAGTTCATCGAGCAGGAACGGCGTATAGTGGTACAATCCTGCCGTTACCCTGTCCACCCCGGTTAGTCCGGCGGGATTGTTAAAAGCGGACCAGACATCATCCAGTGTAACCCCGTAGCCGCCCATGGCAGCGCTTCGCCCACCCGAAGGGCGCTCCTGGCCGGAAGCAGGGTGCAGCACGGCGCATCCCAGCAGGATCATCCAAAGCCTGCTCATATCGGAAAAGTATAAAAAACAGGATTTGCCCGGAGGTCCCGTATCTCATTGTGTACAAAACAGCACCTGTTTCTGAAAATTATTTTAAAAAGCAGTTTAAATTGCACACACAATAAACCACCCTGTTGGCCACTAAAAAGATCCTTATCACGGGAGGCGCCGGGTTCATCGGCTCCGCTGTCATCCGGTACTTCAACCGGCTGAAGCATGAAGTTTTCGTGCTTGACAACCTTTCGTTCGGAAACAGGAAATTTATCGAGATACCGGATGATCACTTTATTGAAGCTGATATTCTCGACAGGGAAAAGGTGGAATCAGCTTTCAGGAAGGCGGACCCTGATATTGTCATCCACCTGGCTGCTGTACATTTCATCCCTTATTGCAATGCACACCCCTACGAATCATCAGACATCAATATCCGGGGCACCATTCATGTCCTGGATGCTGCCGCGAGATACAAACTTGAAAAGTTGTTTTTCGCATCAACAGCCGCGGTGTATCCCATTCACGACGGACCGCTGACAGAAACCCACCCGTTGAGGCCAATGGACATATATGGCCTGTCGAAACTGGCCGGTGAACGGCTTTGCAACGAGTATCACCTTGAAACAGGGACCCCTACCATTGTATGCCGGTTTTTTAACGCTTTCGGTCCGAACGAAACGAATGCACACCTCATCCCGGAAATTCAAGGACAGGTAAACGACGGGAGCCGGAAAATAAAGCTGGGAAACCTGAAGCCGAAACGGGATTTCATCCATACGTACGATATGGCAGAGGCCGTGGACGTGCTGATCCGGCACAATCATGACGGGCTTGAAGTTTTTAACCTCGGCCGGGGAATAGAATATTCGGTAACCGATATTGTACAGGCTTTCGAGAAGCAACTGAATGAAAAGATCGAAATAGAGGTTGATCCGGGCAGGGTCAGGAAAGTGGAACGCATGCATCTCCTCGCCGATATAGGCAAGCTGGAATCCCTTGGCTGGAAACCGCGCATCAGTATCGACGAGGGTATCCGGACGCTCGTCGCGGGTGGATAGGACCCTTTCCTGTTGCCGCGCGGTGATCTGACAATCGCTTTTATGGCTTCCGATAAAACAGAAGTAGTCATTGTAACGGACGGCCTGTTCCCGGTTTCCGTCGGGGGCATGCAGCGGCATTCCCGTCTCCTGGTCGAGGCCCTGGCTGATACCGGCCAGGTCAGCCTAACGGTCTTCCATCCGCATGGCGGAGATCGCATACTGGATATCCCAGGGGTGATGGAAAAAGGGTTGCAGGCGGACAACTTTCTCAGCAAGGCGTTGGGTGGGATCAGGGGAGCCGGTTACCTGCTCCGGGCATATGCCTATTCAATAAACGTATTCCAGGCCCTTCGCGATCACCCGAATGCAGTGGTTTACAGCCAGGGGCTATCCGTCTGGCATGGCATCAGTAGGCTCGGTCAGCCGGTGGCCGTCAATCCGCACGGCCTTGAGCCTTTCCAGGCGCTTTCGTTAAGGGAAAAGCTGTATACCGGGCCCCTGCGCCTCGCACATCATTATGTATTCAGGTATGCCCGGCGGGTCATCTCCCTGGGCGGCCGGCTTACCGATATCCTTGCCCGCCGCTGTGGGGTGGGTACAGACCGGCTGGTGGTCATACCCAATGCGGTTCCGGAGACGGCCAGCATCCCGGTACGGCAACATCATGAAGGGCGGGCTTCCTTTCTTTTCGTCAGCCGTTTCGCACGGAACAAGGGAATCCCCTACCTGGCAGAAGCGATCCGGGAACTGAACGCTGCAGGATACGGCGACCGGATGACCTTTCATCTGGCCGGCAGTGGTGCCTTGCTGGACTGGACGCGTAACCATTGCAAGGCGGAAAATGTGCATATCCATGGGCGTGTGGACGATGATAAACTGAGAGAGCTTTACCGGACCTGCGATATGTTTGTGCTGCCTACCCTGTTCGAAGGCATGCCCACGGTTGTGCTGGAAGCCATGAACACCGGTATGCCGGTTATGGTTACCGACACGGGGGCCACCCGTGAACAGGTGGATGACACCAACGGCTATATCATCGAAAAGAAAAGTGCCAGGGCCATCCGTGAGGCTGCCATCCGTTTCCTGGAAACGCCACCGGCAAAACGGTCTGAAATGTCAAACGCCTCCCTGGATAAGATCCGCAAACGGTTTACCTGGAAGGCGGTTGCCCAACGCCACATTGAATTGTTCAGCGAAATGTCACGCTCCCATGACTGAATACCTCAGGCAGCATTACCAGCTCCTGGTCATGATCCTGATATGGGTCCTGGCCGGCGTATACATAACTCCATTGTGCTTTGCGGTGATCCCATTGAGCGTGATTCTCCTCAAGATGCGCAATATGTATACCGAACTGCTCATCGGGATGATTGTCCTGATGGTTCTTGCCGACAGCTGGCAGGATTCCATGGATTGGGCCAGCGACCTGCGAAATATCTATTTCTTCATGCTGGCGTTCTTGTTCGCGTTTAACCAGAAACAGTTTCCTTACAGGAACCGGCTCTTCTACCCTTTCATTCCTTTCTTTATCCTGGCGGCCGTTCTTCTGTTCCGGAGCCCCGTGTTTACCACTTCGGCCATGAAAACCGTTTCCTTTGTGTTGTCATACAGCATTCTTCCCTTTTATTTCATTAAGGTGCTGCATGAAGACCGTGACCGCTTCATCAAAGGGATCGTCTACGCGATCACGCTGCTGCTTGTTTACGGTTTCGTGATGATGTTTGCATTCCCCGATGCGGCATACCTCATCGGCAGGTACCGTGGGGTGATGGGCAACCCCAACAGCCTTGGCATGCTGTGCCAGGTGTTCTTCGCATTCTTCACCATCGTCACAACCGAAAACAAAGACCTGTTCCCGCGGAGAGAGCGCATGATCATTTACGGGCTTATCTTCCTTACGGTATTGATGACGAATTCCCGGAATACCATTTTCACCATTTTGATATTCTATGGCTTTTATCGTTTCTTCAGGGTATCCTACCTGGTGGGATTCGTGTTGATCATTGTGCTCGCGCTGGTAAACCACCTGGTGATCTCCAACCTGCCGCTGATCCTTGGTGCGCTTGGACTGACGGAATACCTGCGCGCAGAAACCCTCGAGGAAGGATCCGGGCGCCTTGTGGCATGGGAGTTCGCGTGGAATCAGATCCAGTATAATTTTTATTTCGGCAAGGGCATCGAATACGAGGGCTGGATTTTCAGCCAGTATTCGGAACAGCTGGCCATGAAAGGCCATATTGGAAATTCTCATAACTCCTGGCTGGCCATGTGGCTGAACACCGGGCTGGTGGGACTGATCCTGTTCCTGTACGGGTACTTTTACCGATTCGTAACCTTTGCGAAACACACCTATTTTGCCTTGCCGCTGATGTACGCCATCTTGTTTTCCGCCACTTTCGAAGCCTGGCTGATCGGTTCGCTGAACATCACTGTTCCTTTCATGCTGATGATGTGGTCGTACTTCGAAGTACAGATCCAGGATGAACATTCCACTAAAGCCTCCTCACCGATAAATCTGCACTGAACGTGGCTGCAAAACGTTTGATATACATGGCCTGCGACCTCTCCGGCTACCTGGTGGCCTGCCTGCGTACGCTGGCCGGTAATCCGGATACAGAGGTGCATGTGATCCATTATGCAGGTGACTCCAATGCCCCGTTCCGTTTCGAAACAGGCAGGGAGCCGGTCACGTTTCACCTGAAAGACCATTACCCCGGAGAAAAGCTATCCGCACTGGTCCGTGAGATCGCACCACATGCAGTAATATGCAGCGGTTGGGCCGATAAGGAATACCTGCGTGCATGCCGGCAGGTACGCCATTCAGCACGTGTCATTCTGCTGTTCGACAATCCCTGGCAGGGGACCTTCAGGCAACGGCTGGCGGCGCTGGGCGGCCCGCTGTACCTGAGAAGATATTTTGATGGATGCTGGGTCGCCGGGCAGCCACAACGGCGGTATGCGCGTAAGCTGGGGTTCGCTGAACATGAAATTTGCGAAGGATGTTACTCCTGCGACCATGCCTTCTTTGAAAAGATGTACAAACAGCAGGATGAGGGGCGGCTTCGCGACACACCCAAGGTCTTCCTATATGTGGGACGCTACATCGGCATAAAGGGCGTAACTGATTTATATCGCGCCTTTGCCGATTTCAGCAAAACGGACAACCAGGACTGGGAACTTTGGTGTGTGGGCATGGGAGATGACGGACCCCCTCCGGAACTTGACAAGGTCAGGGATTTCGGGTTCCGGCAACCGTCAGAGCTAAACGAGTTTATCCGCAAAGCCGGCGTATTCGTGATGCCCAGCTATGACGACCATTGGGGTGTGGCCGTACATGAATTCGCAACCGCAGGCTTCCCCCTGGTTTGCAGTGACGGGGTAATGGCCTCCAGCGCCTTCCTGGAAGACCGTTACAACGGCTGCCTGTACCCGGCAGGTGACATTGGCGGGCTGACAGAGGCTTTTCGTTGCATTTCAGGATTACCCGCAGAATCGCTTGCGGCGATGGGATCCCGGAGCACGCGCCTGGCCGCACAGATGACACCGGTCATCTGGAGTGAAATCGTAAATGGCTATCTTTCAAACGGTCCGCTACCGGTATTCCGGTTCGACAGGCAAAAGGCGAGGAAGGCCGATTAGGCAATGGAAGCAAAACAGGAGCAAAAGGCGAAAACAGATCTTTCCCGGTTCGACAGCTCATGGTTCGATCCCGGAAACAAGGTGAGGTGGGTCCTGTGGCACATTACAAGCAGCTTGTTTTTCATTAACCCGCTGTTCACACTGACCAAACCCAAGGTCTTCCTGTTACGCATGTTTGGAGCGAAGGTGGGAAACGATACGGTAATCAAGCCCCGGATCGTGATTAAGTTTCCCTGGCACCTTGAGATAGGCGACAACGTCTGGCTGGGGGAATCTGTCTGGATCGAAAACCAGGGCAGGGTCCGGATTGGCGACAACTGCTGCCTTTCCCAGGGAGCCATGCTGCTCACCGGCAACCATAACTACAAAAAAGAAACGTTCGACCTGATTGTGCAGCCGATCACACTCGAGGACGGGGTATGGATAGGCGCCTATGCCGTCGTTTGCCCGGGTGTCACATGCCGCAGCCACTCGGTACTCAGCGTGAAAGCGGTAGCCTCCACCGACCTCGAAAGCTACTCTATTTACCAGGGCAATCCCGCGACCATGGTTCGCAAGCGGGAAATGGAACCTGACCCGAATCCGTAACCAGTTATATCTGCCCCACTGTAAAATTTGCCGCCGGCTAAACGGAAACTTATTTTGAAAATCAGCATCATCACCATTACATATAACAGCGAGGACACCGTGGAGGATACCATCCGATCCGTCGTGGCGCAGGATTATCCGGAAATCGAATACCTGGTTATTGACGGTAAATCACGGGACCGCACACTCGAAATAGTTGAGAAATACCGGGAGCGCATCAGCAAGCTTGTCTCCGAGAAGGACAAGGGCCTGTACGATGCACTGAACAAGGGTGTACAACATGCCACCGGCGATGTGGTAGGCATGTTGCATTCGGACGACATATATGCCAACTCCCAGGTGATCTCAAGGGTGGCGGCATGCTTCGCAAACGATCCGCAATTGCAGGGTGTGTATGCCGATCTCGTTTTTGTGAGCCGCAGCGACACCGACAAGGTTTTGCGTACCTGGAAGTCCGGCGAATACCGGGAAGGCGCTTTCCTGAAAGGTTGGATGCCTCCCCACCCCACGTTTTTCGTCCGGCGCGACTGTTATGAAAAATTAGGCGGATTCAATACCAAACTCAAGCTTTCAGCGGACTATGAATTGATGCTACGCTTCATCCATAAGCATCAGATCCGGATCGCTTATCTCCCGGAAACGATTGTCAAGATGAGGATGGGCGGGCTGAGTAATGACAGCTTCTTCGTCAAGCTGAAAGCCAACATTGAGGACAAGCTTGCATGGCGGCTTAACGGCCTTAAGCCCGGCAGGCTGACGGCCCTCAAAAAACCCCTTTCAAAGCTCGGACAGTACCTGCGCATCAGGTAGCCCTTACCAGCTGTTCGATCACTTTTGGGAAATGCTCGAGTTCCAGCGACCTGACCTTATGCATCAGGCTTTCCGGCGTTTCCCCCGGCTCCACGGTCACCTCTTGCTGGAATACGATCCTGCCTTCGTCATACCGGTCGTTGACCAGGTGAATCGTGATCCCGCTTTTCCCGGCACCTGATTCGATTACTGCCCGGTGAACCCGCATCCCGTACATGCCGTGGCCCCCGAATGCAGGCAGCAGGGCAGGGTGTATGTTCAGGATGCGGCCGGGAAATGCGTGCACAAAAGCACCTGGCAATAAAGACAGGAAGCCGGCCAGTATGATCCAGTCGGCACGGCAGGCACCCAGGTAGTCCAGCACGGGATCCGCCTGCCTGAATTCTGTACGGGTAAATGCCTTGTGCGGCACTTCCAGTGTAGCTGCCTCCTTCAGTACCGGCGCGTCAGTCCGGTCGGACAGGATACAACATACGCGTATATCCGGGTGATCGGTGAAATAGCGGACCAGGTTCACCATATTGGTGCCTTGTCCGGATGCGAAAACAGCCAGTCGTTTCAAAGTATGGGATTATATACGCAAAGGTATTCATGGGCAGGATAACACGCTGTTGAAACCTGGTTTTAAGCCCATAAAATGCGGGTTCTTCGCCTGCGGGCACCCCGGAAACCGCGCTGCAGGCACTCCCCGGAGCAGGAAGGGAACCGTTTGTTTTTGTTACATTTGCGCTTCAATTTTAAACCTATAATCCTTTATCGTATGTCAGACACAGCATCTAAAGTAAAAGCGATAATTGTGGACAAGCTGGGCGTGGATGCCGGTGAAGTTACCGACGAAGCAAGCTTTACCAACGACCTTGGCGCGGATTCTCTCGACACCGTCGAACTCATCATGGAATTCGAAAAGGAATTCAATATCGCGATCCCGGATGACCAGGCTGAAAAGATCAGCACCGTGGGACAGGCCATCGAGTATATCAATGCCAATGCCAAATAACCATTCCCTTTTCCTGTGGTACTTAAACGGGTTGCAGTAACCGGACTTGGTGCCGTTACGCCGCTGGGAAATTCGGTAGAATCGTACTGGAAAAACCTCGCTGATGGCGTAAGTGGTGCCGGCCCTATTTCCAAATTTGACGCATCCAAATTCAAAACCCGCTTTGCCTGCGAAGTCCCGAACTTCGACCCCACTGATTATCTTGACCGGAAGGAAGCGCGCAAGATGGACCAGTTCAGCCATTATGCGATCGCTGCTTCCACCCAGGCGGTAAAACATGCCGGCCTGGAGGACAACAAGGAAATTGATCCTGACCGCGTAGGTGTTATCTGGGGGTCCGGTGTAGGTGGCCTCAAGACCTTCCAGGATGAGGTTACGGCTTTCGCGAAAGGTGATGGTACTCCCCGGTTCAACCCGTTCTACATCCCGAAGATGATCATTGACCTGGCACCGGGGCATATTTCCATGCGCTATGGTTTCAGGGGTCCGAATTTTTCCACGGTTTCGGCCTGTGCCTCATCTACCAATGCGCTTATAGACGCCTTCAATTATATCCGCCTTGGCATGGCGGATATAGTCGTTTCAGGTGGCAGCGAAGCGCCGATCAACGAATCAGGTGTGGGTGGGTTTAATGCGCTCCATGCATTGAGCACGCGCAACGATTCGCCTGAGACGGCTTCCAGGCCTTATGACAAGGAACGGGACGGTTTCGTGATCGGTGAAGGCGGGGCAAGTATCATCCTGGAAGAGCTTGAACATGCCAAAGCACGCGGCGCCAAAATCCTTTGCGAGATGATTGGTTCCGGCATGAGCGCCGACGCCTACCATATGACCGCTCCACACCCCGAAGGGCTGGGCGCGCATGCCGTGATGGTGAATGCGCTCAGGGATGCGCGTATCAAGCCCGGGGAGGTGGATTACATCAACACCCACGGAACCTCCACCCCCATTGGAGACCCCCAGGAGCTGAAAGCCATCGAACGGACGTTTGGCGAACACGCATATGACGTCAGCATCAGCTCCACCAAGTCCATGACCGGCCACCTGCTGGGCGGCGCCGGCGCAGTGGAAGCGCTGGCATGCATACTCGCCATCAGGGACGGCATTATACCGCCTACCATCAACCACGCAACTGACGACCCCGAAATCGAGGCCAGGCTAAACCTCGTGTTTAACAAGGCCGAGAAGAAAACTGTCAATGTAGCCCTCAGCAACACATTCGGGTTCGGAGGACACAATGCGACCGTAATCTTCCGCAAGTACGAGCCCTGATCCACGGATTTGTTTCCTTTAAAATACTTTTTTACAAAGCACAAGGCACTTGTCACCTCCATCAGGAACGTGACAGGTGTTTATCCCCGCAACCTTTCGGTATACCAGCTGGCACTCAGCCATCGCTCCGTGGCACGCGACACCGGCATGGGAATCAAGCTGAGCAACGAAAGGCTGGAGTACCTGGGCGATGCCATCCTTGGCGCTGTCATCGCTGACCTGCTTTTCAAACGATTTCCCTATAAGGATGAAGGATTCCTCACCGAGATGCGCAGCAAGATTGTAAGCCGCGAAACCCTTAAGTCAGTGGCGGTGAAGATGGGCATTGACAAGCTGGTGCGGAAGAACGCCGTACGCGGCTCCTTCAAGTCCATGTATGGCGACGCCATAGAAGCCCTTATCGGTGCCCTGTACATCGACAGGGGATATAATGTCACCAAGAATTTCGTCCTTGAACGGATGGTACACCTCCACCTGGACCTCAATGAAATTGAAACCACCGAAAACAATTTCAAAAGCAAGCTGCTTAACTGGGCACAAAGGGAAAAACGCAATGTTTCGTTTGAAACTGTCGGTAACCGCAAGAATTCCCGGATGATAAAGGTCCGGTTGCTGGTAGACGGCAAGGAAGTCAGCCAGGGGCAGGAATTTAATAAGAAAAAGGCCGAGCAGGTGGCGGCGGAGGATGCATGCGAAAAACTTGGTATCTGATCCTGCTACCGTGAGCCGCCAGGCTCCTTCAGCAGCGACAGGTCTGCACGACGAAGTATAAAATCGACCGGACGCAGTTTCCTTTTTTTCGAAAACAGGTACAAACCCACGATGGCTGATACCGCATAGGACAGGGAAGCGGTAGCCGCTGCCCCGGTGAGGCCGTACGCTGGCACGAGCAGAAACCCTGCCACCAGAGTGGTAATGAAGCCGGCCGCAGACCCGATCATCCCGACCTTCGGATTCCCCGAGCCGGAGAAATAGTGCGATATGGCAATGCTGATCACCACACACAGCATACCGGGCATCAGCCAGGGGATGATGTCCGGCAGGACGGTGAATTCCCCGGAAAGGAAGAAGGAGTAAAATTCCGGTGGCAGTACCAGCAATACAACAAGCGGCACCAGGGTCAGCCAGAGAGACCATCGCATGACCGCTACCGTCAGCGCCTGGTTGGCTGCATCATCCCCCGAATTTGAAATGCGGGCATACTGCACCGTGGCAAAGCTGTTGGCGATCATCCAGGACGACTCCGTAAACGCCGTGGCCATGGAATACAGGCCCACCTGCGCTTTTCCATAAAAAACCTGCAGCAGGTAGAACGAAAAGCGATAGTTCATCAGCTGCATGAGGTTCCCGGCCTGGATGGGACCGCCCATCCTGAATGCCGAAGCAGCCGTACGCCTGATCCGGAATGAAAACCGTAAGCCACCGTGCGCATGCATATATCCACTGCTTGCCAGCAACCCTATAATAGTGGTGATATAGTATGCAGCGATAAAAGCCATCACCTCCCGCCACTTAAGGACGGTAAAGAAAAATATCAATAGCATACTCATCAGCAACGGATGTACGAGGCTGATGACATTAAAGGCCGTGATTTTCTCCCGGGCCAGCAGCCAGTTCTGATGTATCCTAATGGAGAAGTGCAGCATGGAAATAATACCCAGGTGCAGGGCCAGGCCCTGGCCAGCCAGGCCCAGCAGGTGCATAAGCGCAGGCACGGCCAGGCAGGCAATGCCTGCCCAGATCATGGAAGCGCCCATCAGCCTGCCTGTATCCTCCCTGGGCGCCAGGTATACGAGTCCCGCGCCACCCACCAGGCTGCCCACCATGAAAACGAGGCTTACATTCAGCACGAAAATTCCTATGACGCCCCTGCCTTCGGCACCGAGGTACCGTGCAGTAATGACGGCAATAAGAAAATTCAGAATCGCCGTTAGCGCTTTTACCGAAAATGTGAAGACGGTATTCCTTATCATACGGCCTGTGGCAAATGTATCTTTTTATGGCAGAGACCGGCACACGGTTGAATGTCCTATCTTTATCCTTAAGCTGTGATGAAAGGGCTTTTTTCCATACTGCTGATCCTCCTCTGTGCTGGCCATACCCACGCCCAGGTACTGCGGCATGAATACCTGGAGGTGGAATTCGACACCACTGGTGTGGGCTTCGAATCTCCCGGGCAGCTGGGCCTTCTATTCTTCAGGGAGCTTCAGACAACGCGTAACCTGGACCGGTTTTTCAGCTCCATCGAAGTTTTCCGGTATATGATCGTTCATGCAGACATGAAACATGGCCAGACAGCCCTTAAGGCGGCAGAATACTACTGGCGCGAATTCGAGGCGGACCGGGACCGGTATTGCCGCCAGCTCCTCGACAACCTGGATCGACTTGGCTTCCATATGTCCGATGCCACCGTTTCCGATATCCTGCACCAGGCGGAACGGGTGAATGACAGCGATGTGATGGCCTCGGATATCGAGATTATTTTCGATTATGAAGGTGATAGGTACTCCATTCTCCTTGACGATTGCGGAAAGGTCAGGGGGAAATGGTTCCTGATGACCCCATACGTGCTGTGGCAGGGAAAAGCCGGCGACGAAACAGGCAAATCAGGCAGGGGCCCGTGAAGGTATTTTTATAATTTTACCGCGTCAACCTCACATACATGAGCACCACCTCCAGCGGGGCCAAGTTCTACAGTGACGTATTGGCGGCCTTTGACAAGGCCGCCTCTTTTACGGACTTTGAGCCCGGCCTTCTGAATCAGATCAAGACCTGTAACAGCGTTTACAAGATGTATTTCCCTTTCGAAACGGAAAAGGGAATACAGGTAATCGAAGGAATCAGGGTACAGCACAGCCATCACAAGACGCCCACGAAAGGCGGTATCCGTTACAGCAGGCATGTTGATGAGGACGAGGTCAAGGCCCTGGCCACCCTCATGACCTTTAAATGTGCCGTTGTAGACGTGCCGTTTGGCGGTGCCAAGGGCGGGATCAAGATCCGGCCTATGGAATACACCACCAAGCAGTTGGAACGTATTACGCGCCGGTATACCACCGAGTTGATCAAAAAGAGCATGATCGGTCCTGCGGTGGACGTTCCCGCACCTGATTACGGCAGCGGCGTGCGCGAAATGGCTTGGATAGCAGATACTTATGCTACCTTTAAGTTCGACGAGCTCAATGCACTTGGCTGCACCACGGGAAAGCCCATCGGCCAGGGAGGCATCCAGGGGCGCACGGAAGCCACCGGACATGGCGTTTATTTTGGCCTTCGGGAAGCGCTGAATAACGCCGAGGACATGAAAAAAGCAGGCCTGTCCACCGGCATGGCGGGAAAGAAGATCATCGTGCAGGGACTGGGCAACGTAGGCTATTACTCGGCCAAGTTCTGCATGCTGGGCGAAGGGGTGATCGTTGGCATAGCAGAGCGCGAGGGTGGCATTTACAACGAGAAGGGACTTGACGTTGACGAGGTGTTCAACCACCGGAAGGAAACGGGCAGCATCCTTAACTTCCCCGGGGCAAAGAACATCGAGCCTTCCCTTGCCGCACTGGAATTGGAATGTGATGTCCTGATTCCCGCGGCACTCGAAAACCAGCTTACCGCGGAGAATGCGCCGAGGATCAAGGCGCGCGTAATTGCCGAAGGCGCCAATGGGCCCGTTACGAAGGAAGCCGAAGAGATCCTGATAGAAAAGGGCGTGCACATCATCCCGGATCTGTTCCTCAATGCAGGCGGTGTCACCGTTTCGTATTTCGAATGGCTTAAAAACCTGTCACATGTCCGTTTCGGGCGAATAGAAAAGAGATTCGAGGAGATTAGCAACTCCAGCCTTGTTCATGCAGTGGAGCGAATTACGAACAAGACGCTCGATGAACGGGACAAGGACATCCTCATGCATGGAGCTGATGAAATAGACCTGGTACGCAGCGGACTGGAAGGCACCATGGTGCATGCCTACAACGAGGTGCGCGAGATCATGATGATGAACGACAAGATCCACGACATGCGCACGGCTGCATTCGTAAGCGGCATCAAGAAAGTGGGCGTGGCTTATGGAGCGCTTGGCATCTTCCCGTAAGCCGGGAACAGCTTTTTTTAATGCCCTATCCTGTTTTCCTTCTGGCGGCCTCGACAGATTAGCGTTCAATGGTTGTTTGCAATTGACCAAATCCAAATAACCAATTATGCATTCAAAGGTGCAAAAGGGTTTAGTTAGCGTGCTGTGGAGCCGATGCATTGCCACAAGCTACACCGTGCTTACCTGGATTTTTAAACTTTGAGCCTAGTAGCCAAGCACCGGCCCCAGCCATTTTTCAACTTCGGCCAGCTTCATGCCCTTCCGTGCGGCGTAATCCTCAACCTGGTCCTTCTGAATCTTGCCCAGTGAAAAGTAACGTGATTCAGGGTGCGCGATATACAAGCCGCTTACTGACGCGGCCGGGTCCATCGCCAGGCTGTCGGTGAGCCTGATACCCGTTTGTTTGTCGACATCCAGTAACTTCCAGATTGTCCGTTTCTCTGTATGGTCGGGTTGGGCTGGATAGCCGGGTGCCGGGCGTATGCCGGAATATTTTTCCCGAATCAGCTCCTCATTGGACAGGTTTTCCCCGGCCGCGTAGCCCCAGAACTCGGTCCTGAGCCTCTTGTGCAACAGCTCGGCAAATGCTTCCGCCAGCCGGTCTGCCAGTGACTTGAGCAGGATCCCTGAATAATCGTCATGCGCTTTTTCAAATTCAGCCAGCCGATCTTCGATGCCGAAACCGGTGCTCACGGCAAACGCACCAATATGATCCTCCTCCTGGATGAAATCAGAAAGGGCGAGGTTAGGCTGGCTGCCACTCTTTTCAGCCTGCTGCCTGAGTGTATGCAGGATATATGCTTCGTCACCCGCATCATTCATCACACGGATGTCGTCCCCCATCCGGCCGGCCCGAAAGATTCCCATCACGCCTCTTGCCTGGACCCACCTGCCATCTATGATCTGCCTCAGCATATGCCGGGCATCATCAAACAGCTTTTGTGCCTCCTCCCCTTTACCAGGGTCCCTGAGGATTGCCGGATACCGGCCTTTCATTTCCCAGGTGGCAAAGAAGGGCGTCCAGTCTATCAGCTCGGCAATTTCGTCCAGCGGGTAGTCGTCGAAGGACCTGACTCCTGTCCAGGCCGGCGCTTGCACGGCACTGCCATTCATATTTAGCCTGTTCTCACGGGCGGCTGCAATGGAAACGAATTTCCTTTTTGCCTTTGTCTGCAGGTGAAGACCGCGCACCTTTTCATATTCTGCAGCTGTTTCACTGATGAAAGCTGCCCGTGTATTTTGCGAGAGCAGCCTGTTGACCACCGGCACACTTCGCGATGCGTCATTCACGTGCACGACGGGTTGCTTGTAACAGGGCGCGATCTTGACCGCTGCATGCACCCTGCTCGTTGTAGCGCCCCCGATAAGCAACGGAAGTTCGAATCCCTGCCGCTCCATTTCCGACGCCACATGCACCATTTCGTCCAGCGAAGGAGTTATAAGCCCGCTCAGTCCCACCACATCAACCTCATGGGCTTTTGCTTCCGCAAGGATTTTTTCCGCCGGCACCATGACCCCAAGGTCAATGATTTCATAGCCGTTACAGGCCATCACCACGGAAACGATGTTCTTGCCAATGTCATGAACGTCTCCTTTCACCGTCGCAAGAAGCACCTTGCCGTTTTTACTTCCCGCGACCTTCTCTTTTTCCAGGAAGGGCTGCAGGTAAGCGACGGCCTGCTTCATGACACGCGCACTCTTGACAACCTGTGGGAGGAACATTTTTCCGGCTCCGAACAAGTCACCCACCGTATTCATGCCGTCCATGAGCGGGCCTTCGATGACCTGCAGCGGCTTGCCGTATTTCTGCCTGGCCTCTTCCACATCCCCGCTGATATGGCTGTTGATGCCCTTCACCAAAGCGTGTGATATGCGCTCCTCCACCGTACCCTGCCGCCATGCATCATCAACGGCGGCACGTGTACCCGACTGCCCTTTCAGTGTTTCCGCAAAGGTGATCAGCGCTTCTGTAGCATTGTCGGTCCGGTCCAGCAGCACATCCTCCACATTTTGAAGCAAGGCCTCCGGAACCTCGTCATACACCTGAAGCTGCGACGGGTTGACAATGCCCATATCCATGCCTGCCTTCACCCCATGGTAAAGGAAAGCCGCATGGATGGCTTCACGCACGAGATCGTTTCCACGGAATGAAAAGGAAACGTTGCTTACACCACCGCTCACTTTAGCCAGCGGCAGGTTTGCCTTGATCCATGCCGTGGCTTCGAAGTAACTGACCGCATTTTGCCTGTGCTCCTCCATTCCGGTTGCCACCGGAAATATGTTTGGATCAAAAATGATATCCTGCGGTGCAAATCCCGCTTCCCGTACCAGCAGGTCGTAGGCCTTTTGCGCAATTTCAATTCTGCGTTCGGTGGTGTCCGCCTGCCCCTTTTCATCGAACAGCATCACGATGACCGCTGCACCGTATTTCCGGATCACTTTTGCCTGGCGCACGAATTCCTCCTGCCCTTCTTTCATGGAGATGCTGTTGACAATCCCCTTGCCCTGGATGCACTTTAATCCCGCTTCGATCACCTGAAACCTGGAACTGTCGATCACCACGGGCACCCGTGCGATATCCGGCTCTGCAGCTACCAGGTTTAGAAAGCGCGTCATGGCGTTTTCCGCGTCCAGCATCCCTTCGTCAAAGTTGATGTCAATTGCCTGGGCACCACCTTCGACCTGGTTCCTGGCCACGTCAAGGGCCTCCTCGTACTGCTCTTCCCTGATTAGCCTTAGAAATTTCCGTGAGCCGGTCACGTTGGTACGCTCCCCGATATTCATGAAATTGGAATCCGGCCTCAGGGTAACAGCTTCCAGTCCACTGAGGCGCAGCCATGGTTCGGATTCCGGAATTCGCCGCGGCGTGGCTGTCTTTGCCAGCCTGGCCAGGTTGGCAATATGATCCGGCGTGGTGCCACAACATCCGCCTATCATATTTACGAACCCGCTGTCCAGGAAATCTGCAATGTGAGCGCTCATCTCCTCGGATGTCTGGTCATACTCGCCAAACTGGTTCGGAAGCCCCGCATTGGGATAGCATGAGATGTAAAACGGAGCCTTCCGTGAAAGCTCTTCGAGATAGGGACGCATTTCCGCGGCACCCAGGGCGCAGTTCAATCCCACGGCCAGCAGATCCGCATGTGACACGGAATTCAGAAATGCCTCTGCCGTCTGTCCCGACAGGGTCCGTCCACTGGCATCGGTGATGGTGCCGCTCACGATGACCGGAAGCGATCGGCCTGTACTGTCGAATACTTCCCTGATGGCAGCAAGGGCTGCTTTCGCATTCAGCGTATCGAATACTGTTTCCACCAGCAGCAGGTCGGCCCCGCCTTCCAGCAGCGCCTTTACGGCGATGGCATATCCGTCCCGGATCTCATCGAAGGTGACCGCACGGAAACCCGGGTCATTTACATCCGGACTCAGGCTTAAGGTCTTATTGGTAGGGCCCAGGGCGCCGGCCACGAATCCGGCTTTTCCACTGAGGTTGTCCACGGCTTCCCGGGCTACACGGGCCGCGGCCAGGTTGATCTCGTACGCCTGTTCCTGCATGCCGTAATCCGCCAGGGATATGGGAGTGGAGCTGAATGTATTGGTTTCAATAATGTCCGCACCGGCCTCCAGGTATTTCCGGTGTATTTCACGGACGACATCCGGGCGGGTAATGGAGAGCAGGTCATGGCACCCCTTCAGGTCCTGGCCATGATCTGCGAATGGCTCACCCCGGTAGTCCCGTTCCTGCAGGCTATATCGCTGGATCATCGTGCCCATGGCCCCATCGATGACCAGGATCCTTTTTTTAAGCTCCTCTTTTATATCACGCATGTTCATTCCCCTTTATTCCGGGCCGAACAGCCCGGAGCATTTCGCGCTTTCCGGGCGGACCCGGCAGCCGCTCTACCCGGAAGCCGGACGCTTCCATGGCACGTCGTACATGACCGCTGGCACAGTAGGTAACCAGTGCTGCCCCGGGTGAGCAGACACCGTACATGCGCTTCATTTGTTCCGGCGTCCACATATCAGGTTGCACTCCCGGCGAAAACGCATCATAGTAAACGAGGTCGAAAAAACCGTCGGTCGGGCAGGCCCGCGCGTCCACATGCCTTTTGTACAAGTGAAACTTACCAAAGGAAGTCTCCGACTCCCAGGGAGCGTCATGTAAACTAGCCGTAAGTCCTTTCAATCCTTCTCCTGAAAAGGCATCGAAGTTCAGCTGCCGGGCAACTGCCCGGTCAATCGGGAACAATTCCCACGCTTCATAGCTGATCTCCGGTCCCTGGCGCCAGGTATGCCCGAAGGTAAGCACGGCGTTCAGGCCGGTCCCAAAACCCACCTCAAGCAACCGGATGAATTCCCTGCCGGTAGTCATGTACTGCAGCCCGTGCCTGATAAACACATGTATGCTTTCGCGCCTGCTGCCGCGTAACGAATGAAACGGCTCCCCGTGCGTGAATGCGCGAACGGTATGCGTTCCGTCTCCGGTGGTGAGAATTTCAGGTGGCCCCTGTGCAGTATCTATATTCATCTTGGCACAAAAAAAATCTCTCATGCAGTCATGAGAGATCTAAGTATTTGGAATTATACAATCCGAAAACTCATCACTTATCTGTTTTCGCCCTCTGACGAAACTGGAATTAGCACCTGTCGTCCCGGAATACCGGGGCCGGTTGCTAAGGTTTCACAGGGCCAGTCCCTCCACCTTTCTTGATAAGTACGTAAAGAACTGGTGCAAAAATAACCTGTAAAGTCCTATTTTCCAAATATGTAAAAACGGTACGCCTGCCTCATTCCCAGTTTTTTCGCATTTTTGACAAAATCATCAGGGTATG